>JBDTXU010000202.1:0-20382 GCA_040006055.1 Sphingomonas bacterium | reverse complement strand
CCGGATACTGAACTTCATGAAGATTGCCCTTCTCACCAGCGAATTTCCGCCCTTCCACGGAGGGATAGGATCTTATGCGCGGGAGATGGCGGCGGCGGCGGCCGCTGCGGGGCATGAGGTCGTGGTCCTGGCACCCGATTATGGCAAGGATTGCACGGCCGTCGATGCCGATTTCAATTTTCGCGTCGTGCGCTTCGCTGGCGGACCAGCCTCCTTCAAGGGGCTGCCCAAACGGATTCAGGAAACACGGCGCCTTCTGAAGGGCGAGGCCTTCGATCTGATCCACGCGGTCGACTGGCCCTTCTTCATCCCCGCCCGGCTATCCGCTCGCCGCAAGGCCATGACGATCCTCACGGTCCATGGCACCGAGATCAATTATATGAGCGCGCCGCGCCGCCGCATGGCGCTGAAGGCGATTGGCTTCTGGCGATCCAGCTGGGCGCGCTGGACGGCGAACAGCCAGTTTACGGCCGATCTCCTGCTGCGGAAATTCCCGCACATAGATGCCCGAAGCGTTCGCGGCATACCCCTTGGCGTAGGCGATGTCTGGAAGTCGGGCCGCCTCGACAAGCGCACCACCCGAGCGGCACTCGGAATAGCCGACGACAGATTCATCATCGTCTCCCTCGGACGGGTGGTCCCCCGCAAGGGGCATATGGTGGTGGCAACCGCGCTCGCGGCTTTGCCGGATGCGGTGTCGAGCCGGATCGAATGGTGGATCATCGGACCTCTTCAGGAGGCCGACTATGCCGATGCGCTGCGCGAGGCGGTCAAGGATCTGAAGGCAAAAACCTGCTTCTTCGGAGCCCTGCCCGATGAGGATGTTCGCGCGAGACTGTCCGCGGCCGATCTGTTCTGCTTGCCCGGATACCAGGATCTGCAAGGACGGTTCGAAGGGTTCGGCCTCGCCTTTCTGGAAGCCGGAGCCTACGGCCTGCCGGCTATTGCCACGCGTTCGGGCGGAATTCCTGAAGCGGTTGAAGACGGCGTAACGGGGATATTGGTGAAAGAACGGGACTCGCAGGCGGTTGGCGAGGCTATCGAATCCTTCGTCAACAAGCCTGATCTATTGGCAAAAATGTCCATGGCGGCAGAAAAGAAAGCGAACCACGCGACCTGGGCCAAGGTCGCGGCCGATAGTTATAACTGAGATCAGCCCGCCTGAATTCCTCAGGCAGGTCTGGATGCGAAGATGAAGTCACGTCGAATACCGGGCCCGGAGAAGGTTTCCGGGTGTTGAAGTCGAACCAGGGGGCACGATAGCTATCTCAAGACGAACGATTGCCTTCATTGTAGCGCCGCACGAGGAAAATGGCGGAGGCATGGGTCGCGTCCGGGACTATGTGGTCCAGGCGCCGCCGGACGCGTTGCGCGGCTTCGAAGCCATTCCGGTCAGCACGCGGGATCATCGCGGTCGCTGGTGGTCGCCCTTGCTTGTCATCAGGGCCTGCTGGACCATCCTCAAGGCGCGGGTGGCGGGCAAGTCTGCAATCGTCCATGTGAATTTCGGAGATCGGGGGTCAGCGGCCCGCAAGGGAACCCTGGTGCTGTTCTGCAGGCTGGTCTTCATGCCGGTGTTTCTGCATTTTCACGCGGTCACCTATGAACGCGATATAGCGAGGCTATCCCCCTTGGGGCGCTGGCTGGCGCTCCTCCCTTTCCGCATCGCCACCTGCAACATCGTGCTCGGGGAACGCTGGCGGACGTGGCTGTGCGAAGAGATCGGCATCAGGCGCGAGCGCGTCGAAGTGCTGATCAACGGCGTGCCGATCGAACCGCCGGTCGGGCGGCGCCACAGCAACGATCAGGGGGAGCTGCGCATCCTGTTCCTCGGCAATCTGATCGAGCGAAAGGGCGTGACGGATCTGATCCACGCCCTCGCCGCGCTGCCGCCGACCGATATTCCCTGGCACGCCCGCTTCGCCGGCAATGGCGACATCGCCCATTATACAGCCGTGGCGGATGGCGCGGGGATTGCCGAGAAGATCGGCTTCAGCGGTTGGGTGGGGCAGGAAACCGCGAACACATTGGTCTCGAGCGCGGACCTGCTGGTGCTGCCCTCCTATGATGAAGGATTGCCGCTCGTCGTCCTCGAAGCGCTTGGCCTTGGAACACCGGCGATCACCACGCCGATCGGGGCGATGCCCGAGGTGCTGACTGACGGACACGATGTCATCTTCTGCCCGGTCGGCGACCAGGCCGCGCTCACCGCGGCAATCGCCAGACTGATGGGCGATCCCGCCTTGCGCCAACGCCTTTGCGACAACGGCATCGATACGTTCGGCAAGCGATTTTCGGTCGAGGCATTTCGGGACAGCCTGGTCACGATCTGGGAACGGCATCTTCGGTCCGATCATCAGACAAGCACGGAATAGACTGAGGCGAGGACCAGTCTCGGCATTCACCGAGATGCAGTCCTGAAGCATCTGCGGCCTGCGGTGCGCAACGATCATGCGCTGCCTGAATCGAAAGCTCTTGGGGAACCCATGGAACGGAAAAACTATGAAACCCTGAATGCAATGCGAGGCGTCGCCGCCGTTAGCGTCGTCCTCTATCACGCGGTTGATCTTTTACATATGCAGGCGTTCCCGCGGGGATATTTGGCCGTGGATCTGTTCTTCATGCTTTCCGGATTCGTGATCGCGCATGCTTACGACAATCGGATTGGGGGCGGGCTGGGCTGGCGAGAATTTGCCAAAATCCGGGTCATCCGCTTCTATCCACTATATCTTGCTGGTATTCTTCTTGGCACAATTCGTGAGTTGGCGCTAATCCTCACTCATAACCACTACGCCTTCACAACCGTGCAGCTCGGCATAGCGATAGTGACTGCGTTACTGTTCTTGCCGTTTCCAATTAAAGAAAGAGGCTACAATCTCTTCAGCATGAATATACCATCTTGGTCGTTGATGTATGAGTTACTGGTGAATGTGGCTTACGCGATGCTATTTCATAAACTCAGCAATCGAGTGCTAGCTATCACAATCGCCATGGCGGGCGGCGCGCTCGTCGCGCTGATTTTCAAATTTGGAAGCGCCAACTTGGGTGCGCTATCTACGGATGCAATTGGTGGAATTGCCAGAACGATCTTCTCATTCTCATCCGGCCTTCTGATTTATAGGTTGAATACTCGTATCCGACGCGTTCCGGCAACGTTGCTTTTACTTGTCCTAATCGCATGTTTTATGGTGCCAGATTTTTTTGGATATTATTATGACCTACTCTTTATCCTAATTCTAAGTCCAGCGCTTGTCATCGCAGGAACTTCAACAGAGCCTTCGCCCGCCGCTCTAAAGACGTTCATATACCTTGGCGTCATATCGTTCCCGATCTACGCCGTGCACAGGCCTCTATTGGAATTGGCCGCAGCTGCAGCGACCCTGGCTCACCTGCCGGGGCCGGTCGTCGGCGCTGCCTGCATCATCGGCCTTCTGATATTATGTCCGTTTTTGGATCGTTGGTACGATCGTCCGTTCCGGACCATCCTGTCCAATGCAACAAGGACGAAGCTGCGGAGCGATCCAGGCCGCGCAGCCGCCCCCTGAGGCGGCATCATGCCGTTACCAATTTAGCGCTGCAGCCCGTGCAGCTCGCGGTGGTCACCCCAGATTTTGCCCAGCAGCGCCTGCGGGCTGAACGGCTCAACGAGCTCGCGCACCACGTCGGGCTTGATCCTACCGTCCGCGATCAACGCGCGAACGTCCACCAACCGCTTGGCCAGCTCCTCGATCTGATCGGGCCCGCGCGGCACCAGATAGCCGCTCACGCCATCGATCACCACCGGCTCCAGCTGCGGCAGGTGCAGGGCAACGACTGGCCGGCCGGAGCTCAGCATCTCCATGACGAAGCGGGGCATGCCCTCGAATTCGGAGGTCAGGATGCCCACGTGCACGTCCCGCATCAACGCAGCCACCTCGGCGCTTGATTTGCTGCCATGGCAGGTCGTGATGTCGCGGATCGCGGCGAACTCGGGGAATTGTTCGACATCGCCGTCCCCGACATAATGGAACCGGACATTCCCGCTGCGCTGCTGCGCTGCTGCTATGACGGAGAACATCAGGTCAGGCCGTTTGAACCTGTCCATTCGGCCCGCGTAAAGAACATCGAGCGTCTCGCCCGCCTTGAGCGGCGTCGGCGCGAAGGTGTCGGTGTTCGCCCAGGTCGTCAGCGTATCGAATTTCTTCCGAAGCATCGGATAACGCCGTTTGAACATCGCGGTCAGGTCCGGATTGACCGCATAGAATTTCTTGCCGGTCAGCGCGGCGGCGAGATCGGCCGCGTCACGGATATACCAATATTTGCCGAGCACGCTGCTCTGCTGCTGGCCCTTGCCTCCCCAGACATGAAGCATGGGAATGACGGGCACGCCCATGGTCCAGATGATCGGCGCATATTCGGAGCGATGCACCTCGGCGGAATAATTGCCGTCCCGCAGGATTTTGCGGATCTTGCCCCAGTTCTTCATCAACAAACGCGCAAATGTCATGGTTTCGGAACGGGTTATCGTTCCGGTATAATTGTTCACCGCATTTTCGAGGAAATATAAGGGGAGGAATTTGACGCGCCGACCCCGGAATTCGATCTCGGTGATCTCGCCAATCGTCAGATCCCCGATTTCATCGGCACCGATGAACAGGATGTCCATGTCGTCGGGATGGTAGAAGATATAGTCCCGAAAATAGGTTTCGATCCCGCCGACCTTTGAGCCGCGCGGATCGGCGCTGTTGAAGAGCGCGACATTGTATCTGCCGGTTTTGTTCGAGCCATTTGTCAGCAAAGCCAAAATCCCCAATTTTGTACGCATGCCGGTCGCGCCGGCCCTATCCTCAAATGCACCCGAGTCAGCAAGCAAAAAGCCAGATTGGCGGCCTAGGTTTGGCTCGCCGAACCCCCTGTCCGCAGCCGCCATGATTGCCGCCACTTGTTGATTTCGCGGGCATAACAGAGCCCAAGTGCAATGACATAGGTCGCGCCACCCACCGCGATGCGCAACGCCAATCCCCATATGTCGTGATCGACCCGTACCGCCAAAACCGCGAGGGCCATCGCAGCTGCGGCTAGGCTGACACGAGCCATCGCCGACCACGGCATGATCAATCCGACACCCCGCGCCAGAACAAAAGTAGCGAGCATGCTTGTGGCGGATGTTCCGGCAAGCGCAATTGCGCCACCCACCGGCCCCACGAGCGGCACGATGATCACCACGAGAACCACAGCAATCACTGCCTCGATTACCGCGACAGTGGCGATGGGATGCGTTTGCCCGTCAAGCAGGAAGAACTGATTCAGGAAATGTTGGCGAAAGCAGATGAACCCGCCCGCCAGGAGGGACCAGAGCATGATCGGTCCCACCGGGCCGCTCATTTGCCGAGAGACCAGCAGGTGCAAGACATCATAGGAGATCACAGCGAGCCCGACCAGCGATGCCGCAAGGATCGCGAACAGCAGCGCGCCATTTGCGGCAATCTGGCGCCGGGCGGCATCCATGTCGCCAGCATTGGCCAGTCGCACGACAAGTGGAAAAGCGGCAGCGGTCACGATCATCGTGGACACCACCGCCGCGCGATAGCCGAGGCCAAAGCCGAGCGAATAAACGCCCGCAGCCCCCAGCCCAAGGAAATAGCTCACAGCAATTCGAGATGCGTTCTGCGTGACCCAGGACAGAACCCCGCTCACGATCAGCGGACTGCCGTACGCGGCAGCGTGACGGATCAGATTTAGATCGGGCTTTCCAAGGCCGACCCAGCTCGCGTCGCGCATCAGCCCTAATGCAACGCCGGCAAGCTGCGCGATCGCGAAACCCAGAAAGATAACGAACGCACTGCTGCCAAAATGCGCAAGCAAGCCGAGACCAATTCCCAGGCCAAGCAGGGGCCCGCACATCGATACGAACGAATACCCCAGCACATCATGCCGAGCGCGCGCGCGCTCGCCTTCGTAGAGGTTGAGCGCTCTGCCGCATGTCGAGCCAGCCAGCACCAGCGCTTCGGCGAGTGACATATGCGGATCAATCGCCACGGCATAGATAGTCAGGGCAATCAGGACCTGGAGGCAGAGCGATGCGGCGATGATTGCTGTGGAGGTATAGCGTAGCCGCAGTCGATCCGCCTCGGTTTCGGAGAGTTTCATCGAAAAGCGCTGTGTGTACTGGTTCCAGAAGGCGATGAACGCGATGCCGAGGAATTCCTGGATCGATATGAACAGCGTCACCACGCCGATCACCTCCGGCGTGGCGAGATGCGACCAGACGATCAGCTGGGCGAACTGGCACAGCGCCGGGAGCAATTGCGCCGGCAGATAGAGCATTGTGTGCCGGAAAAGCATGACGTCCCGATTGATCTCCGCGCCATCGCGGCAAAATGATATTGCAGCGCAGCATGAGGTGGTTCACTATGCGAAAGCGCGACGCGGCGCTACGGCAAAGTTAAAGCCGCAGCTGCCAGCCGGTACGGTTTTTGAGGGCGGGCGACACATTATGCAGCCACGAAATGCAGCGGGCGCGATGACCAATGCAGCGGGCGCGATGACCAGGGAATATTGGAGCATCCAATATCTTCGCGGCCTCGCGGCGACGATGGTGGTGATCTACCATCTCGGTCAACCGCTCGCGCGGATGGGCTATTCACACGGCTGGCCCTCGGGCTTGTCCGCCGGGGTAGACATATTCTTCGTGATTAGCGGCTTCGTGATGTGGGTGACCACGCGCGCGCGCCCCCTCAGCACCTCGCAATTCTATATCAAACGTCTGGTCCGCATTGTGCCGCTGTACTGGATCATGACGAGTGTCATGCTTGCAATCCTGCTGATTGCGCCCTCCGTCATGCAAACTTCGGTTTTCCAATTGCGCCATGTCGTTGCGTCGTATTTTTTCTTCCCGGTGCAGAACCCGGGCAAGGAAGCGATGGAGCCGCTCCTGTTCGCAGGGTGGACGCTCAACTATGAAATGCTCTTCTACGCGATATTTGGCGTCTTCCTGATGGCCCGACCAATGGTTCGGCTGTGGGGGACCATTGCCGTGCTTGTCGGTCTCGTTGCGATCGGATCACTGGCAGGCGTACCGAAACTCTCCGCCTTTGGCTTCTACACGTCCGATATATTGCTGGAATTCGCTGCCGGTATGCTCATCGGTGAGCTGACCCTTCGTCGCGACGGAACAGCCCTATCGGGCATCCCGATCGCGCTCGCTCTATCGCTTCTTGTGGGCGGCCTCGCAGCTCTGTTGTGGAATCCGGTTCCGCCCGAACTTACGCGTGCCGTTTGTTTTGGGCTTGCCAGCGTGGCCATTGTCATTGGCGCCTTGGCGATAGAGCTCAAAGGCAGACTGCCAGGGTGGCGTTTGGCCCGCCTCATCGGCGACGCATCCTACTCGATCTACCTGTCCCAGTTGATGACCATGGCGGCGTTCTTTTTCGTCTGGAAGCGACTGCGGCTGACTGCGCTGCCAGGTGCGACGCTGCTGTTCTCCGTGCTGGATGTTCTGGTCGCTTTGGCCGGTGGTGTCGCCTGCTATTTCCTCGTGGAACGTCCGTTGATCGCCCTGTTTCGCCGTCGCCGTGTCGCACCGCACAATGTTCCGATTGCGGCCTGACCGCGTTGGAACTTTTTCCCGGTCGCTCGGCTATTACACCATCGCCGCAATCCAGGACGGAGAAGTTTATGTACGACGAGATCGGGCGGCGGGATTTTATGGCTGCCGCGGCTGCGGCGCTCGCGGCGGGCGTGGCCGTCCCATTCTTGTCGAACGTGGGAGGCTCGGATTCGCCCCTGCCACCCGTATCCGGCACATTGCGCGAGCGCGCCGATCGCAAGGGCCTGTTGTGCGGAACAGCAGTCGCGGCGGACCAGCTGGCAAATGATCCGAAGCTGCGCGCCGCGCTGCTTGCGGACGCCAATGTGCTGGTCAGCGAGAATGAGTTGAAATGGGGTCGGATCCAGCCAACGCCGGATCGGCCGCTCGACTTCACGCAGGCCGAGAAAATCTACGATTTCGCCGTCAAGAACCACATGGCGATGCGCGGCCACAATCTCGTCTGGTGGGAATCCAAGCCGCCGTGGGCGGCCGAGCGCGTTGCTGCGATGTCGGCAAAGCAGACCGGTGATTTTCTGACCAAATATATCACTGACGTCGTCAGCCATTGGCGCGGCAGGCTGGTTCAGTGGGACGTGGTCAACGAGCCGATCGGCGCCAACGATGTCGTTCTCGACAAGATGTTCGGCCCAAAGCTCGGCGAGCAATATATGGATCTCGCCTTCGAAGCGACCGCCGCCGCTGATCCGTCCGCCCTGCGCGTGCTCAACCAGGATCTCATCGCGCAGGATTGGTCCTACGAGACGCGCCAGCGCGATTCGACGTTGCGACTCCTCGAACGGATGATGAAGCGAGGCGCGAAAGTCCAATGCCTTGGTTTCGAGGCGCATCTGAACACCTCGTTCGGTCTTTCGGAGGCCAACTGGCGCCGGTTCCTCGACGAAGTAGCCGGTATGGGGTTGAAGCTCATGGTCACCGAGCTCGACGTCAATGACAAAGGTACGCTCGGAGGCATTCCCGCCCGCGACGCCCACACCGCCGCGCTGACAAAGGGCCTGCTCGACATCATGTTCAGCTATCCGGCGTGTCTTGGTGTCGTCACCTGGGGGCCGGCCGATCGCTATAGCTGGCTGCGCAAAATGGCCGACCGGCAACGTAAGGATGGCGCGCCACTCCGGCCGACCCCCCGGGACGACAACTACCAACCCAAGCCCCTGTGGCAGGCGATTGCGGGCGCGCTCGACCAAGCGGCACCAAGGCCAAAGACGTAATATTCGCCTCGGGTTTAACCTGCCTCGTCGTGAGCGTCAGATTGTCCGCCGGGGCGGAGTGCCCGCGCAGGCACCCCCGCCAGGATTGAATCAGCGGGGAATGATTTGCTGACGACCGCATTCGCACCCACGCGGACACGATCACCAAGCGCAATGCCGCCAATCAGCTTCGCGCCCGGCCCAATATAGCAATCGTCGCCTAAGTGCGGCACGCCCGTCTCTTTGGCGCCAATCACCGTGCAGGGATGGAGGCGGCAGCGCGCGCCCACCCGCGCCTTGTCGTTTACGACGATCGTGCCCCAGTGCACGATGCACAGACCGGGCCCGAAAACATTGGGCGGGATCGAAAAGCCGAGCCGGATGCCGGCGCTTCGCGCGCGATGACGGAAATAAAGCGCAATCACACGCGATGGCGGCCCCTTGGCGCGATTGATCATGAGTTCAGCGCGCCGCAGCTTTCTCAGCCAGGCCAATGTGGGATATTTTATCGCGTGCCACGGACGCCATGAGACAAGCGCCGGATCACAGGCCCGCATGTCTTCGGCCAGATAGTGTCGATAGTCAGCCTTGGTACGGATCGTCATCAGTGGGATTCCATAGCAAAGAGGCTGAACCAGATTGGCGATCGAACGCGATGAATACCAGCTCTCGTTGATCGAAACCTGCGGTCCGCGCTGAACCATCGGGTCCAGATGCTGGACCGACGCTGGTCCGGGCCATCGCCCGAAGTACCGGCTCGATTCAACCCTGTCCGGGCTTTGCTATGGTCCTGCCGGATTCGGTGGGCCCTCTCGCTCATTGTCGATCCAATCGAGAGGCCGCCGCCGCGCGCGCGAAGAGCCGTTTGCGGCCTCTCCCGCCGCGCGGAATCGCCGATGCAAGAAAAAGGAACTATAAAAACGTGACTCGCAAAATTCTATACTTGGTCACCCAGAATAGCGATAGTTTCCCTTCGCCTGCGTCGAATAGCATCGTACCAATAGAAAACCGAAAACCGACTAAATGCGATCTATATCCGGCACGGTACGAAAAATCGAATTTAATTTTCAATGTTGACGGTGGCTCGCAAAAATACCTGTGGCGAACCACGGTATTTGGCAATGGTCCCCACGCACACTTCTATTAGCCTCAGATCGCCACCGTACCCGAAACAAATATTATATTATTGAAAAATCCACCGCCCGATTATTGGCAGGGAATAATGCGAGACATCAAGCCACTGATTTAATTGAACAAATCACCAAAAATCGGAGCGATTTCGGCGACTTTTCGCGTGTCTCGCAAAAGTCTCGCAAAAGTCCGGCGGCCCTTCAAGCCGATGAAACCCAACCGTTCCGCAATCAGGGAGGCCCAATATGGTCCCGCGAATATCGCCATACCGGGCCAGGTGGCGGAGCGGGGTCCGTACGGCGCCCGCTCCGGCGATCGCGTTCAGTTGGCGGGCATGCCGATGCCGACCAGTGTCAGGCCGGCGCGCTGCACTTCGCTCGCGGGGTAGACGTTGCGCAGGTCGACAAGCAACGGGCTCTTGAGAAGGCTCGCGATGCGGTTGAGGTCGAGCGCGCGGAACTCGTCCCATTCCGTCACGATCACAAGCGCATCGGCGCCGTCAGCCGCGGCATAGGCGCTTTCGGAGAACTCGACCCCGGTCAGCATCTTCTCGGCCTGCTCGACGCCCTCGGGATCATAGGCCTTCACCTTGGCACCCGCATCCTGCAGTGCCGCGATGACCGAGAGGCTCGGCGCGTCGCGCATGTCGTCGGTATTGGGTTTGAAGGTCAGGCCCAGTACGCCCACGGTCTTGCCGCGCACGTCGCCGCCCATCGCCTTGATCACCTTGCGCCCCATCGCGCGCTTGCGGGCGTCGTTGACCTGCACCGTCGCCTCGACGATCCGCAGCGGCGTTTCATTGTCGGCCGCCGTCTTGAGCAGCGCCAGCGTGTCCTTGGGGAAGCAGGAGCCGCCATAGCCCGGCCCGGCATGGAGGAACTTGCCGCCGATGCGGTTGTCGAGCCCGATGCCCTTCGACACCTGCTGGACGTCGGCGCCGACCTGCTCGCAAAGGTCTGCGATCTCGTTGATGAAGGTGATCTTCACGGCAAGGAACGCGTTCGCAGCATATTTGATCAGCTCGGCAGTGCGCCGTCCGGTGAACAGGAGCGGCGCCGACTGGTTCAGCGACAGCGGGCGATAAATGTCGCGCATCACCTGCGTCGCCTCGGCATCGTCAGTCCCGACGACGACCCGGTCCGGCCGCTTGAAGTCAGCGATCGCCGCGCCTTCGCGCAGGAATTCGGGGTTCGAAACCACCTTGGCCCCGCTGTTCGGCGCCTTCGCCGCAATGATCCGCTCGACTTCGTCACCGGTCCCGACCGGAACCGTCGATTTCGTGACGATGACCGAATTCTTGGTCAGCACGCCGGCAATCTCTTCCGCGGCCGCGAACACATAGGAGAGGTCGGCATGGCCGTCGCCGCGCCGACTCGGCGTTCCGACGGCGATGAAAACAGCGTCCGCATCCCGCACGCCTTCGGCCAGATCGGTCGTGAAGGTCAGCCGGCCGGCGCGCACGTTCGAGGCAACCAGCTCAGCCAGGCCCGGCTCATAAATCGGCATGACATTCTGGTGCAGAAGCTCGATCTTGCGGACATCCTTGTCGACACACACGACGTCATGGCCGAAATCGGAGAAGCAAGCTCCCGACACCAGGCCGACATAACCCGTTCCAATCATCGCAATGCGCATACGGAAATCCCCAATCTCAAGAAGCTGTCTCGTTTAAATAGACTTTGCTGCAGTGCAAGCGCTTCGCGACAAAATATGTTGCACTGCGGTACAGATTAGGTTCGCAACGCCTTTACCATTTGGCGTCAAGCGGAACGCGACGACCCCTCGTCGACGAGCGCCGGCTGGGTCGTTGTATGCCGGTCGCGCTTGATGCAGGCGTTCAGCGCGGCCGCCAGTGCGGAAGCACAACGGCTCCAGTCATAGTCGGCGCGGACACGCGCGGCGGTTTCCGTGCGAGAGGCCCGGAGCACCGCGAGATCGCAGGCGCGCAGCCACTCGGCCGTTTCCTCGACTGTGTTGGCGGCGCTCACGACCTTGCCGCAATAGGTTTCGACCATGTCCCGAACACCGGGCAATTCCAACGCGATCGGCGTCGCCGAGCATGCCATCGCCTCGAGGACGATGAGCGGATAGGAATCGATGCGGGACAGATGCACAAGGACGTCCGATTGGCGCAGATGATCGAGGAGCTCTGCTTCGGGCACCCTCCCCAGCACGAGCACCTGATCGCCCAGGCCGCGTTCGGCGATCATCGCGTACAGCCGGTCCATCGTCGCGGCATCCCCGATCCCGGTGATCCGGGCCGTGAACGGCACGCCCATGTCGCGCAGCCGGCCGCACACGTCAACTACCATGAACGTGCCCTTCCCTTCGGAAAGCCGGCTCGAATGGATGAGCTGCAGTTCCGGAGGCATGGCCGCGGTATCGGCGAGCGGCGCTGTCAGCACTTCGAGCGGAAGGAAGTTCCGGATCAGCGAGCGCGGCAGCAGCCGCGGCAGGCCGATCTCGACTTCCTGAGTCCAGGAGATCAGCGCCAAGCGTTCGGCGAGCCGCAAGGTGCGTTCGCTGATGCGCCGCAGAAAGCGGTTGGATTGCGACCGCCAGTTGCTCCCCAGATGCGGCGTCACCATCACCCGCATGCCCAGCAGCCGGGCAGTGATGAGATAAAGAAGGTCGGGAAGGTTCACATATTGCAGCCAGACGATATCAGGCCGGTTTTCGCGGCGGTGCGCGGCGAGCTGCGCCAGGCCATGGAAAAGCGCGGGCAGCCGGCGCATCGTGAGATAGGCAGTGCTCGCCGCGATGCGCTCGCTCTGCCATGCACCGCCCGCAGCTCGCAGCGCCTCGGCGGCACGATCGCAGAACGCCTCGACGCCGCCGAGATGATCAAGCGACCCCCCGACGACCAGGACTTTCCGCGGGGCCAATGGCCCCTCCACTTTCTCTTTGCTCCCAACCAATTCGCGGCGCTCCCCCCCCGGGTTTCCGTCGCCCATAGAGCAGTCTTGCGCGGACATGATCAAGGCATGATTATGCATTGGCCGGGTCCACGTCGCTCGGATGCGAGATCAGCACGGCGATGCGGGCAATCGCGGCACCGTCGCGCGCTTTCGACAACCGGGCTATATTTGATTCAAGATGATGCGGATCGAACATAGACATCAAAACCACGTCGACGCCCGATTCGGCAAAGGCGAAATCGGCGAGAAACGCTTGCGCCATCTGGCGTGAGGTTCCCGCATAGCCGCCGTCATTCATCGCGGTCGCGACATCGGCACGGGTATCAATCTGTCGCGCGATGATATCAGCCATGCCCTGAGCACCGAAGGCGCTGTGCGTCACGATCTGTGGGTCGGAAGGCAGCGCCCCCGCTGCCCGCAACCTCGTGACACCCCGCTCTAATGGGTTATTGGCGACCTGCACGACCGTATAAATCGGCGATGCGCTGAGCCCGGCCAGCGCGGCTTCCGGCGACGATGCGATCGAGAATCGCTGGACCTTGCCCGCTGTCCACAGCGCATCGAGCGCGGCGATGATCGCCGGATCAGCCACCTCGGCAGGCGTCGCATCATGGAGCGCCAGCACATCGATCCTCTCGACACCGAGACGGATCAAGCTGGCATCGACGCTTTGGTGGATCAGTTCCGGCGACAGCGGCTGCTTCATCGCGGCGGGGCGGCGTGCCTTGACGGCAGAGCGGAGCCCCGGCGCTATCTCGATCGCTAAGCGAAGCGCCGGCCGCAACACGCGCTTCAACGGCGATACATGCCCTGGCAGGATTCCCACCTTGGTACAGATCGTAATGCCGGGAGGGTTGGAACGGGCGAATTCGCCAAGCACCGCTTCAGCCGCGCCATCACCGTACGACGGCGCGACATCGAACCAACGAACACCCGCCGCATAGGCGCGCCGCAACGCATCGCCGCTGGCTCTGACGGATTTGCGCGACCCCATCGACGCGCATCCCAGCCCAAGCGCCGGCGATGTCACGACGCGAGGCCCTCGTCCGCCTGAGGGTGGCGCCGGGTCGCAAGCTTGAAGGCGAGCACGGCCGGCTCGACAAGATAGCGGTAGCCAAGTCGCCGCGGCGAGCTGGCCAGCCGGTGCGCCCATTCCAGCCCCATTCGCCCCATCCAGCGCGGCGGCAGCTTCTGCACGCCAACCTGATATTCGAGATAGGCACCCGTCGGCACAAGCACCGTGGTCTTCACCTTGGACTGGATTCGCTCGATCCACTCCTCCTGCCGCGGCATGCCCATGCCGACGATGACGACATCATGCGCACGCTCGTTCATCCACTCCAGAATCGCCGCCTGTCGCGACCCCGGCGAGTCGTCCGAGATGTCGAAGAAGCCATCAATCCCGTCGATATCGAGACCGGGAATTCGCACCCGCAACGTCGCCAACCCCTTTTCGAGGGTTTCAGGTGTCGTGCCGACATAGCCAAACTTCCAGCCAGCCGACTGGCCGAGCTGGAACAGCCGGTCATAGAAATCGAGCGACGTCACCCTTTTGTCGCGCGACAGGCGATGGCCAAACAGGTTGGCCATCATGACGATCGGCATACCGTCGATCATCACCTGCGTATCGGTCTGCTTGAGCAGCCGGGCCATGGCGGGGTTCTCAAACATAACCGCCATCGCGTGCACATTGAGGTTCGCCATGACGAGGCGGCGCTTTCCAGCGACAGCGGCGGCGATCTGTTCGATCACCTCATCACCGGTCAGCGGATGGACACGGTATCCGAGAACATGGATCTCACCCGGAGGCGCAGGCTTCGGTCCGGACACGTAGTTCATTACGCCGCTCCTGCGGTCGTGAGTATCAAAGCCGACGCCGGCTGCTGAAGCTCAGCTGCGAGATGATCGGCGAGGCGCAAGGCGAGCGCTATCGCGGTCAGCGTCGGATTGGCCTGGCTCGAGGTCGGCAGGACTGACGTGCTCGCGACATAGAGGTTGGATGCGTCGAAACTGCGCAAATCGCCATCGACCACACCGCTTCGTCTATCCGCACCCATGCGCGTCAGCCCGATCTGGTGGGTCCCGTGCATGGCTTGAGCGAGCACGGCCGCATGCCGCTCGGCCTTCTGCATCCGAAATTCGAGGCGTCCAATGCCGGTCCGCACAAGCCAGGTTTCGAGCAGGTCATGAGTTCTGACGACCGAATCGACGTCCTGCTCGCTGAAGCGCAGATCTATCTCCAGGGACGGAACGCCCAGGCGATCGGAGCGACCATTGAGGCAAACGCGACTCGTCGGCTCGGGTGCATGTTCGGAGT
Organism: Sphingomonas bacterium; assembly: GCA_040006055.1. Taxonomy (GTDB): domain Bacteria; phylum Pseudomonadota; class Alphaproteobacteria; order Sphingomonadales; family Sphingomonadaceae; genus Sphingomonas. Next base: position 5,238 of record JBDTXU010000202.1, on the reverse strand, counting down.
GGTAGGACAAACCGTATCGGTTAGCCCTGTTGAGCACGAAGAAACCAGGTTGGCGGTATTTGCTGAAATATCGTCTTTGCAGGAACCGCGCAGCGAAGCTGACCGCGCTCGGCACGCCGGTCAGCACGTTTGCTATGTGCGCGAGAAACTGGTCCGGCGTGTCCGGAATGTGACGGCGTCGGATTGCTTCCGCTGTAATGAGGCGCCCCAAAGGCGCGTAGCTCAAGGCGAGGAATACCATCGACAGGATCGAGCTGCGGTGCCGTGGATCGGCAACCGGCGCCACCACCGGCCAGAAAGCGGCATTGAGCAACTGGTGCTCGCGCTGGGTCTCCGCACTCGGAACCAGGCGTCGCCGGACATAGGATCCGCCATCGATCTGGAAATCGAATGCCCGGGACAGGGCGGGCGAACTGAACACGATATCCGCGATCTCGCCCAGAACATGTCCCATATAATAGCGCCCGAGCGGGCCGTTTGCGCCGCCGAATCGGTTCGCTGACTTGCACTGAGCGCTGAGCAAGAGGCGCGCAGTTTCGAGCCCACCCGAGGCGAGCACGAGAGATTTGACCGGAACTTCTACCCGCTCGCCACTGAGCGAATGAGAGACCTCCAGAGCAGTAACGCGGCCGTTTTCGGCAAAACGGAACCCTGTAACCGTCGCCAGGGAGCGAACCTCCAACGTCGGTTCCGAACGGATCGCCTCTTTGTGGATTACCTGCGCACTTTGAATATTTGCCCAACGCTCAAGCGTGTCGGCCGAGAAGGTAGGATCGCCTGTCGGATTCAGCGTTGGTTCGGATTTGAAGACCGCCTCACCCGCGCATGCCGCGCGCAGGGCGGATGCCCAATAGGGTGTGACATCTTCATAGGAGAGCGGCCAGCGCGCCGCGACAAAAGGGCGCGCTTCAAAATCGATGGGGTCGAACGGCAGGCAGCGCGCCCCCCATAGATTCGAAGTGCCGCCCAGGCGCCGAGCGACCGCAATGCTCATGTCGTCATGCCTGCTCGGGTCGGAGAGCGAAGCGTCAGACAGAGCTTGTATCGAAGCGTTGCCGCCGACCGACCCTGATTCGAGCACAAGGACCCTTATGCCGCGCCGCGCAAGATCCGTCGCCAGCGCGAGCCCAACAGGGCCGCTGCCGACGACGATCACTTCAGCAACCGTCTCTCCAAGGCCGGCAATGCCTTCGGTCAGCATAGAGCTCGCCCTCGCGCATCGCTTGGCGCCTCGCAACCGCCGCGGTCAAATGCCACTGCGTCGGGATTTTGCTGCGCTCGATCTGAAACTGATAGTGACATCGAGGATCTATTCGCCTCCCGGCAGACTGGGGTTCTTCGGTGGGGCACTCCGCGCGTCAGGCTCGAGGGAGCATATGCAGCTTCGCGAAATCAGATAATTTGGTTCCGGATAAAATCGCGGACAGCAGGTCCCACGTCGGATCGTGATAAGGCGAGCGCAATATTCGCCTGGATGTATCCGGCTTTATCGCCGCAATCGAAACGCTGGCCGCTAAACTTATAGGCATGGAAGGGTTGAACACCGATCATCTTAGCCATCGCGTCCGTCAGCTGGATCTCGCCTCCCGCACCCTTTTCCTGGGTTTCCAGAACCCGCATGACATCGGGCTGGAGAATATAGCGCCCAGGTATCATCAGATTCGAAGGCGCCGTTCCGAGAGGGGGCTTTTCAACCAAGGCTGTCACCTCGACGAGAGGACCGGTCTGTTTTCCCGGCGATATGATCCCATAGCGATCCGTTTCCGCGTTCGGCACTTCAAAACCGCAGACCAGATTTCCGCCTACCTGATTATAGGCATCGACCATCTGTTTCATGCAGCCTGGCTCGCCGACCATTAGCTCGTCGGCGAGGAAAATCGCGAACGGTTCGTCGCCAATGATGTCGCGCGCGCACCATATCGCATGGCCAAGGCCGACCGGCTCCTGCTGACGGACATAGGCCACGGCACCGGGTTTGAGACGCGTCTGATGGAGCAATTCCATCGACTTTCCGCGATGAGCCATCGTCGCCTCGAGCTCATAGGCAATGTCAAAATGGTCCTCGATCGCGGACTTGCCGCGGCCGGTGACGAAGATCATCTGCTCGATGCCCGCTTCCAGCGCCTCATCCACCGCGTATTGGATCAGCGGGCGGTCGACGACCGGCAGCATCTCCTTGGGAAGTGCCTTGGTCGCGGGCAGAAAGCGCGTGCCGAGGCCTCCAACTGGGAAAACGGCTTTGCGAAGCGGCTTAACGTTCATGCAGACACCCCTGATGCAAAAGCAGCCTAAAACAATTTGTGCACCGCAGCAATATGAGTGTGGGCGCCCAGTCGGGATAAATCTCTCCCGAGACGGGAATTTCGAAGCAATTGTTGCTGCCGCGGATCCCGGCGCACCGACAGATCCAACCTCTGCGAGCGCGCGTCCGGTCAGCTCTGCTACCGGCGGGCCACACCACCACTCGGGACACGACCCGATCCGGATACCAACACGCGCGCCGAGCGCCACCCGAGTGCACCGCGGCATAGACAGAATCTATGAGATACATACCATAACGCCATCTGGCGTGATGGGAACGGTGCCACAATGCTGAACCGACATCATCCTCGTCTCTTGGCGGCCCGGACAAAACCGCAAGATACGGGGCAAGCATTGCGAGTGCAGGCATATGGACGGAGTTCGCGTTGGTAAAAGGCTGATAGGCACGCAGTCGCCGGTCACGGTTGGGTGGGAAAACATACCCCGGGTGGAAGGCGGCCCGGTCAAGCAGGTCTTCTTCACCTGGTTCCAGCCCGTAGCGTTGTTCGCGCTGATCGCGTTCTGGTACTACGCACCCAATTCGATCGCCAAAGCATCGACCGCTGTTGGCATCGGCATCGGCTTCAAGGTGCTGCTGCTGGCGCTCGAATGGGTTAACCCGCGCTACGAGAGCTGGCGCCTGACCTGGAAGGAGGCGGTCACCGACCTTTTCTATGTCGGGCTCACCTACACGCTGATCCGCATGGTCGACAGGTACATCGGCAGCGATGCGGTGATCGAGGCCGTCCAGCACAGCTTCAACTGGGACAAGCTGGCGTGGTTCATGGGCTTGCCGCTGCTGGTACAGGCCTTGCTGATCGCGGTCATCGTCGATTTCGGGCAATATTGGATGCACCGCGGGATGCACAACTGGTACCCGCTATGGCTGCCCCATTCGGTGCATCACTACATCACCCAGCTGAACATCAACAAGGGCGCGGTCGGCAACCCGGTCGAGCTTTTCCTGATCGGACTCGGCCTCGACGGATTCTTCGATTTTCTGCCAAGGGCCGCGCTGCTCGCCGGCGCATTCGGCCTGGCGATCGGGACCTATCAACATATCAATGTTCGCTTCAACACGCCGCGCTGGTGGCGCTTCCTGTTCAACACCACCGAGCATCACAGCCTGCACCATTCGCAGGACTATGAAGCGACCCGCTGCAATTACTCCGGCACCTTTATCTTCATCGACCGCATGTTCGGCACATGCATCGACGGCGAGGCGGAACTGCTGGGCATGGAAGGCGGGCGTCGCATGTCGATCCGCGAGCAGATGACCTATCCCTTCACCGAAGGCTGGAAGACGCTGAGGGAACGTTTCGGCAAGGAACGATCCGACCAGCCGGTGGCGGTACCAGCCGAGTGATGGAACTGCTCCGCTCGGACAACCTTCCGTCCTCCACTCGTCATGCCATCTCAAAAGGAGATCATGTGGCCCTGCGGTTCATCGACTGGATCTGGCATGTCAGGGGAAGCCTTGCGCTCGGGCCCCAGCAAGCGGGCGACGCCTTTGCCAGGCTCGCTCCCCTGTTCGGCCAGGCGGGTACCAGCCATGATCGGACTCACGACACACTGACGTTCTGCAAGAAGAATCCGGCCGCCCAGGACAAGATGTCCGTCTTTGATGCGGGCGTGTTGCAGATCGAAAAGGGCGTAGCCGGGCCTGTGCTGCGCTATCATCTGACCAGCCGTATATTGCTCTTCTGCTTCCTGGCGCCATTGCTGTTTCTGGGCTTCGCTCAGCTTACCATAGCCATCGGCAAACTCGAAAAGGCCTCAGCCGAAGCCGCAGGCAAGTCAGAGGCCGCGAAGAAGGCCGAAAAAAAGGATGTGGCGCTGCCGCAAAATGCGATCGACAAGGCGCTGGGCTCGCCTGCACCCGAAAAGCCCAAAAAAGATGGCGCCGGCAAGGACAAGAAACCTTCGCCGACCTCCGCTTATGTCTTTGCGGGAATGTTTGCCGCACTCTACGTCATTGGACGGATCCTCGAAGACAGGCTGGTCAAGAGGCTGTTCAAAAAGAGCTTGCTGGGCTCATAGCCCAGGAAAGCGGATTGACGGCTTTTGGCGGTTGATTAGCAGTGAGCGGGCAGTGATAGGCTCGACCGATGAAATCGGAATTTGTCCTTGCGGCGCTGAGCCTCGCCATGCCGTTTACCACGCCGCCTCAAGCCGCTGAAGATTACGACCCCAATCGCATAGACATTCTCGACGCCCTTGAGTGCCGTCTCGATGCGCCGGATTATAATGGCTTTGCCATGGCCCTGAATGGCGAAGAGAAGATCGCCGACAAGCGGCGCTGGGTTCGGGTCGACACCCGCAATCCCTTCATGAACGAATATGAGCTGCCTGCCCCGATCACGGTGGCAGGGCATTACAGCACCCGCCGCATCGCCTTCACCTCCAGCGGCGTTCTCGCCATCCTCGATCTCGCCGATCCCGCCGCGATTGCGCAGGAGCAGGGGATCAAGAACGCGCTTGATCCCACTCCGTTGGTCGAAGCCATGGTCGCATCAGGCAAGGCCACGCGAGAGGAAGTTGAGGCGGCCACCAGGTCCCGCAAATTCCTGGGGGAGAAGATACTCGTCGACCGCACCGAACCACCGACAGCCGGTGAGAGTTTTGGCGCGCACACGATCATTGGGCGCAACGTCTCAAACGCCACGACCCTTCCGGGCAAGACCTTTTACGGCTGTTCCTACCGGATCGAGTTGATCGGCAAGGACGGCCAGCCTCTATGACCGCACCGCTCCTGTTGTGTCGCCGGCGTCGTCACTCGGCCCGTGGCGCTACCGGGTAGATAATGAAGTGATCATGGACCTGGGGCTGGTCCGGGACATTGAGCGCAGCCTTCAAACCGGCTTGCAGTTCGGCGATGCTCCCGGCGGGCAATTCGAGAGGATGCTCGTCGGGATGCGTCGGCGCCTCGTGCGGATA
>JBDTXU010000201.1:0-7499 GCA_040006055.1 Sphingomonas bacterium | reverse complement strand
TAGAGCGCGATCGTGCTGGTCATGATCGCATCGAGAATGCCCTCGGGCGCCTCGCTGCCATCGGAGAGGCGCACGGCCGGGGTTGTCATCAGATGGCCAACATTGCGCACGAACAACAGGCTTCGGCCGGGCAGCGTCAGCGTGTCGCGATCGACCCCATCATAGGTGCGATCGGGATTGAGCCGCCGCGTGATCGTCCGGCCGCCCTTGTCGAAGCTCTCCTCGAGATCGCCGCGCATCAGCCCCAGCCAATTGGCATAGGCCGCGACCTTGTCCTCGGCATCGACCGCCGCGATCGAATCCTCGAGGTCGACGATCGTGGTCAGTGCGGATTCGAGGATGACGTCGGAGATGCCGGCCAGATCGGTGCTGCCGATCGCGCTCGTGCGGTCGACCACGACCTCGATATGCAGGCCATTGTGGCGGAACAGGAAGGACTCACCCTTATGCCCGACAAGCTGGGATGGATCGCGCAGATCGGGCATCCCGCCGCGGCAATCCGCCCATGTCTCGCCCGCCAGCGGCACCGCCTGATCGAGGAACGCCTTGGCATAGGCGATCACCTGCGCGCCGCGCACCGGATCATAGTCGCCCGGCACCGCCATCCCCGGCAGAGCATCCGTGCCGTACAGCGCGTCATAAAGGCTGCCCCAGCGCGCATTGGCTGCGTTGAGGACGAAGCGGGCGTTGAGCACAGGCACAACGAGCTGGGGGCCAGCCATGGTCGCGATCTCGGCATCGACGTTCGCGGTACCGATCGTGAACGGTGCGGGCTCGGGCACGATATAGGCGATGCCGTGAAGAAAGGCCTCGTCCACCGCGCCGCCCGCGACATAGCGCGAATCGATCTGCTCCTGCAGCTCGTCGCGCTTCGCCAGCAAAGCCCGGTTCTCAGGCGCGAAGCGGGCATAGATGGCGGCTACGCCCTGCCACCATGTGCCGGCATCGATCGCCAGCCCGGGGAGCACCTGCTCCTCGACAAAGGCGGCAAGTGGGGCGGCGATAGTAAGACCGGCGCGATCGAGCATTTCAGGCATTGGACCTCCTGGAGAAAAGCAGCTGCCTGGGGAGGGCTTGAGCGCGCTTAGGCCAGCCGCCCCCCGCGCATCAACCCTGTTCGCGGTCGAGCGGCGCCGCCGACGCTTCCAGCCGCTCGAGCATCGCCCGGAAGGTTGCGATCTCGGTCGCCGAAAAGCCGGCAAAGACCTTCGCCTCCAGCTCCAGCGCCTTGGGCGCCACGCTCTCGTATAAAGTCTGCCCCGCCGCTGTCAGCGATAGCAGGTGCGAGCGCTGATCGTCGGGGTTGGGCCGCCGCTCGACCAGCCCGCGATCGACCAGCGCAATCGCCGCGCGGCTCACCGTCACCTTGTCCATTCGCGTCGCGGCGCCGAGCGCCTGCTGGGTTAGTCCGTCGCTTTCGGCGATCACCGCGATCAGCCGCCATTCGGGAATGCGCAGGCCGAACAGCGCCTGATACGCCGTTGCAATCGCCGACGACACGCGGTTCGACGCGATCGACAGCCGATAGGGCAGGAACTGATCGAGCTTCAGGCTTGGCATCGCGCTCTGCTAGCGCGCTCCGCCGGTTTCGTCACTGGCCAACCGCACCGCGAAGAGCAGCGGCCAGTTCTTCCCCGTGAGGAACAGCCGGTCGCGCGCCGCGTCATAGGCAATGCCGTTGGGGACCGAATCCCGATCATCGCTGCCGATCTCCGCGGCCAGCGCCGATATGTCGATCCAGCCCTTCACCATACCAGTCTTCGGATCAATGCGCGCGATCCGGTTGGTCAGCCAGACATTGGCGAGAATTTCGCCCTTCACATATTCGAGCTCGTTCAACTGCTCGACCGGTACGCCCTCGGCCGTCACGCGCAGCCGGCGCACCAGCTTCAGCGTGTGCGGATCGAGAAAGCGCAACACCGATGTCCCGTCCGACAGGATGATGTGGCGGGCATCGTGGGTCAGCGCCCAGCCTTCGCCCGCATAATGGAAGGTGCCGAGCCGGCGAAAGCCGTGCAGCGACCACCGATAGCCGACGCCGCCATGCCAGGTGACGCTGTAGATCTCGTTCCCCCAATCGACCACGCCTTCGCCGAAAACCCGGGGCGGCACGGCCACTCTGGCGAGGATCTTGCCGGTGACGAGATCGACCTTGCGGATCGAAGATTGCCCCTCCTGGCCGGTGCTTTCGTAAAGCGCGCCGTCGCGGAAGAACAACCCTTCGGTGAAGGCGGTCTTGTCGTGCGGGAACCTCGCGACGACCTCGGGCAGCGACACGGGCAAGTCAGCGCGCGCGGCAACGGGCGTTAGCGCCGAGAGCATCGCGACAAGCCCGGCAAACCTGCGAAACAGCTGAATCATGGAACCGCTGTGACGGCTGCGCGTCCGGTTCGCAATGCCGGACGAGATCGCACGATCCGGGAGTGGACCCACGCCGCCTTGTCCGCTATATAGTTTCATCTGTTACCACTTGCCCGCACGGAGCAACTGTCATGACCGACCCGACTGAAAACCTCATGGGCCTGGATGGCTTCGAGTTCGTCGAATTCACCGGACCCGATCCCGATGCGCTGGCCGATCTGTTTGTGAAGATGGGCTTCACCCATGTCGGCACGCACCGCTCGAAGAATGTCCGTCGTTATGCGCAGGGCGACATCAATTTCCTGCTCAACATGGATGCAGCCGGCCAGGTCGCCGATTTCCGCGAGCAGCATGGCCCCTCGGCCAATGCCATGGCATTCCGCGTCGGCGACGCCGCCAAGGCGCTGAAGCTTGCGGTCGAGCGCGGTGCGGTGGCGGTCGAGGGCAAGGTCGGCCCGGCCGAACTCAACATCCCCGCGATCGAGGGCATTGGCGGCGCCAATCTCTATCTGGTCGATCGGCGCGGCGCGGCGACAATCTATGACATCGATTTCGAGCCAGTCCCCGGTGCCTCGCCCGATCAGCATTCGGTCGGCCTGCACACGCTCGACCATTTGACCCACAACCTCCAGCGCGGGCGGATGGATTATTGGGCGGGCTATTACGAGCGTATCTTCAACTTCCGGCAGATCCGTTATTTCGACATTGAGGGCCAGGCCACCGGTCTCTTCTCCAAGGCAATGACCGCGCCCGACAACAAGATTCGCATCCCGCTGAACGAGAGCCAGGACGAGCATTCGCAGATCGAGGAGTTCATCAAGGATTATAAGGGCGAAGGCATCCAGCACCTCGCGCTGGCGACTGATGATATCTTCGCGACTGTCGATGCGCTCCGCGCTAATGGCATCCGCTTCCAGACCACGCCGCAGACCTATTTCGATCTGATCGACAAGCGCCTGCCCGGCCATAATCACGACGTCGAGGAGATGCGCAAACGCGACATCCTGATCGACGGCGCACCCGAGACCGGCGGGGGGCTGCTGCTGCAGATCTTTACCGAGAATATGGTCGGGCCGATCTTCTTCGAGATCATCCAGCGCAAGGGCAATGACGGCTTTGGCGAGGGGAATTTCAAAGCGCTGTTCGAGAGTATTGAGCTGGACCAGATCCGCAGGGGCGTGGTGCCGGGTGTGGTTGAGGCTTGAAACCACTTCCTCTCCCTTGAGGGGAGAGGATACGAAGACTTGGCAGCTTGCTGCCTAGTCGTAGCTGGAGAGGGTGGGGCCGCAGGCGAGCGCTCGCAAGGGCGAGCGCATCACCCTCACCCAGCTTCGACTAAGGCCGGCTGAAGGAGCCGACCTAAGTCTGCGCAGCCCTCTCCCCTCAAGGGAGAGGGGTAAGAGGAGCGACCGCGTGTCCGATTACATGACCGGCTTCGGCAACCACTTCTCCACCGAGGCGATCCCCGGCGCCCTCCCGATCGGCCGCAACTCGCCGCAGAGGCCGCCGTTCGGCCTCTATGCCGAGCAACTCAGCGGTACCGCCTTCACTGCGCCACGCCATGAGAATCGGCGCTCCTGGCTTTATCGGCTGCGCCCCTCGGCCGCGCACCCGGCCTTTACCCGTTATGAGGGCGCGAAGCAGCTTGCGCCGGGGTTGAGCAAGGCTCCCCTCGCTCCCAACCGCCTGCGCTGGGGGCCGCTCGATATCGAAGATGCGGACTGGCTCGACAGCCTGACGACGATCGTCGTTGCCGGCGATGGGCCGAAGAGCCAGGTGGGTGTCGCCATGCACATCTACCGCACCTCGCGGGATATGGTCGATCGCGCCTTCGTCTCGGCAGATGGCGAGTTGCTGATCCTGCCGGAAATGGGCGCCCTCACCCTCTTCACTGAACTCGGCCGCATCGACGTGAAGCCGGGCGAGATCGCGCTGATCCCGCGCGGCGTGCGGTTCCGGGTCACCCTGCCCGAGGGCAAGGCGCGGGGCTATGTCGCCGAGAATCACGGGCACCCTTTCCGTGTGCCCGATCTCGGCCCGATCGGATCGAACGGGCTAGCCAACCCGCGCGATTTCGAGACGCCTGTCGCCTGGTTCGAAGATCGCGAAGGCGATTTCGAGCTCGTCCAGAAGTTCCTGGGCTCGCTCTGGACCACCAATCTTGGTCGCTCGCCGATGGATGTGGTCGCCTGGCACGGCAATTACGCGCCGTGGAAGTACGACCTCGCCCGCTTCAACACGATCGGCACGGTCAGCTTCGATCATCCCGACCCCTCGATCTTCACCGTCCTCACCTCGCCGAGCGATGTGCCCGGCACAGCGAATGTCGATTTCGTGATCTTCCCGCCACGCTGGATGGTCGCCGAAGACACGTTCCGCCCGCCCTGGTTCCACCGCAACGTGATGAGCGAATGCATGGGGCTCATCTCGGGCGCTTATGATGCCAAGGCCGATGGCTTCGTCCCCGGCGCGCTCTCGCTCCACAACCAGATGAGCGGCCACGGCCCCGATGTCGCAAGCTGGAAGGGCGCGAGCGAGGCTGAACTCAAGCCACACAAGATCGAGGGGACCATGGCTTTCATGATCGAGAGCCGCTCGGTCTTCACCCCGACCGAGCAGGCACTCGAAACCAGTGCGCTCGACGAGGATTATGATCAGGTTTGGTCGGGCTTCCCGAAAGCATCGCTGCCATAGGGCTCGTCGACCAGAGTCATGTTCGCCCCTTCCGTGGCGCGAACCGGCACTGAGGCGACATCGAACCCTTCGAGGCAGAAGATATTGACCCCTAAATGATCGGGCGCGGCACGTTTGCGGTGGAAGACGTAAATGCCACAGCGGCTGCAGAAATAATGCTTCGCCCGGCGGGTGTTCCATTCGTAAAGGATAAGCGCCTCCTCGCCCGCGGTGATCGTCAGCGCGTCCTCCGGCACCTTAGTCATCACCGCGTTGCGCTTCACGCAGATCGAGCAATCGCAGGTGGTAAGTTCGGCGATGTCGAAATCCACCCGGAACCGTACTGTGCCGCAATGGCATGCGCCCTCATGCACCGTCATATCTCCGCTTCTCCTCAACAGGCGCAGCCTCAAATAAATTTTGCACGGACTGTCGAATCCGCTCCCCCTCGCCCGTCTCCGCGGTACGATCGCATTCAGGCGATCGGCAAACGACGGAGAAGACCCATGCAATATATGCTGCTGATCTACGAGGACGAGGCGGGTTATGGCGACAATCAGGATTCGCCCGAAATCCGCGACATCACCGCGCGCCACATGGCGCTGGTCGGCGAGCTTGGCTCGACTCTGGTCTCGGGCGCCGGCCTGATGCCTACCCCCACCGCGACCACGGTGCGCACCAAAGGCGGCAAGCAGGCCGTGCATGATGGCCCCTTTGCCGAGACCAAGGAACAGCTTGGCGGCTATTATCTGATCGAGGCGCCCGATCTCGACGCCGCCATCGCGATCGCAAAGCGGGTGCCGCTCCGCGTCGAGGGCGCGATCGAGGTGCGGCCGCTGATCGTCCATTGATGAGTGCGCTGGACCGGGCCGCGCGCGACCATAAGGGCCGCGTCGTCGCAGCACTCGCGGCCCGGTTCCGCGACCTCGATCTGGCGGAGGAGGGCTTCGCCGAGGCGTGCGCGCGGGCGGTGACCGCCTGGGTGCCGACACCGCCGCGCGATCCGGCGGCATGGCTGTTCCGTGTCGCCGACCGCGTCGCGCTCGATGCGCTCCGCAGACAGGCGATCCGCGCGGGCGCCGCCCTGCCCCCGCCCGACCCGGAGCCCAATGCGGAGGAGCTGCTGATGGCCGATTCAGCGTTGATCCCCGACGAACGGCTGCGGCTGATCTTCATTTGCTGCCACCCGGCGATCCATCCCGAGGCGCGCGCGGCGCTGACGCTCAAGCTGGTCTGCGGGCTTTCGACAGCCGAGATCGCCCGCGCCTTCCTCATTCCTGAGGCAACGCTCGCGCAACGGCTGGTGCGGGCAAAACGCAAGATTGCGGATGCCGGTGTGCCGTTCGAAATGCCAGGTCCGGAGGCATGGCCAGAGCGGCTCAGCGCGGTGCTCAGCACGATCGAGATCGCTTATGCCAAGGCGCACGAGGATGCGGGCGGCGCCGGCCGCCATGCCGGCTATGCGCGCGAGATCCTCGGCATCACCACGACGCTGGCCAGCCTGATTCCGCAAGAGCCCGAGGTGCTGGCGCTCGCCGCGACGGTGCGGTTCGCGGAGGCTCGGCGCCCGGCGCGGATCGACGCGGCCGGGATGATGGTGCCGCTCGATCGGCAGGACCCGGCCTTGTGGGACCAGGCGCTGATCGCCGAAGGGCGTATCCACCTCGCCCGCGCGCTTGCCCTTGGCTCGGCCGATGCGCGAACGCTGCAGGCGCTGATCCACGCCGAATGGTGCCTTCGCCGATCGCTCGACGAGCCCGCGCCGTGGCGATCGATCCTCGTCCTTTACGACGCGATGCTCGAGCTGCGCGACGATGCCGTTATCCGCCTCAATCGCGCGGTCGCGCTTGCCGAAATTGCCGGACCGGCAGTGGCGCTGGCGGACGTCGATGCGCTGGATGCCGCGATGCTGGCGGATTTCCTGCCCTGGCATGTGGTCCGCGCTGACCTGCTTGCCCGTCTGGGGCAAAGTGACGCGGCTCGCTCAACCTATGATGCCGCGCTTAAATTGGGGCCCGAGAAGGCCGAACGACTTTGGCTCGAAGCGCAACGCGCGATTGCGGGCCAATAGTGACGAGCCTTGAATCCGCTCGCGCGCTGCTGTGGCGCTGGAATTCCCTGTTATTTCGCAGGAACAGGGAATTTTTTATTTTTTCTGGACGTCATTCTGGGTTGAGTAGTCATAATTAGTCTATTTTCCAATATCTTACAGAATTCTCCATCAATCCGCTCGCGCCGGAACAGGGAATAACAGGGAATTAACAGGGAAAATGCGCCGCGCAGGCACCGTCAACACTGACGCGCAGCATTCGAAATCCGGACGATAAGAAAGAGCGGTTCGGGCTTCTGAGACGTCCCGTGCGCATCTTATGACCGATTTGGGGATGCGGTTGAATCGCGGCTTCACCTACGTCACCCCGGACTTGTTCCGGCGTTCGAGCTTTGGCTTTCCCCCGGAAAGCCAA
>JBDTXU010000200.1:0-32319 GCA_040006055.1 Sphingomonas bacterium | reverse complement strand
AACCTGCGGCGCATCGGCGCCTGGCGCAAGGGCGAGGTCCGCTACGGGAATCGCGACAGCATGTCGCCCTTGACACATATCGTGACCCGACATATATTTTCAAGGTCAAAGAGATAGAAATGCGCGATCCGCGTGTCTCGAGGCATCGCGTGGGGACGAGGTGCCGTGATGTTCATGTTAACCCTGATAGTCGAGATGATCGGTGCCGTGATCGGCGGCGTGATCGCGGCGGCCCTGATATGCCGGCTTTTCTGGACGGCATTCAAGCTCTTGCGGCATCCTGAATGGGGGCCGCTGGCCGCGTTCGTCGTTGGCATCGCCCTGTTGCATGAGCGAATCGCAGCGAGCCCCTTCTTCCAGGCCGCCGCGCTGTTCTGCGGCCTGTTCGCTGTGGGATGCTGGTGGGAAGGCCGCGACTGGCGCGCGCGCAGGACCGCGAGGATGGACAGTCGTCCGTCACCCCCCGCGACACTCGCGCCCTGATATCGTCAGATAGCGCGGATCCGTCCGGATCGGGTACGCACTCTAAGAGGCGTGGTTGCCGCTTCCATCGACATTGTGCAGCGCTGTCCGCCATGGACGGGCGAGGCCGTGATAGAGCCGCTCCTTGCACACCAGCGCCGATACCGCATGTGCGATCAGCGCGGACAGAAAGAGCGGCAGGATGAGGCTTCGGCTGGCGGTCGCCTCAACGATGATGATCACCGCGGTGAGCGGCGCGCGCACGACGCCGGTGAAATAGGCGACCATGCCCAACAGCACCACGGCACCGCCGGGATCGTCCGGGAAGATCAGGCGCAGTACGGCGCCCAGCCCGGCCCCGGTCGAAAGCGACGGCGCGAAGATGCCGCCGGCAAGCCCTGAACAGGCGGTAGCGATCGTCGACACGAACTTCGCCGGGCCGAACCAGAACGGCGCGTTCGTCCCGTCGATGATGGCCCGTGCGGCCGAATAGCCTGTCCCCCAGGTCAAATGGGTCACCACGCCGAGGATCGCCACCACCATGCCACAACCCAATGCCCAGACCACCGGTCGATTCCGCAGCACCGGGAGCCAGCGATCACGCGCCGCACCCACGCCGAGCAGCGCGCGCGCGAAAAGGCCGCCTGAAAGACCGCCGAGAATGCCGGCGACGGGTGCGATGCGGAGAACGGCGCCGACGCTCAAATGGTCGCCCACAGCGCCGAAATAGACATAATCGCCGGCAAGGCCGAGGCTGACGATGCCGGCGATCAGGATCGTCGTCATGACCAGCAGCGCGACGCGTTGCTCATAGGCGTCGGCCAGCTCCTCGATCGCAAAGGCAACGCCCGCGAGCGGCGTGTTGAAGGCCGCAGCGACGCCGGCGGCACCGCCGGCGATGATCATCGATGCCCGGATCGGCGCGCGGAGTACTCGGTGATGCCAGCTCAGGATCGCTGCTGAGATCTGGACGGTCGGGCCCTCGCGGCCGACCGACGCCCCGCACAACAGCGCGACCAGCGTGAAGGCGAATTTCAGCGCGGCGACCCGCATCGAGATCAGGAAACTGCCCGCGCCGCCGGGATCCTCCGCGGCGGCAATCACCTGCGGTATGCCGGAGCCTGCGATCTGCGGCGCGAGGCGCCTGGTCGTCCATGCAATCGCGGCGAACCCCAGCGGCGTCATGATCAGTGGCAGCCACCAATGCTGCCGCACGAGATGCAGGAACACATTGTTCGCGCCGTCCGCGAGACGCGCGAAGAGCAGGGCAACCAGTCCGATCGACACCGCGCCCGTGCCCATCGCGATCCGGCGGCGCCAGAGCGGCGATGTCGGGCCGTGGCGGCGAAACAATATCCGCCAGCGCCTGTTCAGCGAGATTTTCATCGCGGCCCGCCTAGCTCCCCAGGCATCGTGAAGCCACCCCGGGAATGTGCCCGGCCGAAAATACCGGCTGGCCGTCCACCCCCGGAGGCATCTTCGTTGTCGACCGAGATTGTGAGGAGGGGCGTGGCATTGCGCGCGGCGTCCTCTGGCCGGTAAGAGGATGGAAGCCTTCGCCTGCAGATTGACAATGGGAGAGTCCGATGTCGACAGAACTCGCCGGGAGCGGCGCCGGCGATTGGCATTGGCGACGAACCTCGGTGTATCGCTGGTGGCGCCGAGATCTGGTCGGATCGGTCGCACACGAAGAGGTGATAGCCAGAATCGTCGAGGATAGCGGCTGGTCGCCCCGCTATGCCTTCATGACGGTGATGTCGGCCGGGATCGCCGTGCTTGGCCTTTTGCTCTCGTCACCCGCGGTCGTGATCGGCGCAATGCTCATCTCGCCGCTCATGGGGCCGATTCTCGGGCTCGGTTTTTCCCTTGCCCTGTTCGACTTCGCCGAAGCCCGGCGCTCCCTGATAGCCGTCATCATCGGCTCGATCGCCGCTGTGGCCTTTACCGCGCTGATCGTGCTGGCGTCGCCGCTCAAGGCGCAGACCGCCGAGATCCTCTCGCGCTCCCGGCCCAATCTGTTCGATCTTCTCGTTGCTTTATTCGCGGCGCTCGCCGGCACCTTTGCCATCATCCGCGGCCGGGGCGAGACCATTGTCGGCGTCGCGATCGCGACCGCGCTGATGCCGCCACTCGCGGTCGTCGGCTACGGTCTTGCAACCTGGAACATGCCAGTGCTGGGTGGTTCCTTTGCGCTGTTTATCACGAACCTGATGACAATTGCGCTCGCAGCGACGGTGATGGCGCGTTTCTACGGCTTCGGCCATTACCTTTCGAGCCAGCAGAGCTGGACTCAGACCATCGTGCTCACCATCGTTTTCGTCGGCATGTCGATCCCGCTCGGCTTCTCCCTCAGCCGCATCGCCAGCGAGACGCTGGCTGCTGCCCAGGTGCGGTCGATCCTGTCCGATCGGTTCGGCGCAAATTCCCGGGTGACTCAGCTCGATATCGCATTCGACCGCAATCCAATCTCGATCCGCTCGGTCGTTATCGCGCCGAAGACAGCCGCGGCCAACACCGGTGTGCTCGAAAGCATACTCGCCGAGCGGCTCGGGCGCCCGGTGAAGCTACACATCGATCAGGTTCTGCTTGCCCCCGGTGCGGGCACGATCGATGCACAACGTGCCGAAATGCAGCAGGCATCGGCTGCAACGATCGCCGAGGACGCCGAAATCGCGTCGATCGCCAGGCTGGTCGCGATCGGTGCCGGAGTCGCCGTCGATGAGGTGACGATCGACCGAGACCATCGCCGCGCGACCGCCGCCGCCACTCCTCTCCCCGGCGCGAGCCCGGCCACCTATCGCGCGCTCGAGCGACGTATCGCCGCCGAGGCAAGCGGTTGGCAGATCGTCATCGCGCCGCCGCTCGGCACCTTCCCGACGATCCGGTTCGCCGACAATGTGGACATGCTCGATGCCGAAGCGCGCGACGCGGTGCTGCTTTCGACCTGGGAGGCGAAGCGGTGGAACATCGCCGCGCTGGCGGTCCCCGGGCTGCCTGAGGGCGCGCCGCCTGAAAAGCCCAAACTCGCAGAACGGCGGGCACTGGTGATCGCCGCAGTCCTCGCGAAGCAGGGCATCCAGACGGTTGCGACGCCGGCGGCGGGCCAGGCGTTCGCGCTGACGCCACCGCAGGCCTTGGCTAAGCCATGATCCACGGACTTGTCATCACGCCGTTCGACGTTGCCGCAATCCTCATCGTGCTTGCGGCAGCGCTCGGCTATATCAACCACCGTTTCCTGAAATTGCCCCAATCCGTAGGGCTGACCGTGATGGGAGCCGCGGCATCCCTGATCGTCGTCGGCATCGACCTGCTGCTGCCGGCGAGCGGCGTCGGCGCCGAGATCGTACGGTTCATCGCCGCGATCGATTTCCACGAAACCCTGATGAACGGCATGCTCTCCTTCCTGCTGTTCGCGGGGGCGCTGCATGTCGACTGGAGCGACATGCGGCGCGGCGGCTGGCCAATCCTGGTGCTCAGCACAGTCGGCGTGCTGCTCTCGACCATAGTGATCGGTGTCGGCTTCAATGCCGCCGCGGGGCTGATCGGCCTGAACGTCCCGATTCTGTGGTGCCTGGTGTTCGGCGCGCTGATCAGCCCGACGGATCCGGTCGCGGTGATGGGAGTGCTCAAGCGCGCCAAGGTATCACCGACGCTGGAGGCAACGGTCGCGGGCGAGAGCCTGTTCAATGACGGTGTCGGCGTCGTGGTGTTCACCATCATCCTCGCCGCCGCGCTCGGGACCGAGCCGTTCACGGTCGGCCATGCCGCGCATCTGTTCTTCGTCGAGGCGGGCGGCGGGGTGCTGCTAGGCCTGCTCGCTGGCTGGATCGGCTACCGGGCGATGCGCTCGATCGATGATTACAATGTCGAGGTGATGATCAGCCTGGCGATCGTGATGGGCGGCTATACGCTGGCGAGCTGGGTGCATGTCAGCGGCCCGGTGGCGATGGCGGTTGCCGGGCTGCTGATCGGCAATGAGGGCGTGGCGACCGCGATGAGCGATACCACGCGCGACTATCTCCTCAAATTCTGGTCGCTGATCGACGATATCCTGAACGCCGTATTGTTCGTCCTGATCGGGCTGGAGGTGGTCTCGATCCCGGCCGACTGGCGGCTGCTCGCCCTTGGCGTGGCGGCCATCCCGCTGGTCCTGATCGCCCGCGCCGCGTCGGTGATCGGCCCGCTTGCGGTGATGCGGCCGTTCCTGACGCTCGGCCCGCTCGCGCTCCCGACCCTGATCTGGGGCGGCCTGCGCGGCGGCATCTCGGTCGCACTGGCGCTGGGCTTGCCCGAGGGCCCGGAGCGCTCGATCGCGCTGGCGGCAACCTATATCGTCGTGCTGTTCTCAGTGATCGTGCAGGGTGGCAGCATCGCGCGCCTGCTCGGCAGGCTCACGAAGCGCAGCGAACTGGCGTGATGCGCTGATGCCCCCCGCAGCGCTCAGCGCGGTGGTTCTGCTCGGAGCACTGGTGATGTTCGCGTCGGAGCGGGTGCGTCACGACCTGGTCGCGTTGATCGCGCTTTTCGCCTGTCTCATTTTCGGGCTGACGACGCCGTCCGCCGCGCTAGCGGGTTTTGCGGACCCCGCCGTGATCGCGGTCGCCGCGATCCTGGTGGTGGGCCGCGCGATCGAACTGTCCGGCCTGGCGGCGGGCGTCGCGCGCGTGGCGATACCCGCCACTGTGGGATTTACGACGCGGGTGTCTGCGCTGCTGGTCGTCGCGGCGGTCCTGTCCGCCTTTATGAACAATATCGCCGCGCTCGTGATCACGATGCCGATCGCAACCGAGATCGCCCGCGACGCCAAACGCCCTCCCGCCACGACACTGATGCCGCTGGCCTTCGCAACCATCCTTGGCGGGATGACGACGTTGATCGGCACGCCCGCCAATCTGATCCTGTCCTCGGTCCGTGCCGATGAGCTGGGCGCACCGTTCGGCTTTTTCACGATGGCGCCCGTCGGCATTTCGGTCACGCTGGTCGGGCTGGCTTATCTGACGATCGTGGGTTGGCGCCTGTTGCCGATCAGGTCCGGTGCAAATCGTGAAGCGCGGTCGCCATGGCGGGTGTTCGAGTTGCTTGTACCTGGCGGACAGGCAGTTCCCGTTGCGACGTTGCTCCCCCGTCTCCGCGAACAGTCGACGCGGCTGATCACCGTGTTTCGCGACGATCAGCGTCTGGCCGTCTCCACCGACACCGTGACGCTGCCAGACGATCGCTTGCTATTGCTCGCTCGCGATAATCAGTGGACTGTCGCTGAGCGACTATCGCTTGCCTCGGAAGCGGCGAGCGCTTCGGCACCTGACGCGGTCACTGCACGCGTGGTCGTCGCACACGGCTCATTCCTGATCGGCCTGTCTTATGAAGCGGTGCATATTCGCAGCGACGGGCGGCTGGCCGTGGTGGCTGTCGGCCCCCGCGCAGCCCGGGCAAGGATACCGCTCGGCCGATTGCGGATCGAGGCCGGGGACCAGCTGTTTATCCGCGGCGCACCCGTTGATCTTGCGGGATTCCTGGCCGGGGCGCGTTTGCTCGAGATTGACCGTCTGGATCCCGCACCTATCGCGGCTGCGCGCGCGACGGCGATCGCGGCAATCTTCGTTGCGGCCATCATCGCGATCGTGGGCTTCGGTCTGTCGCCCGCCATCGCCTTTCTGGGCGCCGCGGTTCTGATGACCGCGACCGGGTTGCTGCCGCCGACGGAAACCTACCGCTCGATCGACTGGAGCGTGATTGTGCTGCTCGCCGCGATGATCCCGGTGGGCCATAGCTTCGAGACCAGCGGCGCGGCAACGATCGCAGCGCACCTGCTCGGTCAGGCGCTTTCGGGACTTCCGCTTATGGTCGTGCTGGCGGCGCTGTGCACCGTCACCTTACTGCTCTCGATCTTCCTCAACAATGTGGCGACGGCGATCATCATGGGGCCCTTGGCAATCAGCACCGCCGCGCTTTTGGGCGTGGTCCCTGACGCTGCCTTGCTGGCAGTGCTGATCGGCGCTTCGTCTGATTTCCTTACGCCGATCGGGCATCAAAACAATCTGCTGGTCATGGGCCCGGGTGGCTATCGATTTACCGACTATCCGCGGCTGGGGGCGATCCTGGTAGTGCTGGTGGTGGCGACTGCCTCGCTGGTCCTGTCGATCGCTTACGGTTGACGGGGTTCTCGCTTCGCCCGGGACAGCACGGCAATCCCGCCCTATGAGATAGTCGCGCCCGGAGCCGAGCGGGCATGCTGCCACGATCAGGAGACCTGCCCTTGCTGATCACGATCATTGCCGGTGCCGTCGCGCTACTGGTCACCTTCGGACTGAGTTATGGCCGTTTCGCCCGTTCGGATTCATGGGCGGCGACGGTCACGCCGCTTGCCTCAATCATCGGCAGTGGTTTCCTGATCTCCGGGCCGCTTCTCGCGCACGAATTCGGCGGTGCTGCGATCTGGGCGATGGCCGCCTTATTGTTGCTTGCCTATGCGGTCGGCGCGGTCATTCGCTCGAACATCATCCATGTGGAAGACTATCTCGCCAAAGCGTCGTTTCACGACCCCGTGGTCTGGTCCGCGCGTATGACCCAGGTTGTACTGGCGGGCGCTTATGCGGTGTCGGTGGCCTATTACCTGAAACTGCTTGCCGAGTTCGCGTTGAAACCGCTGGCCGTTCCCGATGCCTGGCACGCCCTGATCTCGAACCTCTCGGTGACCGCGATCATCCTTATACTGATGGCGCTTGCCTTTGGCGGCGGCCTTCGCCGCGTCGAGCATGTCGCACATGGCACGGTATCGCTGAAGATCGGTATCATCGCGGGGCTGCTTGCAGGGCTGGGATGCTGGTGGGTGACCCATCTCGGCGCGACCGCCGAAGTACCGCCTATCAAGGTGTCATGGGCAAGCGTGCCGATGCTGCTGGGCCTGCTGATAACGGTTCAGGGGTTCGAGACGTCTCGCTACCTTGGCCACGCCTATGACCAGGCGGTGCGGATACGGACGATGCGGCACGCACAGTGGATCGCGTCGTTCATCTACATCGCCTTTCTTGCACTGCTAACTCCGTTCCTCGGTGTTGCCGCCAAGGCCGAGGGCGTTGCGGGCATCCTCGATATCATGCGGATGGTGGCGCCGGCGCTCGGTGTCTTCGTGCTCATCGGCGCGCTTTCGAGTCAGCTCAGCGCCGCAGTCGCCGATTCCATTGGATCCGGCGGGCTGATGAACGAAGTCTCACGGCGTAAATTGAGCGTGCCGGCTGCCTTCGCCATTGCCGGGGGGCTGGCGATCGCCGTCGTCTGGCTCACCGATCCGTTCCAGGTGGTCGCGGTGTCTTCGCGCGCGTTCGCGCTGTTCTACGCGCTCCAGTGTGGGCTGGCGTTGATGGTGTCGTTCCGCACTGGAGCGGGTGGGTGGTTCGCCCGGATCGGTTTCCTGCTTATAGGTATGATTTGCCTTGTAGCGGCGGCGATGGGCGCACCCGCCGAGTAATCGACATGGCCTGGGTCGCGAACCTGTTCCGACCGAACCTCGCCAGTGAAGAGTCGGTGATACTGGAAACGAACTTTATCGGGTCGGGCGCAACGTGCGCTCCTTGTTGCGCTTGTCCGCGATGTAGGTCTGGCTGTTTTCGGACCTGGTGATTTCGAATAGTCCGGTCGCCTCGAACAGCGCAGGGAAATTCTTGACTCCGTAATTGCGCGGGTCGGCGGCGGCTAGCAACGCCCGACCATCGTCCCTTGCCGCCGCTTCTACGCCGCTCCGCGGCACGGCAACCAGCTTGGCGTGTTGTGAGAGCGGTCTGGGCGGTGGAATCTCCGTCTCCGCGCTCGAGGTGACGGCAGCTTTCGACCTGCAGTCACGTTTCGTCGCTATCGCTGGGCGAGTCAATCAGCGTGGATGACGGCTGATGAGCGGGCCGGGAGACCGCTCTAGACTTGTATCGGTCCTGCTCGCTTTGGAGCCCGAAGGCGGAGCGCTTTCTTCCGATCATGCCGAAACCGCGGCCAGCGACTGGCCCGAATTATTGACTGAAGATCAGTGCCGCGCCTCCGCTCGGCGCGAGCTGAAGAATGAGGTTGGTTCGGCCGGTAATGGTGCCCTCCCGGCGATCAATGTCGGAAGGACTTTTTCCGTCCGCCCATGCCCGAACCTTCCACTGCCCCGCACCGAGAAAAGCTAGCGGCAGGGACACTTTTCGCGCGTGCTCATTGGTAATAGCGCCAACATACCATCGACCAGCATGTCTCCTGGCGACCGCGATCCATTGCCCGAATTCCCCCGCGATCCCTTGGGTCTCGTCCCAGATCGTCGGGACCTCGCGGATGAAGGTGACGCCAGGCACCCACCTGCCATGGCCATCGCGATAGGCGACGGGGGCATCGGCCAGAACGGTGAGGGGGCTTGGATAGATCACGAAAAGCGCGAGCTGCTGCGCGCGAGTCGTCATCACCTCGGGCGGCGCACCATAATTAAACTCAGCCGGCGTGACGTTGCGAAAGCCCCCGGGCGTATAGTCCATCGGGCCGATGGTGGCGCGCGAAAAAGCGGCGCGCACATTATAGCCGGCGGTCACCTTGCGGCTCCAGCGGTTGTATTCGTTGCCCATCGCCCCTTCCTGCGTCAGGAAATTGGGATAGGTGCGATCGAGGCCACGCGGCACGAACGCCGCATGCAGATTGACGAGCAGTCGGTGGCGGGCGGCACTCGCGAGCAACTCGTGATAGAAATCGACGACGTCCTGATCCTGGCGGTAGATGAAGTCGATCTTCATGCCCGCGACGCCCCAGTTTTGCCATTGCTGCAGCACTGGCTCCATCTTTCCGTCGAGCGATTTCCAGTCCGCCCAGAGCCACAGCCGTACGCCCCGCTGCCGCGCATAGGCCGCCAGCGCGTGCACATCGATGCCGTCGGCCGAGTGCATCACGTCCGCGGGCCTGTCCTTTCGGGGCTTCGGCGCCCAACCTTCGTCAATCACATAATAGGGGAGGCCCAGCCGTGCCGCGAAATCGATATAGCGCTTGTAGGTCGGCATATTATGGCCTGCGTTTGGGACATCGGGCGCAAGCAGCCCAGACCACCAACCCCATGCCGCCTTGCCTGGCTGCACCCAACCCGAATCCCCGATCCGCGACGGCGAAGCGAGGCGCCAAACAAGGTCATTGGCGATCAATTGCTCCGGCCGATCGGCGACCATGACCACGCGCCACGGCGTTGTAAGGCCTTGCGGCGGCATCGGCAGCTTGACGGCCAGGGCATCATTGTCGGGCCTGGGTGTCAGGCGGATCGCGATGCTAGCCCCATCTTTGGTGCCGGTGAGATAGGCGGCCGAATAATGTTCGATCCCGCTTTCGGTAAGCGCATAGGCTTCGCCGCCGTGCCCCGTTACGCAGGTGAGTGGCAGATCATACAGATCGCCGGGGGCAATCGAGCGAAGTCTGGTGGGTGCGTAGTCGCTCTCATGGCTGTTGAAATATCGGGTGTGGCGGGCGCCCAGGCACAAATCGTTGCGCGGGAGCACAAAGCGCGTGGATTCACCGGCCAAGCGGACCTGAGTCAGGCCTGACTGGGGCGGTATCACCAACCGGAAGGCAGCACCGCCGTTACACGCCCGCGTCTCGAGCCGGATGGAGCGACGCAAACCGCCGCGCTCGCGCGCTGTGATGCTGCTCGCCCCACAGCCATTGGACGCTACGGCATCAGTTCGGCGAGTCATCTCCATCGGGCCGAACGGGTGATCGGCAAGATCGAGGCCGACTGGCGACGCCGCGACGAGGAGCGAGGCGCCATGCCGTATCGCAATGACCAGCCTTCCTGCTCCGTTCACCGAAGAACCGATCGCCGTACGGCCGTCCGGAGAGACGATTGCGTTATAGTCCCTTGGTCGCGTCGTTTTCGACGAACAGCCCGCCAATGCGATTATCACGAGGAAGAGCCCCGGCATTGGTCTCATGGAAGGGTCCGATCATGGGTCCGCAGCCGGCGCTGTGGGCGATTCATGGCAGACATCGGACCGAGCGACACGTCCAATGTGCGGCGAACCGATATTCGAGATAATCCCGAATGGACTGGAAAGGCGGTTGCGCCAGCATTGCCGTCTGAGCGGGAAGCTCCTGCCTGTCCTCACATTCTTTAACGCTCAACTGCCGGGCAGCAGAATAGGTGCTACCAAAGCCGGCCAGCGCTGCAAATTGAACGCGAACCAGAAGGCGGACTGTCGATGGGCGTGATGGCGGCCGGAAAGGAGTTGAGGACGCGGCCCGGGACCAGGATCTCGCGACCGCGTCCCTGGCCAGCCCCGCGCAGCTTTGTCGTATTCTGACGCCACGCCGCGTCATTGATGCGGGCGATCTCGCGATGATCCGTGACATCATGCTTCACGTCCCGCGACCGAGCGACTGCAGGGATTCCAGACGGGATACGCGGACACTGATCGCAAGCTGGTTCGATCACGCTCATGATCTTGCGGCCGAATCCCTACCGGTTCTCCCAGGCAACCACTCGTCCTCGTGCAAACTGTTCTAGTGGTCTGTAGCATACGGATTGGCGAGTGCCGGGACGCCGGATCGCGGTCTGTCATCGGGGCGCGGAAAGTCTTCTGGACTGTCGTTGCAGCTCACCTGGCGCGCTCATCGAGGGTGCCGAGCGCTTCCAGCTCCGCCATGATCTCGGCTATACGCGCGCAAATCTCGACGTCTGTGCCGCTTAGGTCGATATTCCAGATTCGCTCGATCATGCGTGTTTGCGCCGTCCTCTGTGGTCAGGCACCGTGCGTGCTCCCGCTTGAGACGCGATCACCAACTAGACCAGAAATCTGTGATAAACCCCTGCGCTTTCTAGCGCTTGCAGGTAAGCGCGTCCTTGCCTGGCTGAACGAGCGTGATGTTTGAGGATGTTCCCGTGAGCGAATAACCCTGCGCCAGGAACGGCCCCCCCGACTTTTCGGCGGTCAGCCGGATGGGCGCGCCCTCCTTTGTGGACTTGATCGCCGCCAGGGTGTCATCCGTGAAGAAAGTGACATAGACCAGACTATTGTCCTTGCAGCGCATCGTCACCTCGGTCTTGATCATCGGCGGCAGCGCGACGGGCGGGCGTTTTGCGAGCTCAGCTGCCATCGGATCGGGCGAGACCGAGGTAACCGTCTCCGACTTAGTATTGTTACTGCAGGCGGAGAGCACGAACAAAACGGCGACGGTCGCGCAGAGACGGCGCTTCATGGCCGATACGATAATTGCCCGCACAGCGGCATTAGTCGCGGAGCCGAAACTGGCTGTCATCATCCATGCTGCCCTTTGGAAAGGTCGCCGATCCATTGTTCGGACTTCCTAGAAGCAACCGACCCCCGGGCGTTACTATAGGGTTTTTATGCAGGCGCTCATGTCCGCGCGGTGGCGTCGCGGAGTCAGCGCTTCCCGCGCCGCCGTTCTCGCGGCCAATCCGGCTTGCCGTCCATTCGGCTTCGCAGGCGGCTACGGGTCGTCAGCTGTCCGGCGCGATGGTTCGAAGGCAAATCCCGTCCTTTTTTATGTCGGGAGCGCCTCGTGACGGCGCTACAGCGAAACGGACGGTACCGCGCGGGCGCATGGACAAGGCTGCGCGGTGTCAGGTCGTTCCTGCCACGGCGTCGGGTGCCCGGACCCTTGTTCGTGGCGAGCGGTACTATAGGTTTTTTATGCATGGCCCGGTCGCCGACGGACGCGTAGAAACGTGGTGCGAGCGTGTCGGCCTCGACCTCCTCCGGCCAGGCCATATTCCCCCCGGAAGCATGCTCCGACTACGTCCACGGCGGTCGGTGTGTAACTGTCCTGCATAACGCATCGACCGCGGTGAACTACCAATGATTGGAACTCCTCGCCGCATGGCAGCGATCCGCAGCCTCAGCCCCTGGAAGTTCGGCAGTCTCAAGCTCCGACTGGGACCGCGCGAGCTTCTCCTGACGATCCTTACGCTCGCCGCATCGACAGGCGCGGCCTTCGTCGTGAGCGAAGCCTATGGAGAGGTGGCGGCTGCCCTGATATTCGTACTCGGCATCACCGTGGCGGGCGCCGTGGGCGGCTTGGCTGCAGCGTTGATTACCGCGCTGGGCGCCTTCCTGATCTACAATTTCTACATGGTCGAGCCAGTTCTCAGCCTGAGGATCGCGACGGGGCAGGATCTCGCGCCACTGATCATCTTTAACCTGTGCGCGGTGGTGGCCGGCATCCTTGCCGGGCGATTGAAGGATCATGCCGAAGCGGACCGCCAGAGCAATCTTCAGCTGGCCATGCTCCTTGAGCTAAGCGAGTTGCTCCAGTCCGCGGCGCGGCTCCAGGACGTCGTCAGGACGGTGTCCGCCGCAACCTATCGGCTTGTCGGCGCCGAGATCACCCTGTTCAGACTGGCGGGCGACGAATTGCTGCCGATCGGGCCCCCACCAACCTTCGACTGGTGCGGCGTCGCCAACGCCGCGCGCTTCGCTGAAGCGCCACTCGTCAGGAACGGCGCCTTCACTGCGCGCCGCCTGGACGGCAGCCTGGAGACGCTCGGCGTAATGGTCCTCCAGGAATTGCGGCCCACCCGACTCGAACCCTCCTTCCTGATTGCGCTCGGCAATCTGGTCGCGCTCGCCCTCGAACGCGGCATGTTGTCTGAAGAGATTGCCGAACGGCGCGCGGCCGCCCGGATCGAAGAGTTGAAGACTGCCTTGCTCTCTTCGGTGAGTCACGATTTCCGAACTCCCCTGGCGGCGATCAGCGCCTCGGCTTCGAGCCTGATCGACTATCATGACCGGCTCGACGAGCCCACCACGGCGAGCCTGCTGCGCAGCATCATCGACGAATGCGCGCGGCTCAATCGCTACACCGCCAACCTGCTCGAGATGAGCCGGCTGGAGGCCGGCGGCCCGATGCCGCACCTGCAGACGCTCAGCGTATCGGAGATGCTCGCGGCGGCGGTTCAGCGCGTGCGTGGACGAGCCGAAGGCCGTTCCCTCGTACGCAAGGACGACGGCGCCGACCTGCTCGTCTCCGCTGACCCGGCTCTGTTCGAACTTGTGCTCGTCAATGTCCTCGATAATGCCATTCTCTACAGCGACGACGACACACGGATCACTGTCGAAAGCGAGCGGGTCGGCAATCAGTGCCGGATCACGATCGCGGATGAGGGCCATGGCATTCCCGAGGCCGATCTCGAGCTCGTGTTCGGACGTTTCCACCGCGTCAATCGCCTTGAGCCGTCGCCGCGTGGCAGCGGCCTCGGTCTCGCCATCGCGCATGGTTTCGTCCAGGCCCTGAATGGCACGATCGAGGCACGAACGCCCGGGATCGGTGCTGCGGGAACCAGGCTCATCATTCACCTGCCGCTCGCAGTTTCGTTGACGGCAATATGACAACGCACATTCTCCTGATCGACGACGAGCCTTCGCTGGTCGGCGTTCTGCAGCCGGTCCTCGCAGCAGCTGGTTACCGCGTGACCACGGCCATCGATGGCGCGTCAGCGTCGCATGCGGTCCGTCAGGACAGTCCTGACATAGTGCTGCTCGATCTCGGTCTGCCCGACATGGACGGCAAGGACCTTATTCGCGGCATACGCGCGCGTTCGAGCGCCGCGATCATCGTGATCTCCGCCAGGCACCAGGAGAGCGAGAAGATCGCCGCCCTGGATGAAGGCGCCGACGATTACGTCAACAAGCCGTTCGAGATTGGCGAATTGATGGCACGGGTCCGCGCCGCGGTGCGCCGCCGGTCGAGCCCTACGGCAGATCTTATGGTCTATCGCTCCGGCCCCTTGGCGATCGAGTTCGCTACACGCCGGGTCACGCTCGCCGGGGATCCGGTCAAGCTGTCGCCGAAGGAATATGAGCTGCTGCAGGCGCTCGCCCTGAGCGCCGGCCAGGTCGTCACTCATAAGAGACTGCTGGCGGCCGGATGGGGGGCGGAGACGACCGACGCCCAGTATCTGCGGGTCTATGTCGGCATGCTCCGCCAGAAAATCGAGGAGGATCCCGGCGACCCGCGGCTGCTGCTGACTGAACCGGGGGTCGGCTATCGGCTGGCGGCCAGCGCATGACCATTGCTGGCAAGCGCGGTCGCCGGCCCCTTTGGAGAGAGGTGCCACTGACATGATCGACCTGAGGCCTTGCGCAGCGCTCGGCGCCACCCGCAACGAGTGGCTGCAGGCGGCGCATCATTTCTCGTTCGCCCGCTATCAGGACGTCGCCCGGACCGACTGGGGCGACCTGCGCTCGCTCAATCACAATATCCTCGCGCCGCGCGCGGAAATGCGGCCGCATCCCATCGACGGCACCGAGATCGTGACGGTGGTGCGGCGCGGCGTGATCGCTCATGCCGGGAGCTTCGGCGGCAGCGCGCGTGTCGTGACAGGAGAGGTGGAGTTGATTTCCTCGGGTGCCGGTATGACCCACGCCTTCGTCAACCCGGGCAACGTGCCGGCCGAATATCTCGAGATCCGCATCGCGGCGATCTATACAGATGACAGGCCCGCGCGCAGGATCGCGCGCTTTCCCGGCCGAAAGCAAAGCGGCGAGCTGGTCGTGCTTGCCAGCGGCTTTGCCGAGGATCGCCAGGCGATGCAGATGCGCACCGAGGCGCGCGTGCTCGGCGCGCGACTAGCAGCGGGCGTGTCGTCGCGCTATCGGCTCGCCCCGGGACGCCATGCCTATATCGTGGCGCTTGGCGGTGAGCTGGCGATCAATGGCATCATCCTGCATCCGCGTACCGGAGCGGCGATCGCGGACGAACCCATTGTGCGCATTGATGCGCTGAAGGCGGCGGAATTCCTGCTGATCGACACCAAGTGACGTGGCGCACCGCATTTGGCCTCGTGTCGCTCGGCGTGCTGCTGGGGGCCTGCGGAAAGTCTTCCGACGCGTCGTCGCCCGACCTGGCGTTGGAGGCGGCGCTGGCGCGCGCCTATCATGCCGCGCGTTGCGAGCAGCTCACTGCGGCGATCGCTGCACTTCCGCCAGGGCCAACTCGCGACAGGGCGGCTGAGCTGGACCTGGGCGAGATCACGCCGGAACTGGCAGCGCGGTGGGTCCCGGTCTGGAAGCGGGCGGCGCTAGCGGCGAAACTGTCTGCGGAAGACTCGGCCAGGACCCTGAGCGGCAACGCGGTCCTTATCGACGGACCGGCGGCGCTGGACAAGGTCGCCGATGAGGCGTTCGAATGTGGCTCGGAAGTCGATGTGCCGCCGCATGACTGACTTCTTGGCCGTAGCAGACATCATGCGGTGGCTCCGCCGTCCGCCGCTGCCGCATCGCGTGGTGCTCGTTGCCGCAGGCGCGACACTGCTGACAGCTGTTGCGTGCGCTCAATCCAGGTTCTCCGGCCAGACTGAGGAGACGGTATATCGCTGTGACAATGGTGTCGGCTTCGTCGTATCGTTCGAGTCCAGCAGGGCGAGGGTGGTAACCCGTTCGGGCGTATATGTGATGGAAGGGCGCAAGGCTTCGTTCGGGCGGCGATATTCGTCCCACGAAGCGGCCTTTGCGCAGGACGAGGACCGGGGCGTTCTCATCGGCGCGGTCGGCGGACCTTTTCGAAACTGCGTTGAGACCGCGAACACCGGTCGCTCAAGGCGCTGAGGCCGCCAGTACCGAGCCGGAGCCTGACATTGTCGTCTGCGGAGATGCGTCATCGAGCACGACGCACTGAGCACTCGTCGCTAGCGGGGCGTTCTGAACAATCCGTTCCCAGCGCCGTTATTGGCCATGACGTCCAGCTCGGTGACGCGAACCAAATCCTGCATTTCAGGAGCACGGCCATGGCGGCGGTAATTGTAACAGGCGGCGAATCCGGCATCGGAGCCGCGACCGCTGTGCGGCTTGCAACGGAATATGACGGCGTCACGATCACCTATTTTTCCGATTCGGCGGCTGCCGGGAAAGTCTGTGATGCGGTGCGGAGCGCGGGTGGGGCAGCCATCGCGGTCAAGACAGATGTTGGCGATGAAGCACAGGTCGAAGCGCTGTTCGCAACAAGCGAGGCACAGTTTGGCGGGGCGACCGGGCTGGTCAATTCCGCAGGTGTCAACATGACGGGCGTGCCGATCACTGAAATGTCGCTGGCGTTGTTTGACCACACGCTCCGCGCCGATCTCTACGGTCCGTTCCTGACGTGCCGCCGATTCGTTCAGGGGCTGACGGGGGGACGCGGGCGGATCGTCAATATTTCCTCGATTCACGAGCGTGCCCCCCGCGCGGGGGGTGTCGACTATGACGCCGCAAAGGGTGGCATCGCCCAATTGACGGCGACGCTTGCTCTTGAGCTTGCCCCGCAGGGGATTGCGGTGAACGGAATTGCGCCGGGCATGATTCTGACGCCGATGAATCAGTCAGCGCTTGATCATCCCGATGAGCTCAAGCGCAAGGAAGCGGCGATTCCGTGGGGGAGAGCGGGGCGCCCCGACGAAGTTGCCGATCTCGTCGCCTATCTGCTCTCTCCGGCGGCTGATTATATTACCGGTACAACCGTGACGATCGACGGCGCGCTGTCCCTGACCGTTGCACAGGGAGCCTGAGATGGCCGCCTATGTAGTCGAGGCGCTGGACGACGTTTTACTGTCGTGCAGCGAACCATTGAAATCGATGGACTGGATGAGCCCCTTTGTGTGGCAGGACGCCACGGGCATCCGCATCATGGTCAGGGGCGTACCCGATCCGCTGGGGCCAGACGACGCGACTGGCATCATCTGGAGCGGGAGATCGGCCGATGGCCTGACCTTTGTCATGAGCGATACACCGGCGATCGGCCCCGGGCCGGAGCCGAGCTCGGCCGGCGGCGTCGAGGATCCGACCGTCGTAACGCGGAAAGGCGAAGTGAGGGTCTTTTATACCGGTGTCGATATCAAGCGGAAGCAGGGTTCGATGCTGGTCGCGGCGGGACCTGACCTGGAACATCTCGAGGAACGTGCGGTCATGCTCGAGGCACCGGAGGGCGAAGGTAATATCAAGGAAGCGACGCTGGCGCAGGCGGCGGACGGGACCTGGCGGCTGTTTTACGAATATGCGCAATGCGACGCATCGAGGATCGGCCTTGCCCGCGCGCCCGCACTCGGCGGCAAATGGCGTCCGATCGACGACCCCTTCACAGTACGCGAAGACGGATGGGACAACTGGCATCTGTCGACCGGCCCGATCGCAACGGTCGCCGGGCACAACCCGGTGATGTTCTACAACGGCGCGACGGTCGATGCACGATGGCGGATTGGCTGGGTGAGCTTCGACCCCGACTTTTCACGTGTGACCGGGCGGGGACTGGAGCCGATACTGGTGCCGCCGCCCGCCAAGGATCGCTTCGCGACCGACATCGCGTTCGCCGCATCGGCACTGGTCAGGGGCGACCGCATCCACCTCTATTATTCGCTTGAGGACCGCAGACTTGCGCGCGCCATGATCAGGCGATTCGACTGAGACCGGTTCTTCGAGGACGCAAACCCGCACAGCCTGCCGGCCATGGGAGCGGCTGCTGGCGGCAAAGCGTCTCACGCCTTCGCCGCCAGCAGGCTGTCGAGTGACGCGCTCGCGAAGGTCGTGAAGCCATCGGCGATAACATAAGGGAGCGGTAGCGTGGGCTGGTAAACCAGCCGGCCGCAACTGTAGAGGACGTCGGGGCCATAGCCCTCATTCTCGAATGGATCGGGGCGTATCAGCGGCTCGGTCAGCCCGCAGAGCGGATCGGAGGGGATCGTCCTTGTCGAGCAGGTACGCGCCCTGGCATAATTGCGCACCGGTCCGACGTCCGCCGGCAGGCAAAAGCCGCCAGACACAGGAACGGACTAACCTGGCCCGTCAGTGGGGCGCCAGTCCGATCTCGACCCCGGTCTTGTCGTGGAGCGCGAAGCGATCGATCAGATCGGCGCTGGCGCGGTTGTAGCCGATGACCTCGACCGCACGCCCCTCCCGGCGTAGCCGCGCGACGATCTTGTCCAGCGCGCCGACCGCGGAAATATCCCAGAAATGCGCCGTCGACACGTCGATCACGACGCGCGACGCGACGTCTGCGTCGCTCAGCGCCTGGGTGAATCGGTCGACCGAAGCGAAGAACAACTGGCCAGTTATACGATAGGTCGTGATGCCGTCGGCGACTTCGTATTCGACGCTGAACATCCGCCGCACTTTCCCGGCAAAGAAAATGCCCGACAGCAATACGCCTGCGAGCACGCCTTCCGCCAGATCGCGCGTCGCGACGACTACTACTACCGTCGTGAGCATCACGACCGACGAGGTCGGTGGATGGCGCTGCAAATTTCCGATCGAGTTCCAGCTGAACGTTCCAATCGAAACCATGATCATCACTGCCACCAGCGCCGGCATCGGGACACGGCCTACCCACGGCCCGAGTACCGCAAGCAGGAACAGCAAGAACGCGCCCGCGGTGAAGGTCGACAGACGTCCACGGCCGCCCGAGGTCACGTTGATGACCGACTGGCCGATCATCGCGCAGCCGCCCATGCCGCCGAACAGCGCGGCAACGATGTTGGCGCTGCCCTGTCCGGCGCACTCGCGGCGTTTGTCGCTCCCGGTATCGGTCATGTCATCGACGATCTGGCTGGTGAGCAGCGATTCGAGCAGTCCGACCGCGGCCATGGTCAGGGAGTAAGGCAGAATGATCTTCAGGGTTTCCACTGTTAGCGGGACGCGCGGCCATGCGAGGCTGGGGAGCCCTTCCGGCAACCTGCCCATGTCCCCCACAGTGTGGACCGGAAGGCCAAGCCCGATGCTGATCGCACTCAGCACCAGAATCGCCACGAGCGGCGAAGGGACCGCCCTGGTCAACCGCGGCACGCCATAGATGATCGCCAGCCCACCCGCGACCATCACATAGGTCTGCCAGCCGACATGGGTGAGTTGGGGCAGTTGCGCCATGAAGATCAGAATCGCGAGCGCGTTGACGAAGCCGGTGATCACCGAGCGCGAGACGAACTGCATCAGCAGATCGAGCCGCAGCAATCCCGCGACGATCTGGAAGAGTCCCATCAAGATCGTCGCAGCGAACAGATAGTCGACGCCGTGCTCCCGCACCAACGGGACGACGACAACGGCAACCGCCGCTGTCGCAGCCGAGATCATGCCCGGGCGCCCGCCGACAAAGGCGATTGTCATCGCAATCGCAACCGAAGCGTAGAGACCGACACGCGGGTCGACGCCTGCGATGATGGAGAAGCCGATCGCCTCGGGAATGAGTGCAAGCGCGACGACGATGCCGGCGAGAACGTCACGGCGCGCGCCGGCGGCGCTCGCCACCCATTCGGAGCGATAGGCTGAAATTCGATTTGTCATTCAAAATGTCCGCAACCTGTGGCCGGCCCCGCTCGGCGGCGGCGCGGGAATGCCGAAACACGGAAAACCTGGATGGTCCGGCGGATCGGCGGCCGGAAGAGCCACCCGGAATTGCACCGGGTCCTGGCGAATGCGCCGGTCCTAGTCGAGGGAGTGCCCACAGGACAAGGCAAAGCTGCCAAATGCGCCTGGATTGGGGCTGGCTGGAACCCGCCTTTGCGAACCGAGGAACGGCAACGATCATGAAAACCCCGGTAGGTCCTATGGTCGCTCGCGCGGCTTCTTGACCACTGCAATCCACGCCCTGGTCAGTGCCAAGCGCGCCGATCGCGCCGAAGCGCAACCGCGTTCCTGCTCAGGACGGGCGTGGTGCAATCATCGTACGCCAGCCGTTACACCCAGAATGCTTACGCGCCGGGTGTCGAATTAGCGGAGGCGGCGTAGCGACCGACATACCGTCCATGCCTGACCGGCCCGCATCAATGAGGCATCTGGCTGCGCCATAAATGAGGCGTCATCCGGAGCGCCTATGTGCGCGGGATATATTCGCGCATCCGGTTCTCTTCGCGATCGGTGGTATCTGCGATAGCGACACTGACGGGAGCACCGGTCGAATGATGGCGTTGGTTGCGAAGCTGATAAAGCTGGTTCGGAAAGGACGGTGGTGGATCGCGCGTCAGGCCGTGCCGCCACGGCGGGCCGCCGTCCCTACGGGTCGTATCGATGCGCCGCGATTAGCCCTGCAGGATCTGCTGGGCGCCAGCGTACGAACGGTTCGGCATGCTGTTCGTCAAGATTATGGAATGGCGGCGAGCGCGATCGCCTTTTCCTCATTCCTGTCGCTACTTCCTATGCTGGCGATGATCATACTGACCTATGGCCAGTTCATCGCCGCCGAAAGAGTATTGGCCGATGTCCGATCGCTTATCTCGCTCCTTCCGGACGACGTCCGTCGGTTCGTGAACGGCTGGCTTATCGAAACAATCACGCGTCGGGAGGGGCAGGGTTGGACATTGCTTTTGTCGACGATCGTTACAATCTACAGTGCGACAAGGGCTGGCCGTTCCGTCATCGGCGGGCTGAACCTCGCGACCGGAGTCGTCGTCCCGCGCAAGTTTCTCGCCAAGCGGCTGGCGGCGATAGGGATCGTGCTGTTCGGCGCGGCGCTGATGCTGATGGCACTTTTTTTGACCTCTGCGCTGGCGTTCGCAAAGCGATATGCCCCTCAGCTGCTGGCGGGCGCAGCCAGCATCTGGACAGTCATGCTGTGGGTCGCACTGGCCTTGGCAGCGAGCGGCGTCACGGCGCTCATCTACCGCCATGTGCCGGCTCGACAGCCACCCGGGTGGCGCCAGGTTGCGACCGGCTCAATCTTCGCAACCGCGGCCTGGATCTTCACAACGGCGGCCTTCGGCCTTTATCTGGGCAGTTTTGGGACCTATCACCAGACCTATGGGTCGATCGGTGCCATAGTCGCTCTCCAGCTATGGCTGTTTCTGTCAGCCATGATTCTCCTGATAGGTGCAAGGCTGAACGTCGAGGTTGAAGCGCTGTTCCGGCAGCGGACTTGGCGTCAAGCTTGAGCCCACACTGCACCACCGACAGTGCAAGCGAGACCAGCAGCGAGATCGTCCCGTCCCTGCCTCGATTGCATCGCCCAGCACCCATTGGCCCAGCAATCCGGCACGCACACCAGGACGACGAAACTGCGCAATCGAAGGCGCCGCTTATCCCTTAGTGCTTTATCAGCATCGAAGTGAAACGCCTTCGCCACCAAATGACGTCCTCGCGGCAGACATTGTCGAACATCGGCCGCCAGCGCGCAATCCGCTCCTCGAGTGGCATCGCCAGTGCCTGTTCGATCGCGTCGGCAATGTCGTCCGCGCTGTAGGGATTGACGAGCAGCGCCTGTCCCAATTGTTCCGCCGCACCGGCAAACCGAGACAGGATCAGCACGCCCGGGTCCCCGGGGTCCTGCGCCGCGACATATTCCTTGGCGACAAGATTCATTCCGTCGCGCAGTGGCGTGACCAACCCGACGCGGGCCGCCCGATGTACACCGGCCAGGATATCGCGCGGGAATCCCTGGTTGACATAGCGCAGCGGTACCCAGTCGATATCGGCGAATGCGCCGTTGATCCTTCCAGACAGTTCATCGAGTTGCGCGCGGATGTCGCGGTAGCTCTGCACCGAAGCGCGCGATGGCGGCGCGATTTGCAAGAGGTACACGTTGGTATGTGCGTCGGGCCGGGTTTCCAGATAGCGCTGATAGCCGTTGAAACGCTCCTCCAGGCCCTTGGAATAATCTAGCCGATCGACACCGATAATCATGCTGCGCCCGATCGAGCTCTTCACCATCCGTCCATGAGTCGCCACAGCGGTCGGGCTGTTGGCACTGGCGATGAATTCTTCCGAATCGATTCCGATCGGGCAGGCGATCGCGGTAATCGTGCGGCCGCCCACTGTGATCCTGTCATCGGCGCCGATCGAACCTCCCATCTGATTGACGACATAGTCGTGAAACGTCTCCAGCCACTCGCGGGTCTGAAAACCGACCACATCATAAGCAAACAGCGCCTCGACCAGTCGCCGGTGTTCCGGCAAAGCGGTGAGCAGCCGGGTGGGCGGCCAAGGAATATGCAGGAAGAATCCAAGGCGATTGGACAGGCCCTGCTGTCGCAGCACCCAACCCAGCGGGATCAGGTGATAGTCGTGCACCCATATCAAGTCATCGGGTCGGATATGGGGACCGATCTTCTCACCGAAGATACGATTTACCCGTTCATAGCCTCCCTGGAAATCGCGTTCGAACTCTGTCAGCCCCAGCCGGTAGTGGAACAGAGGCCAAAGTGTCCGGTTGGCGTACCCGTTGTAATATTCGTCGACATCCTGTTCGGGCAGGTCGATCGTCGCTGAGGTCACGCCGTCAAAGGTGGCAAAGTTGAGGTCACCCGTTTCGCCGGTTTCGCCTGACCATCCAAACCAGATGCCGTCGGCTTCGCGTAGTGCTGCGGTCAGCGCAACGGCGAGGCCGCCCTGTGCGCCCTTGGTGTCGGCACTCGGCGCCTGGACGCGGTTCGATATGACAATCAGGCGGCTCAGCGGATCGCACTCCATGGTTTGCTCAGCAGCACGGCACAGTTGATCATCCCGACCAGCGAATAGGTCTGCGGGTAATTGCCCCATAACTCGCCTGACACAGGGTCGATATCTTCGGACAGCAGCCCGGCGCGGGTCCGCCTGGACAGCATTTCTTCGAACAGGTCGCGAGCCTCGGCATCGCGGCCGGTGAAGTGCAGCGCTTCGATCAGCCAGAAGGTGCAAACGTTGAACGCGGTGCTGGGCAGCCCAAAATCGTCTTCGGTGGCATAGCGCAGCATGTTCGATCCGCGCCGCAGGCCATGTTCGACCGCTTCGAGCGTGCCGAGGAATCTGGGATCGTCGGGGGCCAGGAAACGCAGTTCGAGCAGTTGCAGAATGCTGGCATCGAGATCATCTCCAGCGAACGTCGCCGACAGCCGATTGGTGTCGGGTCGCCATGCCGCCTCTTCGATCCGGGCCCGCATGATTTCGGCTCGCTCCGTCCAGAACGCAGCTTTTGCGTCCAGCTTGAGCGCGGCGGCGGCATTGGCCAGCCGGTCGCACGCCGCCCAGCACATCGCGGCCGAATAGGTGTGGACATGCGCCTTGGTGCGCAGTTCCCACAGCCCCGCATCGGGCCGATCGTATTTGTTCCAGGCGCGCTCGCCGATTGGCTCGAGCGCCTCGAAATCCTCGACGCCAGCGACGCGGAACAGCCGGTGATCGAAGAACGCCTGCGCGTTGGAGAGGACGATTTGGCCATAGGCATCGTGCTGAATCTGCTCATAGGCCTGGTTGCCGACGCGGACCGGCCCCATTCCACGATAGCCATTGAGGGCCGGTGCCACGCGCTCGATCAGGGTCGCCTCGCCACCCACGCCGTACAGCGGCTGGATATGCCCGCCGGCCGCATTGTCCACGATGTTGCGCAGATATTCGAGATAGCCCTCGAGCACGTCCAGCGCGCCGAGCCTGTTGAGCGCCTGGACCGTATAATAGGCATCCCGCACCCAACAGAAGCGGTAATCCCAGTTCCGCCCCGAATCGGCGTGTTCGGGGATCGACGTGGTCATCGCCGCCACGATCGCGCCGGTTTCCTCATGCTGGCACAATTTCAGCGTGATCGCCGATCGGATTACCGCTTCCTGCCACTCGTACGGCGTGGCCAGGCCGCGGACCCAGTGGCGCCACTCGTCCACAGTGTTCGCCTGCATCATTTCAACTGACTCCGCGATGTCGCCGCTGAAGCTCTCGTCGGGGCCGAGAAAGAAATGCAGCGGTCGCTCCACGCGGAACAGCCGTTCCTCCTCCACCCAGCCGACCGGCGCCGTGGTCGACAAGCGTATCACGCCATCCTCGATCATGTATCGGATGTGATTCGACGCGCGCGTGCGCTCCGCCCGCGACGCGCCCCAGTCGCGCGCGGGACGCAGACGCACGCGAATGCGCGGTGACCCAGCAAGGGGTCGCACGATCCGCACGAATGCGGTCGGCCGGTACATCCTGCCGCTGCGTTTGAAGCGCGGTGCGAAGTCGGTGACCTCGATCGCGTTCCCATCGGAATCGACGTGGCGCGTGACGAGGACTGGCGTGTTGCGCAGATAGGTTTGCGTCGTCTCCACGACACCGTCCAGATCGATCTCCCAGAAGCCGTGCGCGCCTTGCGCGCTCGGTGGCGCGTCGTCGAGCAGTGACGAGAATGCGGGGTCGCCGTCGATCCGCGGCAGGCATCCCCACACGAACCGGCCGGCTCGATCGACCAGTGCGGAAACCTGGCAGTTGCCGATCGGCCAGAGGTCCAGCGTCGCCGTCACAGCGCCGCCAGCCATTTACGCACGCTAGAGACGCCGTCCAGCCGATAGCGCGCGGCGCTTGGCCTCTCCTCGCCGACGAGAATACCCATGCCCCCAAGCGCTGCGCACGCCTCAAAGCCATCTTCGTCGGTAACGTCATCACCCAGAAAGACGGGCACGTATCCGGCGAACGGCGCTGTCCGCATCATCGCGGCGATAGCCGTGCCCTTGTCATGCTCGCCCGAGCGTAATTCGACCATCATCTTGCCGGTCTGCACCTCGAGCATATGGTCCACACCCAGCCGCTCCGCCAGCGCCTGTACCGCCGGTCCGACCGCAGGATTGAGCCGATAGTGAACCGCCACACCCAAGGTTTTCACCTCAATGATTACTCCGTCCTTGTCCCCGAACGCGTGCGCAAAGCCAGCTTCGACGACATCAAGGACATCGGGTCGCCGAACTGGCGCTGCGATCATGCCAAAACCCCTGATTTCCTCACCATGGCTGCCCGCCACGGCGATCTTCATGCCGCTCAGCATCGTATCGAGCTGCGCGATCGAGCGTCCGCTGACCAGGGCCAGCCGGCCGTGTAGCCGCGACGCGAGTTGCCCGAGCAAATCGGTCAGTCCGCGATCAACGACCACGCCGTCCGGCCGTTCCGCCAATTCGACTAAGGTGCCATCGAAATCCAGGAAAAGGCTCATCCTGTCTAAGGCGATCTGCGGCTGACGAAAGTTCGGAGCGCCTTGAGTCATGCCAAATGCTCTATCGGACCTGACACAATATGGCAGCCCTTGGCACGGCGTTACTGCCTACTTTCCAACGGAATCCGACTTTAGCGACTCTGATCCTATCGAACGTCAATGGTGGGAAAGGCCCTCGACCAGAAGGGTCCATCGCGCAGACGCCCCTCGTCCTACTCATGAGCTCAATTTCGCGCCAGTCAGCCGCGCGACACGCAGTGCCGACCGCCGACCTCCTCAGCACATCTTTCCAATCCATGACCTTCAGGTCGCACTCATCGAATCCTCATCCTCGTTTTGCAGAGGTGATAGGCAATTCGCGAAAGCAAGGCGACCGCTCGGATTGAAGCGGGCGCCAGGCACGGACCGCGCGAATCAAACTCGGGACCTATCCCGCCTCTCCGTCGTTCGTCTTTTATATGAAACGCTCCACCATTCCCGCGGCTTCCGCGCTGAAGCTCCTGTTGCCTGCGCTGATCCTTTCGGGTTGCGACCGTGCTCCGGCAAGTGCCGCCCCGGTTTCGGCCGCCCAGAATGCCCCGGCGAATTCGGCGGTGCCGCCGATTCCGGCAGAGTTGCTTCGCGCGGCGGCGCGCGACCCCGCCACGCGGCAATTCTATGAAGCAACCCATTGGCAGCCTGTCTGGTCCGAGACGGCGAGCGGCGCGCTCAAACATAGCCTGGGCGACCGCGCGGCACACGGGCTCGATCATCTTACCTTTCTGGAGGATTCTGGCGCCACGGCCAGCGCAGCGCAGCGCGACGTCGCCATGACGCACGCCGCACTGCGCTATGCGACGGCGCTTGAGCGGGGGGAGACCAACCCTTCCGAGTTGCACTCCATTTATACAATTGCTCGCCCATCCACCGATCTCGACAAGCCGCTTGCGCAGGCGATCGCTGCGGGAAATCTTGAAACCTGGTTCGCGAGCCTGGCGCCGCAGGATGACGCGTATCGGCAGCTTTCCAAGGCATATCTCGACGCCCGGCATGACGTCGCCACGGTTGATCGGCCCGCGATCGCCGCCGGTGTCATCCATATCGGTGACATCGACCCGCGCGTGGGCGCGATCGTCGAGCAGTTGATCGGCGGGGAATATCTGGCTGAACAGCCGACAATCAACGCTGCCGCCGATAGTCCGGCCAAGCCAACCGAAGCGCAACGCTATACCCAGCGTATCGCCGACGCGGTCGAGCACCTGCAGCGCGATTACGGCATCGCTGCGGACGGAGTGATCGGTCCCGACACGCTCGATGTGCTCAATCTGCGCCCGGGAGACCGCGCGCGCGCGCTGGCGGTAGCACTCGAACGATTGCGCTGGCTGTCCCGCACGCCGCCGCCGACACGGATCGATGTCAACACAGCCGCCGCGCGCCTGTCTTACTATCGCGACGGCAAGCTGGTCGACAGTCGCCGTGTGATTGTCGGCCAGCCCGGAAAGGAAACCCCACAACTGGGAGCACCGATCTTCCGCCTTGTCGCCAACCCGACATGGACGATCCCGAAATCTATCCAGAACGGCGAAATGGCCGGAGTCAGCCCCGGCTATCTGCGGCGGCACAATATGGTGCGCCGGCACGGTTGGATCGTCCAGAGATCGGGGCCGAGCAATGCGCTCGGGCGCGTCAAGTTCGACATGAAGGACGGCCAGGCGATCTACCTGCACGACACCTCGGCACCGTCACTTTTCGATCGCAGCCAGCGCCATCTCAGCCATGGCTGCGTCCGGGTCGACGACGCGCTGGGCTTTGCGCAGCGGATCGCCGAAGATGAGGGCGTTGCCGCCCAGTGGAACCGGGCACATGCCGGGGCCAGCCAGAAATTCATCGCGCTCCCGCGCGAAATTCCGGTGCGATTGCTCTACCAGAATGTCTTCATCGATCGTAGCGGGGCGGTCGCGTTCCGCACCGATCCCTACGGATGGAACTCACCCGTCGCGAAGGCACTTGGCTTCGACGGCGCTTCGAATGCGCGCGCGCGCGCCGAAGCGGTCGATATCGGACCGTGAACGCGAGCTTTCCCGCCTGGCTGCATGCTCTGGCGGCAGTGAGTGTCGTATTAGGCGTGATTTGCGCGCTGGTCATCTCGGTCGATGAGGTGAGGCGCCCGCAGAAAATGGCGATCATGTACCTGGTGTGGCCATTGACCGCGTTGTTCGGCAGCGTGGTGTGGATGGCCGGCTATTTTGCCTGGGGGCGCGGGACTGCCAATCCGGCAGTCGAGCCGCCAGAGCAGCCTTTTGTAATAATGGTCGCCAAGGGCACGAGTCATTGTGGGGCCGGGTGCACCCTCGGAGATCTGATTGCCGAATGGCTGGTGTTCGCTGTTCCCACCATCGCGGTCTGGTTCGGCTGGCATAGCGCTTTCACCGAAAAGACCTTCGCGGTGTGGATCCCTGATTTTATGCTCGCCTTCGGGCTGGGAGTCGTGTTCCAGTATTTCACGATCAAGCCAATGCGCGACCTTTCGGTGGGCGGCGGAATCCTCGCTGCCCTCAAGGCCGATATTGCCTCGATCGCGTCCTGGCAGGTCGGCATGTACGGCGTGATGGCGATCATCCAGTTTGGCTGGTTCCGGCCCGTATTCGGGATGATTGCGCCAGTCGACAGCTTCGAATTCTGGTTTGCGATGCAGCTTGCGATGATCGCCGGCTTTGTCACGGCATATCCAGTCAACTGGCTGCTGATCCACGCCGGGTGGAAGGAACGGATGTGAACGGGACAGCGAAAAATGCGCGTCCGGCAAGCAAAAATCCCGCCGTTGCCGACGGGATTTCCACAAAGCGCTAGAGTGATGGCTTAACGATGACGATTGCGATATCGGGTCTGACGATCGTGCTTCTGGACGCGGATACTGCCGCTCAGCATGTCGAAACGACGATCGAGATCGCGGCGCTCCCAACTGCTCAGGCCACCGCCGGTGCGGCGGTAGCGATATTCCAGCCGGTTGAGATTGGCGAAACGCGTCCGCAGGCGAGACGCCTCATTGCGGTTCAGTGCTCCGCTGCGGACGCCCTCGTTGATCCGCCACTGCAGGGTTGCCTCGCGCTGATTGATCGACTGGCGGGGGGCGGCGTCTGCGGCCACGGGGATGCCCGCAACCGCGAGACCCAGTCCCGCAATAATAAAGGCCATTTTCATACAATAGATTCCTTCAATACGCTGCAGTAACACAAACGGACTTGGGAGAGTCGCAGCCGCAGCGTGACGTACAGATTCCCTCGGCACGAATATCGAAACACGGCGCGCCCTAATATGCTTCGATCGATCACCTCGCAAGGGATACGATGCCATATATTTTCTTATAACCAGCGAAAGATGACGCTAGGCTGAACACGCCCTATTGGATAAATTCTCGGATAGCTCGACTGGTTTGGCACGCGGTTGCCGTCCCCAACGACAGCGCGACTAGGTGCAATTTGCCCGTCGCCAGCAAAGTTGCGGCAACCAGTATCAGACACCTCACTCAAACCAGGCGCTGCTTATACCATCAGGGCGGACTGGCGAGGTGGCTTGACCATCGGCGCGAGAATTGAATCGACCACGAGATCGCGGGTCCGCCCGTTCTCGACCGTCACAACCTCTTAAACGCGCGAGGCGATCGATTCCGCCCGATCCGTGCCGCCCGCGGCTGGCACCGATCCGCGCAGCGTAACGACACCTACCGAGGCGACTACCTCGACGTCGCGCAGCGGGGGAATCTGGCCGAATATGTTGCGGACCAGTGCAGCAATTTTAGAATCGTTGCTCGCGCTAACCCGAGGGTCGATCGCGCTGGAAGGCGGCGCTTGCGGCCGGGCTGCATTCTGTGCGGAGGCCGGTGCGGCAGCGACCAACAGCGTCAATGTCGCGAGCAGGCGAAGCAAAGTGTTGGCCCCTCCGATTATGTCAACGCCCATAAAGCTATAATCAGGCTTGCCGCGCCGGCGCTGATCGCGATGGCGATGACATTGAGGTTGATGCCGCCGAGTTCCTTGACGCGATGCGCCGTCAGCCCACGGCACAAGGAGCGCGCGCGGCGCTCGGCCGCAACGATGATGAAAATTGCCAAGCCGATGAACGCAGTGGCTATCGCCTTGGGCACCCACAATGGTTCGACCATTTTGAACAGCGCATTGAAGCCCAGGCCGATGCCGATCGCGGCCATGGCCGTCCTTGCCCAGCCGCTAAAGGTGCGCTCACTGGCGAGCAAGGTCCGGTCCTCGGCGAGGTCGGTGCGCTCTTTGGCAAGCGCGTTCCGGTCGGTCGTAGGGATGGCGCTATCGCACCGCTGCTGCGTCGTTTGCCACGATCGCGTCGCGCTCAGCCTGAGTCATCGCCGCCACGTTGCGGTCAGCCGCATCAATGGCGTCCGCGCGTTGCTCGCCGGTTTTGCGAACCTGGTCAGCGCGATTGTCCAGTGCGGCCGCTTCGCTTTCCATAGCGTCGGCACGCGCATCGGCTGCGTTCTCGACGCGATCGGCCAATTTGTCAGACGGGGATTTGTTGCAGCCGCCAAGAGACAGCGCGCAAAGCGCCGCGACTAGGGTCATCGTCTTTTTCATGGTGGGTTCCCTATGACTGAATCGAACAGGCTGTTCGATCGTTAGATTACTTAAACAAGCGATGGGGATGCCGGTTCGTTCCATTGTCACGGGAATGCCGAACGTTTGACCGCCTTGTCCTTGGGAATGACGCTGAAATTGCCGACGGTTTCGAGATCGACCGCTGCGACCTCTGCGAGATCGCCGAATCCTTGCGGCGTTTCGCGGGATCGGTAATGCCATGCGCGAGCGCGGTCGCATCGCAGCGTCGCGGGAGTCAGGAAGACCACGCGCTGGGCAGCGGTCTGCGGAGAGGGGGCTCCTGTATAAAGACAATTCGATGCATCCAGCGCCGAGCTCGCTCGCCGAGACTTCGCTTGAGGGCGCTCTCCGCCGCATCGGACCGCACAGCCCGCCATCCGTTCGCCTGATAGAATTGCCGGGTCGCCGGATCGCCTGCGGCCGCGCGCAGCGCGTCAGCTGGAATCGAGGGTGCCGCCGAATCGGGCGCGCTATTGGGCGTTGCGGATAATACGACCGCGGTTGCGGGCGCGGTCGCGACCCGCGAGTATCAGCGCAGCCAACAGGAACTTCAGCGCCAAAGATTTGGACAAGGCGGAGTGCTTCATATGTAAGGCAAACGAGGCATCGGCGCATAGGTCCAAAGGCGTGTTAAGCGAATTTTCCTCCGGCTACGGCTAAAACTTTCGGCTGCTAGATCCCGCAAGTTGGCAAATATCTCTGGCGTAACAAGCGCGGTCGAGGAGGCAATCGACGCTTTAGCAGTGATAAGGTCCAACCTCAGTCCGCTTCGTCCGCCTTGTTCACGCGCGTCACGCCGGTTACCCCGTCAATCAGACGCTTCTGCTCCGCCCGGGTGGCGATATCGCGTTGCAGGGTCCCTCCCGATCGCCCGCCTTGCGCGGGGGTCTTGAGAGCATTTTCGATCAGGTCGTGATCGTCATTGCGACGCGCGGTTTCGGTGCGTTTGGATTCCTCGGACACGGAAAT
This sequence comes from Sphingomonas bacterium, assembly GCA_040006055.1. Lineage (GTDB taxonomy): Bacteria > Pseudomonadota > Alphaproteobacteria > Sphingomonadales > Sphingomonadaceae > Sphingomonas. The sequence continues at coordinate 1,450 of JBDTXU010000200.1, read as the reverse complement.
TTCCGATGTTGTTGATTGCACAAACAAGGGTTTCGGCGGATGCATTGGTGCTACCCGCGGCGGCCGGTCACAAACTGATAGATGACGACGATGACGGCGACCACGAGCAGGATGTGGATTAGGCCGCCGGCAACATGGAATACGGCGAAGCCCAGCAGCCAGAGCACCAGCAGAATTACGGCGATGGTCCAGATCATATCGTGTTCCTCCAAGACTGTCGAATGCTAACCTAACCGGCGTGGGCCCTGCTGGGTTCCGCATCCGCCGAAATTGAGCGCCATCCGGTGAAATATGTCGGCACACGATATTTTTTTTCGGCAATGAGGAACCATTGCGACGGTGGTCGTTTAGTCAAATGAAGGTCTCGGCTATTCGACTGAAAGGGGTGCTGTGAAGATTGGCCTGAACATTCGGGCGAAAAGGGTATTGCCCGGCATGGCCGTGATCGCCGGATGCATGCTGCTGTTATCGGGCTGCTCCGACGAGCAGTCGCCGTCGCCGGCGCGTAGGCCCGGCACCACCGCCGGGAGCGCCCATGGCGCTTTCAACGCTGCGCCGAATTCAGCGCCGGGAGACTGGACCAGCCAGGCGCACGATTACGCCAACAGCCGCTATAGCACGCTCGACCAGATCAACACGAGCAATGTCGCGCGGTTGAATACCGCCTGGACCTTCTCCGATGGCGCCCAATATGGCCATGAGGGCGCCCCCCTCGTCGTCGGCGACACGATGTACGCCGTGTCGCCGTTTCCAGACCGGTCCTATGCGCTCGACCTCACCAAGCCGGGCGCTCCCGTGAAATGGGAGTTCGACCCCGACCCCGCACCCATGGCGATCGGCAAGGCCTGCTGCGATCCGGTGCTGCGTGGCTGGGCGATCGGCGACGGCAAGCTGATCTACAATCTGCTCGACGGGCATACGGTCGCGGTGGATCTGAAGACCGGCAAGCAGGTGTGGCGAACGACCATGGCCGACGTGTCGAAGGGCGTGACGATGACGATGTCCGCCTTTATCGCGGGCGACAAGGTGTATGTGGGCAACTCCGGCGGTGAGATGGGCGTGTCCGGCTGGATTGCCGCGCTCGACATCCATACTGGCAAGCAGCTGTGGCGCGCCTATTCGACGGGATCGGACGAGGACGTGATGATCGGTCCGCGGTTCAAGCCGCTGTACCCGCAATATCGCGGCAAGGATCTGGGGCTCGCGTCATGGCCAGCGGGCGCGGCACCGCAGGGAACGGGGGCAGTCTGGGGTTTCATCAGCTACGATCCCCGACTGAACCTAATCTATTACGGGACGTCCAACCCGGGACCACGCGTGCCGTCGCAGCGCCCGGGGGACAATCTCTGGACAAGCTCGGTCTTCGCGCGCGATGCCGACACCGGCGAGGCGGTATGGGCCTATCAGTTCACGCCGCACGACCAGTGGGATTATGACGGCGTCAACGAGA
>JBDTXU010000199.1:0-3206 GCA_040006055.1 Sphingomonas bacterium | reverse complement strand
GGCGTTGGCTGCGGCATCACCGCGACGCCGCTTGGCGCGCGCGCGGTCGAGATCAAGGGCGACCTGGAACACCCAGCCAACCACGGCAAATTATGCTCCAAGGGCACGCATCTCGGCGAGACGGTCGGCCTCGAGGGCCGGCTGCTTCACCCGATGATCGGCAAGCGCCGCGCGAGCTGGGACAAGGCGACGTCGCTCGTCGCCAAACGCTTCGCCGACACCATCGCGACGCACGGCCCGGGCAGCGTCGCCTTCTATGTCTCGGGCCAGTTGCTGACCGAGGATTATTACGTCGCCAACAAGCTGATGAAGGGGTTCATCGGCACCTCCAATATCGACACCAATTCGCGGCTCTGCATGTCGAGCGCGGTCGCGGGGCATGTCCGCGCGTTCGGTGAGGACGTCGTCCCCGGCAGCTATGACGATCTCGACGAGGCCGATTTGTTCGTGCTGGTCGGATCGAACACCGCCTGGTGCCACCCGATCGTCTATCAGCGCATGCAGGCGGCGCGGGCGAGCCGGGGCGCAAAGCTGGTCGTGATCGATCCGCGCCGCACCGAGACCTGCGCCGACGCCGATCTCCACCTCGCGCTCCGCCCGGGCAGCGACGTCGCGTTGATGAACGGCCTGCTCGCTTATTGCGCGCGTGAGGGGCTGGTCGATCAGGCCTATCTCGCCGCCAGCGTTTCAGTGCCCGAGAATTTCTGGGAGACGCTCGAGGAAGGCGGCGATCTCTGGTCGGTGGCCAAGGCGTGCGACGTGCCGCCGGCCGATCTGTTGCGCTTCTACGAGCTGTTCGCCGCGCGGCCGCGCACGATCACCCTGTTCAGCCAGGGGATCAACCAGTCGCTGCGCGGCACCGACCAGGTCAATGCGATCGTCAACCTCCACCTCGCCACCGGGCGGATCGGCAAGCCGGGCGCCGCGCCCTTCTCGATCACCGGCCAGCCCAATGCGATGGGCGGCCGCGAGGTCGGTGGCCTCGCCTCGACACTCGCTGCGCATATGAACTTCGCGCCCGAGGACGTCGCCCGGGTCGGCCGTTTCTGGGCGGCGCCCAATATGGCGACACGGCCGGGCCTCAAGGCAGTCGACATGTTCCGCGCGGTCAGCGAGGGGCGGATCAAGGCGATCTGGATCATGGCGACCAACCCGGCCGTCAGCATGCCCGATGCCAATTCGGTGCGCGCGGCGCTCGCCGCCTGCCCCTTCGTCGTCGTCTCGGACGTGATCGCCGATACCGACACGAGCCGCCTCGCCCATGTCCGCCTGCCCGCCGCCGGCTGGGGCGAGAAGGACGGCACGGTGACCAATTCGGAACGCTGCATCAGCCGCCAGCGCCCCTTTCTGCCGCTGCCCGGCGAAGCGAAGCCCGACTGGTGGATCATCAGCGAAGTCGCACGCCGGATGGGCTGGGCCCAGGCCTTTGCCTATAACGGCCCCGCCGATATCTGGCGCGAACATGCCCGCCTCTCGGCCTATCAGAATGACGGCGCGCGGCTGTTCGATCTGCGCGCGCACGCGGCGATCGGCAATCAGGCCTATGACGCGATGGAGCCATTCCGCTGGGGCGGCCAAGCATTCGCTGACGGGCGCTTTTCGACCCCCGACGGCAAGGCGCGGATCGTGCCGGTCGCCCAGGCGCCGCTCGCCGGCCCGCTCGCTGACTGGCCGATGACGCTCAACACCGGGCGCTACCGCGACCAATGGCATACCATGACGCGCACCGGGCTGAGCCCGAAGCTCGCGCGGCACCGCGAAGAGCCTCTGGTCGAAATCCACCCGGCCGATGCCGATGCACTCGGGATCGCCGAGAGCGATATCGCCCGGGTGGCGACGCCGCAGGGCAACAGCCTGTTCCGGGCGCGGCTGAGCGAGGATCAGCGGCGCGGCGACATTTTCACCCCAATCCACTGGACCGATCGTCAGTCGACCGGCGGCCGCACCGGGTTTTTGCCGCGCCCGCTGACCGATCCGCATTCGGGCCAGCCCGGGTTCAAGGCGACGCCGGCGCGGATCGCCAAGGTCGCGACTGAATGGCACGGCTTCCTGATCGCGGCTGAGCCCGAGGTGCAGCCCGATTGCCTGTGGTCGACACGGATATCGGTGCCGGGCGGCGTGCTGCATGAGCTGGCGGGCGTCGGTGACGCGGCCCTGCTCGACGCCTGCCTGCCGCGCGGCGACCGGATCGAGGCGTTCGACCGCGCGCAGGGATCGCGACGCATCGCGATCCTCAAGGAGAGCAAGCTTGCCGCGGTGCTGTTCGTCACGAAGAGCGGCATCTTGCCCTCGCGCGACTGGCTGATCGCCCAGCTCGCGGCGGCAGCAGCCGCGCCTACCATCCTCGCTGGCCGGGCACCCGGCGCGCAGGAGGATCGCGGCCCGATCGTCTGTGTCTGCTTCGACATTGGCCTGCGCACGATCGTCAAGGCGATCGCCGGACAGGGGCTCACCGACGTCGCTGCGATCGGCAAGGCGCTCGGTGCGGGCACCAATTGCGGGTCGTGCCGCCCTGCCCTCGCCCAATTGCTCACATCCACAAGGGAGGCTGTCCATGCCGCATCGTGACGCGCATCAGCCGGTCTGGCTGGTCGGCGCCGGGCCTGGCGATCCGGAACTGCTGACGCTCAAGGCGGCGCGGCTGATCGCGGCGGCCGAGATCATCTTCTATGACGCATTGGTCGGCCCGGGCATCCTCTATCTCGCCAACCCCAAGGCCGAGCTGGTCGGCGTCGGCAAAAGATCGGGCCGGCATTCGAAGGATCAGGCATCGATCAACCACCTGCTGCTTGAAGCGGCGCGCGCGGGCAAGCGCGTGGTCCGGCTCAAGGGCGGCGATCCCTCGATCTTCGGGCGCTCGACCGAGGAGATCGAGCATCTCGTCCGCCACGGCATCCCGGTCGAGATCTGCCCGGGCATCACAGCGGCGAGTGCTGCGGCGGCGAGCGGACGCACCTCGCTCACCCTGCGCGGATCGGCCCGCAAACTGACTTTGGTCACCGCCCATGCCCGTGCCGGCGAAACGCTCGACCTCGATTGGGCGGCGCTGGCCAGCCCCGACGCGACGCTCGGCATCTATATGGGCCGCGCGGCGGCGGGCGACATCGCGCGCGAACTGATCGCCGCCGGACGTGCGCCCGACACGCCGGTGATGGTCGCGGTGAACGTCTCGCTGCCGAACGAGCGGCTGATCCGCGGCAAGCTCT
>JBDTXU010000198.1:0-4518 GCA_040006055.1 Sphingomonas bacterium | reverse complement strand
ACCTTGTCGGCAGCGACATCGGCTGCGGCATGGCCTTGTGGGAAACGGAGACGGCGGTTCGCAAGTTCAGGCTCGATGCGGCAGACCGCAAGCTTCACGGGCTCGAGGAGGCGTGGGAGGGGGATCATGCCGCAAGCCTCACAGGCGCCGGCTTGCCTCCATCGCTGATGGGCGAAGCGCTCGGCAGCATCGGCGGCGGCAATCACTTCGCCGAGCTGCTCCGCATCGATGCCGTGGCCGATGGCAACGCTTTCGAGGCGCTGGCGCTCGACGCGGCAAATGTCTTCCTCATGATCCATAGCGGTTCGCGCGGGCTTGGCTATGCGATCCTGGAGCGGCAGCTTGCCCGGCAGAATGTGCAGGCCCTCATGGCCGGCGACGACGCCTGCACAGCCTATCTGGCGGAGCATGACCAGGCGATCGGCTGGGCGGTGCTCAACCGGGAGGTCATCGCCACGCGCTTCTTCGATAAGCTCGGCATGAAGGGACGGCGGCTGCTCGACATCTGCCACAACAGCGTGACGCCGCATCGGGGCGGGTGGCTTCACCGCAAGGGCGCGGCGCCCGCCGATCGCGGGCCCATCGTGATTCCGGGTTCGCGCGGTGACCTCACCTATCTGGTACAGCCACGACCCGAGCTGGCGGACGGCGCGCTGCAGTCGCTGGCCCATGGTGCGGGGCGCAAATGGGGTCGCAGCGAGGCGCGGGACAAGCTCAAGCGCCGCTTCACTATCGCCGAGCTCGAGCGGACCGGGCTCGGCAGCCGCGTGATCTGCGAGGATCGTGCGCTGATCTATGAGGAGGCACCGCAAGCCTATAAAGACATCCACCAGGTGATCGCCGATCTCCACCAGGCCGGCCTGATCGACATCGTCGCGACGCTGCGTCCGCTCATCACCTACAAGACGAGGCGGACATGAGCGAGATCATCCTTCACCTCTCGTCGGGCCAGGGTCCCGAGGAATGCCAGTGGGTTGTCGCTCAGCTGGCGACAGCGTTCGCGCGTGAAGCCACCGCCCATGGCCTTGCCTGTGAGCCGATCGAACCAGTCACCGGCTCGAGCAGCTCAGCGCTGCTCCACGTCGTTGGCAACGGCAGCGAGGCCTTCGCGGCGGCGCGGACGGGCACGATCCGCTGGATCGGTACCAGTCCGTTCCGCCCGACGCACAAGCGCAAGAACTGGTTCGTCGCGGTGAGCAAAGCGCCCGAAGTCGAGAGCGTCGCCGAATTCTTCGATGCCGATGTGCAGTATCAGGCATTCCGCTCGTCGGGTCCGGGCGGGCAGCATGTCAACAGGACTGACAGCGCCGTCCGCGCAACGCACATCCCGACCGGACTCGCCGCCGTCTCTCAGGACCAGCGCTCGCAATTCGCCAACAAGAAAATCGCGCGGCTGAAGCTCGCTATGGTCTTCGACGAGCGGCGGCGCCAGGGCAACGCCGACAGCAAGCGCGCGCTGTGGAACCGCAACCACGAACTGGAGCGGGGCAATGCGGTGCGGATCTACGAAGGCCCTGGGTTCAGGCTCAGGGCGCCCGGCGCACCGTGAGGATCTTGATCGGAGGGGCGAGCATCTGCCCCTCCATCCCGGGCGGACCGGTGTCCGGCGCGGTCGGCGCAACCAAGATCCGACGCACCAGCTCCATGCCCGAGGTCACGTGGCCAAACGCTGCATAGCCGAGATTGTCGCCGGGCTGGCCCGGCTGCGCGTCGAGCGTCGAGATATCGCCGACCGCAATGAAGAAATCCGCGGTGGCGGTGCCCGGCGCGCCGCGCGCCATCGCGATGGCGCCGTCGGTGTTGCTGAGGCCGGTCTCGCTGGTCGGTTCATGCGCGACAGGCGGGAACAGGCGTTTGGGGTCATTCTGCGCGCCGCCCTGGATCAGCCCGAGCCCTTCGCCGATCTTCATGGCGCGATAGATCGCGATGCCGTCGAAGCGTTTCGCATCGACATAGCGGAGGAAATTCGCGGTCGTCTTCGGCGCGCGGGTCTTTTCCAGCGCGACCGTGATCGGCCCTTCGCTGGTGGTGATCACCACATTGACCGTGACAGGAGCCACTGCTGGCACGGGCGCCGGGACAGTGGGCGTGGCGGTCTGTGCGGCCGCGACTCCGAAACAGGACCAGATCAGGGCGAGCATTGCGAATCGGCGAAGCATGGCCACAGCCTAACCGCTCGCGCCGCGCACGGCCATCCTTTGGCACAGCGTTCAGATGGACCGGAGCGAATCCGCCATGTTTTACAGAAAGATGGGGGAGAGCGCCCCTGGCTGCTCGATCCCCCATGCTCCAACCCCGCCGGTGCCGGGTTCTCCGGCTGGCTCCGCTCCACGAACTTTTATTATGTCAGCGGCGCTGTAGCAGGAACTTCCTAACCCAAATCGCGGACAAAAAAAAGGGCCAGCCCCCTAAAGGGCCGGCCTGGAAAGTTTTAGGAGAGGATGCCTGAAAGGCCTGATCCTTGTGCGCTGCAGCATAATTTGCTGCAAGTGCGAAAAATGTTAGGCGGATTGCATTTAGTGCAATCGTTGATCGGTGGGCGAAAGAGCGGCCAGGCGAGAGGCGAGCCGATCTGCGACGAAGCCTCGCAATCCGTAACGGAAAGTAGCGAAGGCGTTTCTTCCCGCGCGGTGTAACCTGATGCCAGACCTTGCGAACTCTGATTGCCGGGGGCGATGGATTTTCAGGGCTTGCCGGTCCTGGCGGCCGGCCTATCGTGCCCCAACCACCTGGGAGACCGTCGCATGCGCAAGATCCTCGCTGCCCTTGCCCTGCTCGTCTGCGCCGGGGCGGCACCCGCGCCGGCGCCGACCAGGAGCCTTGACGGCCACCGGTTGACGCCCGCCGCAATCGATAGCGAGGTTGGGCGACTGATGGCGGCGGCCAGGGTGACTGGCCTCGGCGTCGCTTTGATCCGCAATGGCCGCGTGGTTTTCGCCAAAAGCTATGGCAAGCGTGACACGACGCAGGATCTGCCGCTCGAGACCGGCACCGTAATGTACGGCGCCTCGCTGACCAAGGCGACCTTCGCCTGGTATGTGATGCAACTCGTCGATGAGGGGCGCGTCGATCTCGACCGCCCGATCGCTGCCTATCTCCCCAAGCCGCTGCCCGAATATGAGGATTATGCGGATCTCGCGGGCGATCCGCGCTGGCGCAACCTGACGTTGCGCATGCTGCTCGACCATAGCAGCGGCTTTGCCAATCTCCGCCGTTTTGAGCCCGACAAGAAGCTCCACATCCACCGCGACCCCGGCACCCGCTACGGCTATTCAGGCGAGGGACTGGAACTCGCGCAATTCGTCCTCGAAAAGGGCCTTGGCCTCGATACCGCCACCGAGATGCAGCGCCGCATCTTCGATCGCTTCGGCATGCGCCGCACCGGCATGACCTGGCACGACGATTTCGGTGCGAATGTCGCCCTGGTCTATCCGGAGGACAGCCCGGGCCGGGTGTTCAAGCATCGCACTCGCGCAGACGCCGCCGGATCGATGGCGACGACGCTGGACGACTGGTCACGCTTCCTCGCCGCAGTGGCGCGCGGCGAAGGGCTGAGCCGCAAGGCCCGGGCCGAAATGGTCCGCCGCTCGATCGCGATCGATAGCCCGTCCCAGTTTCCGACGCTCCTCGATGTCCGAACCGACCAATGGCGGAAGATTGCCCTCGGGTACGGGATCGGCTGGGGCGTGTTCGAAACACCCTATGGTCACGCCTTCTTCAAGGAAGGCCATGACGACGGCACCTCCAATTACGCGCTGTGCATCGACCGGCGGCGCGACTGCATCCTGTTGCTCGCGAACGACAACCACGCCGAAGGGATTTTCCTGCCGCTCGTCGAGCGCCTGCTCGGGCCGGTGAACCTGCCATGGCGATGGGAAGGCTATCGGCCGTACGACCAGCCGGCCTGATCCTCCCGTGGCCGAAGCGCTTGACCCGCCGGCCGGCATCGCTGACGAGCAGCGCCATGAATCGGACAGCGTCATCGCCGGCAACGCAGCTTCGCGACAAGCGCACCGCCGCGTTGCTGGCACTCGGCATCATGGCGGCTGCGTCGCTGACGGCGCTCGCTTATTGGCCCGGCCTGATGACCTGGGACGCGATCCGCCAATATGGCCAGGCGATCGACGGCGATTTCGACGACTGGCATCCGCCGGTGATGGAATGGCTGTGGCGGCAGCTGATCCCGATCCATACCGGCCCGGCACCGATGCTGATCCTGCAGCTCGCGCTCTATTGGGGCGGGTTCGCACTGATCGCCGGATGGGCCCTGCGCAGGCGGCGGCACTGGCTGGCGGTTGCGCTTGCTGCCTGCGGGCTGCTGCCGCTCTCCATGGCGCTGATGGGAGCGGTGCTGAAGGATTGCCTCATGGCGGGCGCGCTGCTCACCACGACCGGGCTGTTGTTCTGGAGCGACGATAGCGACACGCGGTGGCGCTGGCTGCTCCGCGCGTTGGGGATCGCCTTGCTGCTGTTCGCGGCGATGCTGCGCTTCAACGCCTTTCTCGCCGCCCTGCCCCT
>JBDTXU010000197.1:0-8956 GCA_040006055.1 Sphingomonas bacterium | reverse complement strand
GTCCGCGCCTTTTACGATGCCGCCGACGCCAGCGGCTTCAATCCGGATGCGCGCGGGTGACGACGTCTCCAGCCACCGTCACCCGCTCGAGCACACGGTCGGCGGGCCAGTAATCGCCGACCGCGTAATGCTGGGTCGAACGATTGTCCCAGATGCCGATCGCGTTTGGCGTCCAGCGGAACCGGACCTGATATTCGGGCACCTTGATCCGGTCGTAGAGCAGGCGGAGCAATTCCTTGCTCTCCTCCTCGGGGATGCCGAGAATACGCGTCGTGAAGGTATAGTTGACGTAGAGGATCTTCTCGCCGGTTTCGGGATGAACCCGCACTACCGGATGCGTCACCGCCGGGAAGTCGCGCGCGAGCTGGGCACGTTTCTCGTCGGTTACGCGGCCGCCGAAGCTGGCGATAATGTCATGCTCGGCATCGAGATTGGCGATGCGCTCCTTCACCGGCTGCGGCAGGCCTTCATAGGCCGCTGCGGTATTCGCCCAGATCGTATCGCCACCGAGCGGTGGCAGCAGCCGCGCGCGCAGCACCGAGGCGATCGATGGACGCTCGCGGAAAGTTACATCGGTGTGCCATTTGTTGTACGCCTTGAACGGCGTAAAACTCTCCGCCGTCAGCTGCACGCCCTCGACGCCCCGGATGACCAACACTTCCGGATGGCCCTCGACATGTGGGATGACGGGATGCCCCTCGAGATCGCCGAACAATCGGCCGAGCCGGATATGGCTGGCATAGTCCAGATCCTGATCGCGAAAAAAGATCACCTTGTGGTGCAGCCAGGCGTCGCGGATGATCTCGGCAACGCTGTCGGCCAGAGGCTGGCCGAGGTCGATCCCTGAAATCTCCGCGCCGATCGTCGGTGTGGACGGCGCGATGCCGATGCCATGCGACGCGGCACGGTCCTGCAGCGTGGTCGCGATCTTCAGTGCGGTCGCCATGGCGATCTCCTCTCCTGCCTCAATCTCTGCCTCATCGCCCGGTTGCGCAATGGCGGAGCGCTCACCCGTCCCGAAACAGCGCCGGCGCGGCGCCGGCCGTGAATTGCAACGCCGGCGGCTGCATGACGAGGCCGCCCGCCGGCACATCTTCAGTCACCCAGACATTGCCGCCGACCGTCGCGCCACGGCCGATCCTGACGCGCCCGAGGATCGTCGCGCCAGCATAGATCACGACATCGTCCTCGACGATCGGATGCCGCGCAAACCGCTCGCGGACGCCGTCGGTATAGGCACCCGAGAGATTGAGGCTGACCCGGCTGGTCACTGACCAGGTCGCGTCAGCCTCGACGCCGCGCGAGCGGGCCAGCGGGATGTTGGTGATGTAATTGCGGAAGTTGGTCGTGCCGACGATCTGCTGCGTGATCGCCGTCTGGTAATTGGCGACGTCGGTCCAGAAGGCGGCTGCGTTGAGCGTCACGGCGCGGTCGAAGAGCTGGGTCTTCACGCCGACCTCGTAATTATCGACCTTTTCGGGCGCGACTACGGCGCTGATCCCGGCCGGCAGGTTCGAGAGGTTGAGCCCACCCGATTTATTGCCGCGCGCATAGGTCGCGTAGAGCAGCACGTCCCTGCCCGCCTTCCAGCTCAGCGTGGCAAGGCCCGACAGGCTGTTGTCGCTGGTCTCGGCGCTGTACGAGACATTGGGGTTGAGCAGGTTGCGAAGCTCCTGCGCCGTCGCCTGCTGGGCGGGCGAAAGCCCGGCGAGCGATGGTCCCGCCACCTGAGTCTGGGTGAAGCTGCCGGCCTTTTTCTCATGCGTGTAGCGCAGGCCCGCCGTCAGGCTCAGGGCATCGCTGATGTGCCAGACGCTCTGGCCGAACAGCGCATAGCTGTGCGTCTCCGGGTTGGAGGTGGAATCCGCCTCGCAGCCATTGACCGCGGCATTGGCGACGGCCGCATTCTGCGCCGGGAACAGCCAGTTGGGCGCCGCCGGGCCGAAAAGCGAAATGCCCTCGCCATTGATGATCTGCCGGAAATAATAGGCGCCGACGACATAATCGATCGCATGCGTGCCGTTCGAGGCGATCCGCACTTCCTGGCTGAACTGGCGCTGGAAATTGGACTGCTGGGCCTTTGGCATTTCGGGCAGCGCGATCGAATCGCCGTCATTGGCGGGATGCCAGTTCCATTGCCGCCACGCGGTCACCGAAGTGATCGTCACCGGCCCGACATCCCAGTCGGCCTGGGCCGACACGCCCCAGCTGTTCATGTTCGCCTGGAAATGCCCGTCGGCATCGGTCAGGCGGGCAAAGGGCGTGTAGGGCAAGGGCGTGTAACCGGCGCGCGTCACCCGATCCGTGAAGCTGTTCACGATCGGCGCGCCATTGTCATAGGTCGTGATCGCGCCGGCGAGTACGCCGATGCAGCAATTCTGGGTCTGCTTCGCATAATCGCCGATCACGCGGATGCTGAGCCCGGTCGCGGGGGTCAGCAGCAGCTGTCCGCGCGCGGTGAAATTGTCGAAATCATGCACCTTGCGGCCAGTGGTCACGTTGCGGATGAAGCCGTCGCGGTGGGTGTCGCCGATGCTCAGCCGGGCGGCGAGCAGCCCGTCGATCAGCCCGCCGGTGAGGGAGCCGCGGACCTGGTGGAAGCCGTAATCGCCAAGCGTCGCCTCGCCGAAACCGCCCAGGTCGAAGCTAGGCGCCTTGCTGCTGATGTTGATCGCGCCGGCCGTCGTGTTCTTGCCGAACAACGTGCCCTGCGGCCCGCGCAGCACCTCGATCCGGTCGAGATCGACAAGTTCGAACTGGCTCTGGCCGAGCCGGCCATAATAGACCTGGTCGATATAGATGCCGACGCCATTCTCGAGCCCGTCATTGGTCAGCGCCACATTCGAGCCGAGGCCGCGGATATTCACATTGGTGTTGCGCGGATTGAAGCTGAACACCTGCAGGCTCGGCACGCTCTGCTGGATCGCGCCGAGCGTATAATCGCCGCGCACGCGAAGCGTGTCCTCGCTGACCACGCTGAGTGCGATCGGCACGTCCTGTGCATTCTCGCTGCGGCGGCGGGCGGTGACGAGGATCTCAGGGAGCGGCGCCTCATCGGTCGGCGCGGCTTCTGGGGCGGTGGTGTGGAGACTGGCGAGCTGCTGGCCGGCAAGCGCATTTTGCGCCAGCGCCGGCTGGGCGAGAAGTGCCATCGTCGCGGCGCCGGAGAGCGCGGTCAGACGGACGAGATGGCCGGAATTCATTATGGTCGTGCCCCTTTGTTGGATAATTTCGGTAGACTGTATGGAGAGGTCGCCGCCGGGCCGGAGCGCACGGCTCCGCCTTCCCGCAGCCGCACCGGCCACGGGTTGAAGAGCGCATGAATCCGTGGCGCCGGAGGCGGCGTAACGCTTTGCTTTCAGTGATTTAGAGTCGTTTTTCGACCAAACTGAATCGTCACCCCGGACTTGTTCCGGGGTCCACTGCGCCGCAAACCCAAGTGTCGATGGATACGCGGCACCGTGGATGCCGGAACAAGTCCGGCATGACGGCTAAAGCTGATCGAGAATGACTCTGGCGGCCCGTGAGGCCCGAATAGTGCTTCGACAGCCGGGTGGCGGATGGAAGCAACAGATACACGTCATTGCGGACTCCTCGCCTGGGTGAAAACGGACCGGCGGAAAGGCGACCATCGCCCTTCAGCACCGAACGACTATATTCCTACTGATTTGATGGGATATGAAAAGGAAAGTTCGCCTTGTCGGTACGAAAGCACGACTAACTGCGGGATCAGGTACTATGGCGATCTGTCGCAGGCCCCGAAGGGCATGACAAAATTATCCAACATCAAGCGCGATTTTTGGCGCTAAACCATTGTAGATTCGTAACTCTGGCGTTCAATCGACTATCGAATTATGTCACATTGGCGACAGGAAGTCGGACAGTGTCCGTAGCTTCAAGGGTGCCAATCAGGTCGAGCGGCATCAGGCGTTCGTCAGAAAATTCCGCACCGCGGTGGCGAAGGCGGTCGGTACGTCATGGTGTACGACATGACCTGCATCAAAGGTCATAAGCGTCGTGTTGGCCCGCTCCACCGCCATCTTTTCCAGCACGGCACCATCGACGGCGCGACTTTGACTGCCCCGGACGAGCAATAGAGGGCAATCCGTCGCGATCCAGTCGGCCCAGAAATCTCCCCTCAGCCCCTCTTGAGCATCGGCAAGCGCGTCGGGAGAAAAAGCAAGCGTCCAACCTTCCGATGTCTGACGGAAAGATGGCGCGACCGACCATGCGAGACGCTCGCCAATCTTCGCTTCGAGCGCCTCGCGTGTTGGGTAGACACCAGCCCATTCCCGCATGAACCCCAGGTCTCCGTCCTGCTTGGCAGGACTCTCCTCGACGATCATCGCGCGCACCTTGCCAGGCCAGCGCGCCGCAAATCGAAACGCGACGGTTCCGCCATGCGAGTTGCCAGTGATGATCGTCGGCCCATCAATATTCAGATGGTCGAGAAACGCCGCAAGATCACCGATGAACGCATCCCACGAAAGGTCATCCGCGTGATCGCTATGTCCATGGCCGCGCTGATCAAGTGCGATCACCCGCCATTTCGGCGCCAGCGCCTCGGCGAGATCGGCATAGGTTCCGGCCTCCATCCAATAAGCGTGCAGAGCGACGATGGGTATGCCGTCCCCCCCTTGATCGAGATACGAAAGGGTCACGCCGTCGTGTGCGAAACTGCGGCGCATCACGATCTCTTGGAGTCGGGCATATCGGCATGACGATGCACGAGCTTCCATTCTCCCTCCTCACGGCGAAAGACCTCAGTCGTTCGCAATTGCATCGAAACAGGTTCGTCCTTCCCTTTCATCATGACTTCCGCGTGCTGAATACCTGTCCAAAAACCAAGATCGCCGCTCGATGAGGAATCCAGAATCTCGAAATGGCCAGTGCTACCCTCGCCGAAATTATGGGCACCTTTCTCGTTCGCGGCGTTGACTCGACTGGCACCTTGAATTCGGTCGCCGCTGGGGGGAAAGAATGTCGCCGGATCATGTTTTGCAGACAGAGCCAACAGGCCGTCTGCCTTGCCGTTTATATAGTCAGTCGAGACCGCTTCGCGCCGTCTCATGAAATCCTCGAAGCCTTCGCGCTCTTGCGTCATCTTCTCATCTCCCGACATTTGCTGGCGCGTCCAACGCACGAAGTTCGGGATCGGCCCCTTTCGACGGCTGGAAAACGGTCCGCCGGCTCCGGTCACCCACGTCGGGAGGTGCATCGTCTCAGCCGGGCCGTCCTCCCGGAATTGCGCCCCCCAGTGCCCAGCTTATGTTGAATTGAACCTGAGCCACCAGCCGCAGGCCTTTGACCGCGAGCCACGTGCCCGCTACCCGGCGACGGTGATCGCCCTTCTCTCCCCCGCCAAGACGCTCGATTACGAGCGACCGCTTCCACCCCTCGACACGACCGCCCCGCGCTTCGCCGCCGAGGCGAGCGTGCTGGCCGCGGCCGCCGCGAACCTCACTCAGAAGCGGCTGGCCGAGCTGATGCAAATCTCGCCCAAGCTCGCCAAGCTCAACACCGATCGCTTTCGCGCTTTCGAGGACCAGCCCGAGCGGCCCGCGCTCTTCGCCTTTGCCGGCGACGTCTATACCGGCTTCGAAGCCCGCACCCTGGACGAGCCGGGCATCGCCTTCGCCCAGGATCATGTCCGCATGCTCTCTGGTCTATACGGCCTGCTCCGCCCGCTCGACCTGATGCGCCCCTATCGCCTCGAAATGGGCACCCGCTGGGCCCCGCGCCGCAACAGCCTCTACGCCTGGTGGGGTGACCGGATCGCCGAAACGGTCCGCAACGACGTCGCCGCTGACGGATCGGGCGTTGTGCTGAACCTCGCCAGCCAGGAATATTTCCACGCCGTCGCCGACAAGCTGATCGGTCTCCGCGTGATCGACGTGGACTTCCGCGAGCCCGGCCCCGACGGCCCGCGCTTCGTCAGTTTCCACGCCAAGAAAGCACGCGGCATGATGGCCCGCTGGCTCTGCGAACACCGCATCGACCAGGTCGAAGCGATGAAGGGCTTCGACAGCGCTGGCTATGCCTTTGACCCGCACGCAAGCGAAGGCGATCGCTGGACCTTCTCCCGGGCATGAGCGGCGCCGACGTTACCTGAGTTCGCCCTCAGATGATGAAATCGCCCTGGCTGAACTCAGCATTGAAGACGCCTTGCACCACCACCATGTCGCCATGCCCGAGGTCGATCACCGTGGCGTGTTTATTCTGGAGCATATGCGCCTGGACATCGGCATAGCTCGTAAGGCCGAAGCCGGTCAGGTCGATCTTGTCGATGCCTGTCTGAAAATCCCTGATCAGGTCCTTGCCCGTGCCGCTTTCGAACACGAAGATGTCCGCACCACTTTCGCCGAACAGCTTGTCATCGCCAGTCTTGCCGTTGAGCAGGTCGTTACCTGCACCTCCGACGATATAGTCGTTACCCCCATCGCCAGAGAGCGTATCGTTGCCATCCTCACCATACAGGAAATCAGTGCCATCATAGCCGCTGATCAGGTCGTTCCCCCCCCCGCCCGACAACGTATTCGAACCAGCATTGCCGGTGATCTTGTTGTCGAGCTCGTTGCCGACGCCGAAAGAGTCGCCGCCCGCTGACAGCAACTCGAGCGCCTCGACATTGGCGGAGAGATAAAAGCCCGGGCTGCTGCTGCGCACTGTGTCATATCCCTCGCCGACGTTTTCGAATATGATATCCGCCTGGTTATCGACAGTGTAGAGGTCATTTCTGCCGCCGCCGTAGAGGCTGTCCGCACCGGTGCCCCCGTCAATGAAATCGGCACCCGCACCCCCAGTGATCACGTCGTCGCCGCCGCCGCCATTCAGGAAACCGCCCTCGCGGCTCCCGATGATCGTGTCAGCGCTCGCCCCGCCATTAATGGTGTAGGTCGAAGGCCGCCCGACAGATCGACGCTGTTGCCCTGATCGCTGAGGTTGAGTGTGCGGCCTATAAAGCTGTCATCATGCAGGACGATCGTGCCTGCTGAAGTAAGCATCACCACGTCGGACCAGATCGTAGTGAAGCGGTTGGCCTGCGCAGCGGTCAGATGGAGATCGGTTCCGGCGATCCCTTCGATATCGGTGCCGATATTGTACGTCGACAGGTCGACCGGCGTGCCGACAAACCGGATGAAATCCGTGCCGGCGCCTCCGATGAACTGATCGCCCGCTGTCGTCTGCGCGGTGATGAAGAAATTATCAGTGCCGCCACCGCCATTATACAGGTCGTTGCCGCCGCCATCGTAAAAGTAGTCGCCGCCGCTGCCGCCATAAACTAGATCATCGCCACCGCCGGCGCGATAGATCGTGCCATGGTCGCCGCCGACGATCGTATCCGCGCCGGCTCCGCCATCGACCTCAACATAAAGTGCGGTTTTGGACAGGGTAATCTGATTTCCCGCGTCGCTCAGATGCAGAGTGCCGGCGAAAGACTGTCCCGTCAGATTCAGCGCGCCGCCATCCGCAACATAAACAGAGATCGCGATTGATATGAAGCCGGCGATCTGCGCGCGCGTCGCGCGAACACCCGAAGGGTTTCCGTCCAGGTTTTCAATGTCGCCGTCGATGGTCGCTGCGGTGATATCTGTGACGACGCTGTTGTCCGGTCCGTCAATGGTCAACGTGTCGGTGCCGGACCCGCCGATATAGTGATCGCCGGCCGGCGAAACCTCTCCCTCTTGGACATGGAGGATATCGTTACCAGCCCCGCCATCGACCAGATCCACCCCGGCGCCGCCGGTCAGAAAGTCGGCTCCGGCATCGCCAAAAATTAGATCGTCGCCGGCACCGCCGTCGATCGTATCGTCGCCGTCACCGCCGTGCAGCTCATCGTTGCCGCCGAGACCGCTGATGATGTCTCTGGTGGGCGTGCCGACATAGACGTCTGGACCCGCGGTCCCAGTGTAAATCGCCATGGTGCTTCATCCCGACCCTGTCGCCAAAGCCCGGTTTGATCACGTATTCAACCTCTTATCAAGTAAGGTCCTCTCGTGCAGCCGCCCGCTCACATCGGCGGCTCGGATGATGAAATCCGGCTGGCTTTCGATATCAGGATCGGGGATGGCAGGCCGATGAAGGCAATCAGCATTCGCGACATTGGTGCGCATCGACGTGTCGCGAAACATTCCGTCCAATATCGCTCGTCCCTATGAGCGCCGCCGCAGTTATCATCGGCGCCAGCGGCGGGATCGGCGGGGCGCTTGAGGCTGCCCTGATCGATGAGGGCGCGTTCGACATCGTTCACGGCTTCGCCCGCAGCCGCGCCGGTGCTCAGCATATCGACATAACCGATGAGGCAAGCATCGCCGCCGCCGCGGCCGTGGTGGCGCGCGGCCCGGCGCCCTCCCTCGTCATCGTCGCTACCGGCCTTCTCCACGCGGACGATCGCGGCCCGGAGAAATCGCTGAACGATCTCGACCCAGCCTGGCTCGCCCGCCTTTTCGAGGTCAACACGATCGGCCCGGCGATCGTCGCAAAGCATTTCCTGCCGCTGATGCCCCGCACCGGTAAGTCGGTATTCGCCACGCTCTCAGCGCGCGTCGGCAGCATTTCGGACAACAAGCTCGGCGGCTGGTACGGCTATCGCACCTCCAAAGCGGCGCTCAACATGCTGATCAAGACGCTGGCGATCGAGGACAAGCGTCGCAACGATCGCGGCATCGTCGTCGCGCTGCATCCGGGCACGGTGGACTCCGCTCTGTCGCGGCCCTTTCAGGGCAATGTCCAGCCCGGCCGCCTCTTCGATACCGAGCGGGCGGCGCTGCAATTGCTCGATGTGATCGAGGAACTCCGCCCGCCCGACAGCGGCAAGATCTTCGATTTCGAGGGAATCGAGATCGCGCCCTGAGAGTCTCGATTGCCGCCCTCGCGTACGCGCGTACGCGTGACAAATGCAGCCGGCCCCGCTAGACCCGTCATCCAACCGACATACAACTCCGAAAGCGTGAAA
>JBDTXU010000196.1:0-3209 GCA_040006055.1 Sphingomonas bacterium | reverse complement strand
AATGAGTGATACACATGTTCCGTCGCGGGTGTTCCCGCGCGCCCGCCAGGATGCCGAAACCGCCAATGCCGGGATCAGCACCCCCCAGACCGAAAATCCGTCCTACCGGCTCGCCTTTCAGGACATGGATTTCCTGCTGCGCGAGGATCTGCGCCCGGTCCGCTTCCAGCTCGAACTGCTGAAGCCCGAGCTGATCCTCGAAGAGGCCAATATCGCCTCCACCTTCGTCATGTACGGGTCGGCGCGCATTCCGGAGCCGGCCAAGGCGAAGGCGTTGCTCGAACTCGCCCGGGGCGAGGAAGCGATCCGCATCGCCGAGCGCCTGGTCGCCAAGTCCAAATATTATGACGAGGCCTATAAGCTCGCCCAGCTCGTCAGCGTCTTTCCGCGCGACGAAACCGGCAAAAGGCATTTCGTCGTCTGCTCCGGCGGCGGTCCGTCGATCATGGAAGCGGCGAATCGCGGTGCGGCCGAGGGCGGGCACGAATCGATCGGGCTCAACATCGTCCTGCCGCACGAGCAGGCGCCGAACCCCTATGTCACCCCGCATCTCAGCATGCAGTTCCACTATTTCGCGCTCAGGAAGATGCACTTCCTGCTCCACGCCCGCGCGCTGGCGGCCTTCCCGGGCGGCTTTGGCACCTTCGACGAATTGTTCGAGCTGCTGACGCTGATCCAGACCGGCAAAATCAAGCCGATCCCGGTGCTGCTGTTCGGCCGCGAATTCTGGAACCGGGTGGTGAATTTCGAGGCGCTGGTCGAGGAAGGCGTGATCAGCGCCCGCGATCTCGACATCTTCACCTTCGTCGAAACCGCTGAAGAGGCATGGGCGGTCGTGAAGGAATTCTACCGCGACGCGCCTGTCCCGGGTGTCCCGGGCGCGGGTGCTTAAGCGCCCCGCGACCTCTCCCCAGCCTGCGCCGGGCGTCTTTTACTTCTTTGCCGCCGGGGTCGCCGCGTTGCTCTCGGGCGCAGCCGCATTCTCGGCTGGTGCCGTCGCATTGGTATCAGCCGGAGCCGCGCCGCCTGCGGGCGCCGGTGCCGCCGCGGGGGCTGCCGGCAAGGGCAGGTTCGAGCCCATCGTGTTGAGATAGACGATCACATTCGCGCGGTCCTGGGCGTTGGCAAGGCCGGCAAAAGTCATCTTGGTGCCGCTGGCAAAGGCGCGCGGGTTGGTCAGCCATGCGTTCAGGCTGTCAAAATCCCATTTGCCGCCCTTGGCCTTGAGCGCGTCGGAGAAAGCGAAGCCGCCCTTGCCGGTGGCGATAGCCTCGCCAACGGTCGCATAGAGGTTCGGGCCGAGGCCGTTGGCTGCGCCCTGGGCGACCGTGTGGCAGGCGGTGCACTTTTTGAAAACCTCGGCGCCCTTGGCCGGATCAGCGGTGGCGAGCAGCGAAGCGATCGGCACCTCGGGCGCCGCGCCGCTGTCGCCGCTCTCGGCGGCGCCCTCGATCGGATAGCCCATTTTCTCGGGCTTTTTCTCGCTCTCGAACACCATTCCGGTCACGATCGAAAGCCCCAGC
This sequence comes from Sphingomonas bacterium, assembly GCA_040006055.1. Lineage (GTDB taxonomy): Bacteria > Pseudomonadota > Alphaproteobacteria > Sphingomonadales > Sphingomonadaceae > Sphingomonas. The sequence continues at coordinate 1,686 of JBDTXU010000196.1, read as the reverse complement.
GCCGCGCCGCAAGCGCCAAGCACCCAACCCGCGATCGTGTTCGTACGATTATCCATTACCCAAGCGCCCCTGTCGGAAAGTCGGCTCCCTTTAGATTCGGTAGAGCGGTACCGCAAGACGCGCTTGCGCGCTTCCGCGGTAAGCCGGCTTGTGCACTGTGCCGCCCGCCGTTAAGCGCGCCCTTCCCATGGAAAACTTCGCCGCACCCGCGCGCCCGATCGTGGCGCGAATGATCGAGCAAGCCGCAGCGCATCCCGACCGCGCCGTCGCTTTCCAGGGCGCCCCCGGCGCCAATTCGCATATCGCGGCGCTTCAGGCGTTTCCGGACGGGCTGCCTTTGCCCTGTTTCGATTTTGCCGACGCTATCGATGCGGTCCGCGACGGCCGCGCCGATTGTGCGATCATCCCGATCGAGAATTCGCTGCATGGCCGCGTCGCCGACATGCATTTCCTGCTGCCCGAATCGGGCCTGGCGATCACCGGCGAGCATTTCCTGGCGATTCATTATGCGCTGATGGGCAAGGGCCCGATCGAGGGCGTGCGCGAGGCGATGAGCCATCCCCAGGCGCTCGGCCAGTGCCGACTCTGGCTGCGCGAACGCGGCATCAGGCCAGTCACCTATCCCGATACCGCCGGTGCCGCCGCGCTCGTGGCGGAACTCGGCGATCCCGCGATCGCCGCGCTCGCGCCGCCGGGAGCCGCGCCGATCTACGGGCTCGATCTGCTCGCTGACGGCATCGCCGATGCCGATCACAACACCACGCGCTTCGTCGTGCTGGCGCGGGCAGGGCATGCCCCGATCGGCGACGGCGCGTTCATGACCACGCTGATCTTCGAGGTGAAGAACGTCCCCGCCGCGCTCTACAAGGCGATGGGCGGCTTTGCGACCAACGGCGTCAACATGACCAAGCTGGAAAGCTATCAGCGCGGCGGCAGCTTCGCCGCGACGGAATTCTATGCCGATGTCGAAGGCAAGCCCGGCGACCCCGGCTTCGACCGCGCGCTCGAGGAACTCGGCTTCCATTCGAAATGGATGCGCATTCTGGGAACGTACCGGCAGGCCCGGACGCGGGGGTAACCCTTCCTCTCCCTTGAGGGGAGAGGATACGGAGACTTGGCGCTTTAGCGCCTAGTCGTAGTTGGAGAGGGTGGGGCCGAGAGCGCTCGCGATGTGCGAGCGCATCACCCTCACCCAGCTCCGACTAAGGTCGGCTGAAGAAGCCGACCTTAGTCTGCGCAACCCTCTCCCCTTCGGGGAGAGGGAGTGTCAGCCCACTCCGTCAGCAGCGTAAACGCAATCGCATAAGGCGGTGGCGGCAGGAACGGCCCAGGCTCGCCCGCCAGCACTGCGCGCACCACCGCGCGCGAAACCCAGATCGCTTCCTCGAGCTCATTCGTATCGAGCGTGATCGCGTCGTCCGCGGCCATGCCGACACAGGCGATCATCAGCGACGACGGAAAAGGCCATGGCTGGCTGGCGATATAGCGCACGTCGGAAACCTGCACGCCTGCCTCCTCCATGATCTCGCGCGCGACCGCCTCCTCGATCGATTCGCCGACTTCAAGGAACCCGGCGAGCGCCGAATAACGCCCCGCCGGCCAGGCATGTTGCCGGCCGAGCAGCGCGCGGCCGTCATGCTCGGCGATCATGATCACGACCGGGTCGACTCGCGGGAAATGCTCGGC
>JBDTXU010000195.1:0-2317 GCA_040006055.1 Sphingomonas bacterium | reverse complement strand
AGCGCTCATTCTCCTCGTCCCAGGTATATTTCGTCACCGCCCGCTGCGATGGCCAGAGGAACGCAATCACCGGCCCATCGAACCCGGTCGCCGCACTCACTTCGTCGGCCCGCTTCAGAACCGCGTCCGGCGTGTTGTTGAAGCCATGGACATATAGCAGCACGCGCTTGCCCCGCGAGGCCGCGACATCGGCCGCCAGCCGCCGCCGCCACGCCTGCTCCTCCGCCAGGCCGAGCGCCCAGGCCTGTTTCGCCTTGCCCTTGGCCTCCGCCACCGGCGCGCTCGCGACGCCATAGCGGATCGGCCCGCCAAAGCGCGTCGGCGCGCCGAACGGCATGGGCGTGCCCCGCCCGATCGTCAGCACCGGGCTCGCGCCCCGGCAATCGGGCAGGCCCGTCGCGACGATATAGATGGGGTTGGTCGCGGTGATCGGCCCCGCCCCGGTCATCGCCGGGCAGCCGGCGGCCATCACACCATAGTCAGGCGGCACGCTCACACAGCCCGAAAGAAAGGCGGCGGCGAAGGCCAGGCTTGCAAGGATTCGTTTCGACATCGCAACCCGCCTACAGCACCCGCCCCGGCTCACGCCAGCGGCGCGGCTGGCTCTGGCCGAGCGCTCAGGCCATGCCCGGTCCGGATCAGCAAAAGGCGGATTAAACCTACCTCCAGAGCTTATTGAACGAGCGGATCGGACAATATACTGGTGATAACTGGTTCTCGGTCCGCGACCTGATTCCCTTTCTTTGAAGAGACGTCGACGGGCGATGTAGATCGACCCCATGCCCCTCGGGACTATGTAGGCGTCAGGCCAAATGTTCTACGCGGATCACTTTGAGATTACTCCTGCGCATGGTCACTTTGACCCCATGACCTCTCGCTCGGGTCGGGCCAACTTCGGCAACCAGTTTGTCATCAACTTCCCAAACGCTATAGTGCCACTTCGGGTTTCCGCCACGACAGTCCGGGACTTTATAGTATTTTTCCGCGTATTTTTTTGCGATCGACAAGGCGTCGGTCACTTTTTTGTCGTTCGGATTCAGCGGCGGTTGAGGTTGCGCCGGAAGGCCGGCTAATAGCAGCGTAATAGCGGACATGATTATTTTCATAGGGTTTGTATGAACGCCTCGCGATTTGGCCGCAAGGAAAGTTGACCCGCTTCCATCTTTTGCCCAACTGCCGCCAGCCTCCGCCGCGAGAGGAAGCTGCCCCCTCGATTCAACATTCCCCCCAACACGCGCATGCGCCCACCATGGCCCGCCCCTCGCCCTACGATCCGGCATACGCCGCCCGCGCGCGGATGCTGTGCCGCCTCGGCGCCACCCCGGCGAATCTGGCCAGCGCCTTCGCGGTCAGCCTCGCCACGCTCTATCGCTGGCTCCACGCCCACCCGCACTTCGCCGCCCAGGTCGCGATGGGCAAGCTCGAGGCCGAGACCGTCGCCGAGCCCACGCGGTACGAGCGCGCCACCGGCTATAAGGTCACCGTCGAACGCGTCTTCACCCGCAACACCGGGCAGCCGGTCATCGTCCGCTACAAGAAGCACATCCTCGCCAATCCCAGGCTAGCGCTGCGCTGGCTTCGCAAACGCCGCCGCGATCGCTGGACCCTCGGCGAAGGAGACGCACGGTCAAGGCGCAAATGGCCCAAGGGTGCGCCGTGGCAAAAGCGGGCCAAGAAAAAGAGCGATTCTCAAAACCCTGCAACTATTCGCAAGATCATGGCGGACAACATCGCGGAGATGATCCTGAGCGGCGGAATAACCCGCCCTGAGCTCGTCGCGCTCCTCCAACATCTTTTCTCCAGCCAGGGCCCATTCGCCGGAAACGGCGAGCGAGACGTGTTGCCGCAAAATACCGCCAATACTGATCGCCCTGCCGACGCACCCCCGCCGATGACTTCAGCCAATCTTCCCGTCATCAACGATCAGCGCCACCTCATCGAACGCCCCGATCCGATCGGTCCGCCACAACCGCCCCTCCCGCGCTGTGAGGATCAGCCAGAGCGCCCCGTCCCCCATCGCCTGCGCCGCGTCCCGCGCGGAGGGCACCGCCGCGCCGCTCGGGTGCGAATGATAATGGCCGACTATCGCCGGGCCTCCAGCTCGCGCCCGTCGATGCGCCGCGAACAAGGCCGCCGGGTCTATCTCAAACGCCCGCGCCGGGTCCGCCGCCACATTCGCGGTCGCCTCCGCCTCCGCGATCCGCCCTTGGGTGCCGAATAGCAGCCCGCAAACCTCGCGATCAGGGGCATTTTTTGCATCGACTAGCAGTCCGCCCAGGAGAGTGCTTGAAATTTTGTACCCCATTCCCACATCCGT
>JBDTXU010000194.1:0-2435 GCA_040006055.1 Sphingomonas bacterium | reverse complement strand
GCGCATTCGACCAGCCCGCAATACAGGCTATAAGGCTTGCAGATGGTCTTCCGTTCTTCCTGCCGCGCCCCACCAGCGCCGCCGCTGCCGCCTTGCCACCCTTGCGGTGCCGAAACGGGTTGCGGGATGCGAGCGGCTGCCGGGGGCTGGGCGTGCGGGAATTGGGCGTGACCATCGACAGCGACATCTCGGCAGCCTTGCCCGAACCCCCGCCGCCCAGGCCCGCGAGGCGCGATGCGGCGATCGCGGAAGCGTTGCGACGTTTCGATGGTGGTGAAGCGGGCAATCGGCCGCGCGCAGCGACCCCGGTATCGTGGCGGAGAAGGATCGTTCGTCCACAATTTGCCGCCTTCGCGACGGTGGCGCTGGTTGCGCTGATCAGCCTTCCGGTCTGGATGTCGGGCGATCATCAGTTCGGCAGCGTCAGTCCGGAGGCTCCTGCGAGCCCGGTGCCCGGGGCCGTCTCCACCGCCGTCCCGGGCGCTGTCACTAATCCTGCGGCGTCCGGGTCGGTAACGAGGCAGGTCCCGGTATCTCCGCCGCGGGCATCGACCGCAACGTCATCTTCGGTATCGCGCCAGGTCGAACCCGCGTTCCCAAATCCGCCCTCAGCGGTTGTCGCCGCTGGGGGCGATGCGCGCGGCGCGGCGGCTGACGCGCCGATTGATGGCTCGTTTGATCCCCGGCGCGTTGAGGTCCGTGACAAAGCGAATCTGGCGGGATTTTCCGCGTCCGAGTCGCGCCCGGTAGAGGCGAAGCGCCTGGACAAGGACGTCTTCGCCAGAGCGGAGAACAGGGCCGGCCTCGGCTATGCGGCACCCCCTCCTCCGCCCGCGGAGGCCCCTCCCGTCATCGCCTCGATGGCGCCGCGGGCACCGACGATCGCGGGTCGGGTGGCGGCTGACGCATCCCCTGAGGCTGACATAGCGGTTACGGGCACACGGATGAGCGAATCCTCTTACGGCGACGTGGTGGTGACCGGACAGCGGCGATCCGCGGCGGCGAAGCCTGCAGCCTATGGCAACTGGAACGCGTGCACGGTGGATGATCCCAAGCAACGCCTCGACGCCTGCCGGAAGCTGGTCGATCCAGCGGCGCCCGGCTCAGCGAATCGCGCTGCGGCGCGTGTCGCCGATGGTCTGTCGCGGGCCTGGCAGGATGATCTCGACGGGGCGATTTCGGCGTTCGATCAGGCGATCGCGATCTCGCCGCGGCTCTCCTTCGCCTATCTCAACCGCGGGCTGGTGTATGCGCACAAGGGAGAGCTCGACCGCGCGCTCGAGGATATGAATCGGGCGGTGCGCTACGCGCCCGATGTCGCACGCAACTATTACGGCCGCAGTCTTCTATGGCGCCAGCGCGGCGATGCGAAGCGGGCCGCGGCGGATCAGGCTCGGGCCATTGCCCTGGATCGGTAAGCGGTCAGCCCTTGTGGCGAAGGGTCAGCTGCCGCCGATGACGTTGATCGAGAAGCCAAGCACGCCGAGGTTGAACACGAACGCGGCAAGGCAATGGCCGATCGAGATACGGCGGATGCGCCAGGAGGTGATCTGGCTGTCCGATGTCTGGAAGGTCATGCCGAGGGTGAAGCTGAAATAGACGAAATCCCAATAATCAGGCTCGTCGCACCCGGGGATTTCGATCCCGCCGCTGTCGACGCCGGTGCCGTCGTCGAAATAATAGAGATGCGCATAATGCAGGGCATAGATCGTGTTCGAGAACAGCCAGGCGAGTACCAGGGTTGCGATCAGCAACGCGGTCGTTATCGCATTGCCCTTGCCGCCGTGCATCTCGCTGGCGACCGAGACGAGCACCACCAGCGACACCACCGCGGAGAGACCGAGCAGTGATGCCCGGTTGGCGTCATTGTCCTTGGCATATTTACGCATGTCGGCGACCTTGCTGCCGAGCAGCGGCGCGACCAATGCCAGGAACAGGGCGCTGGCGACGTCGAACGCGACCATCGGCCCTATGTCCAGGCCGAGCCATGGGATCAGGATGGCGAGGCCGGCGACGAAGACACCGACAAAGGCCAGGAAACGCGCGGGCGCGATTTTCCTGCCGAGACCGAGTGTCGCGCGTGCTTTGGCCATAAGCGGGGGCCTAGCGCTTCATCGCGTCGTCGCATAGATAGCGCCGCCTTATGGCCCGTATCGAAACCCCCAAGCGCATCCGCGGCACGCAGGACATCTTCGGCGACGAGCAACGCCGCTTCGCGCGCGTGCTCGAGGCGTTTGAGAAGGTACGGCGGCTTTATTGCTTCCAGCGAGTCGACACTCCGGTGTTCGAGGCGACTGCCGTGTTCGCGCGTTCGCTCGGCGAGACGACTGATGTCGTGTCGAAGGAGATGTACACCTTCGAGGATCGCGGTGGTGATTCCCTCACGCTGCGCCCGGAATTCACCGCCGGCATCGCGCGCGCCTATCTGACCGAGG
>JBDTXU010000193.1:0-5723 GCA_040006055.1 Sphingomonas bacterium | reverse complement strand
ATCGCCTTCGTTGACATCGCAGGGGTCGCAAGTTCAATCCTTGCCACGCCCACCATTTTAAAAAGCCCGTGAAGTCATTTGACTTTGCGGGCTTTTTTAATGCCCGACCTCGCCGGCCGCCGCCCGGATCATCCGCGATCGGAACTTCACCCGCTGCCAGAAGGTCGCGTCCTGCAGCTTGCGCGCCTTGATCGCCGCATCGGTCAGCGAGTCGAGCTGGGCATCGCTCACCGCCTCGCTCTCGCGCGCATAGAGGAGCGACATCTCTTCGAGCTTCTCGCGCTGTTCCTTGGCGATGTGCGCGGAGCCACCAGTGGTGAGCTTGTGTACAGAGGCAAGCGACATGCTCTTTCCCCTCCCAACCAGCGTGCAACGCCTTAACGCCCATCAGGTTCCGCAGCGCGGGTTGCGCCGCGGCGGTGGCGTGAGTAAGGCCGCGCACGTGACGGGTCCCGGAGACGGGATCAAGAGGGAAATCGGTGCGCGGACCTTTCCGCAAAACCGATGCTGCTCCCGCAACTGTAACCGGATAGCCGGTGCTCCATCACGCCACTGGGCTCGCGCCCGGGAAGGCGGGGCGCCACGCGAAGACCCGGAAGCCAGGAGACCTGCCCGCCACAGTCGATCCATCGCGCGGGCGGGATGCACCGGGCGGACGAGGGCATTACCTCGAGTGAGCGACATGAACCGGGCCGTCAGGGCCGGGTGTCGTGTAGGCGCACCTGGTCCCTCGGCCCCCATGTGAAGGGGCAATGCCATGATCGATTACCGTAAGTTCCTGCTGACCAGCGCAGCCTTCCTCGCGGCCACCGCCGCGCACGCGCAGGACGCGCCGGCCGCGTCCGCACCGCAGACAGACGCCGCCGATGTTTGCGAAAACTGCGACATAGTCGGACTCCCCATACGAATCTCCCCGCCGGACATCATCGTCTCGGCCGGTGCACCACAATATGCCAAGCAGATTGGCCAAGCCGTAACGGTCATCACCCGCGACGAGATTGAGCAGCGTCAGACCGTCTCCATCTCCGATCTGCTTGCCACCACGCCCGGCGTGACCGTCTCGCGCAATGGCGGTGTCGGCACCCTCACCGCGGTCCGCATCCGCGGCGCAGAGGGCGAGCAGACGCTGACGATCATCGACGGCGTTCGCGTCAACGATCCCTCCTCGCCTGGCGGGGCGTTCGATTTCGGCAGCCTCCTCGCCGGCTCGGTCGAACGCATCGAGGTGCTGCGCGGCCCGAACTCGGTGCCCTGGGGCAGCCAGGCGATCGGCGGCGTCGTCAACATCACCACCATGAAGCCGACTGAGGGTCTGCAGGGCCGCGGCAGCGTCGAATATGGCTCGCATGACAGCGTCTTCGCTAATGCCGCCGTCTCGGGCGGCTCCGGCCCCGTAACCGCCGCACTGACCGGTGGCTATGCCCGCACAGACGGTATCTCGGCCTACGCCAAAGGCACCGAGCCCGACGGTTACGAACAATATGGTGCGACCGGCAACATCGGCATCGCCTTCACCGATGATATCGGCCTCGACCTGCGCGCGTATTATGCGCACAGCCGTGTCGATCTCGATGGCTTCCCTGCCCCGAACTATGTCCTCGCCGACGACGCCGAATATTCGATCGCGCAAGAGATCTATGGCTATGCCGGCCTCCACGCGAACCTGATCGATGGCCGCTTCCGCAACCGCGTCGCTGTCACGGTCGCCGACGTCAACCGTGACAATTATGATCCGGCGTTCGGCTCCGCTGTCAGCTTCTTCTCGCGCGGTCGCAGCGAGCGCTACGAATATCAGGGCGACTTTCAGCCGATCGAGCAGATCCGCATTATCGCAGGTGCCGAGCACGAGAACAGCCGCTTCTTCGATGGCTCCAACCGCCACGCCAGCGGCATTACCAGCTTCTATGGCGAGGCGATCGTCAAGCCGATCAAGATACTGACCGTCACCGGCGGCGTTCGCCACGACGACAACAGCGATTTCGGCGGCCATGTCAGCTTCGGTGCCAATGCAGCGCTAGCCTTGCCCGAAGGCACCACGCTTCGCGCCAGCTATGCCGAAGGGTTCAAGGCTCCGACCCTGTATCAGCGCTTCGCGCAATATTACGGCACCATCAACCTGAAACCCGAAACCGCGCGCAGCTATGATCTCGGCATCGAACAATCCTTTCTCGACCGTCGCGCCAAGGTCAGCGCCACCTGGTTCCACCGCGAGACGCACAACCAGATCGGCTTCGACCTCAGCACCTCCACCTATTTCAACACCACGCGGACGCGCGCCCAGGGAGTCGAATTCGAGCTCGAGCTGCGCCCGGTCGACGCGCTGACCTTCACGGCGAACTACAATTATATCGATGCCATCGACCGCACCCCCGGCGCGACCTTTGGCAAGGACCTCGCCCGGCGCCCGAAACAGTCGGTCAGCGCTTCGCTCGATTACCGCTTCCCCTTCCGCCTGTCGGTCGGGGCGACGATCAGCCATGTGGGCGACAGCTTTGACAATGCTGCAAACACCGTTCGTCTGGACGGCTATGTGCTGGCGGGTTTGCGGGCGGAAATGCCGATCGGCGAGCGTTTCGCGCTTTACGGCCGCGTCGAGAACCTGTGCGACGAGAAGTATCAGACCGTCGCCGGTTATGGCACTTATGGCCGTGCCGCTTATGGCGGCATCCGCGTGAAGCTGAACTGATGAGACTGGCCCTGCCACTCGTGCTGCTGCTCGCCGGGTGCTCCGCCCCGGTGAAGCCGCACGCGGGTGGCGGGGCACCTCTCAGGATCGTCTCGACCAACCCCTGCGCTGATGCGATGCTGGTCGAGCTCGTCCCGTCAGGCCGTATTGCCGCGATCAGCCATTATTCGCAGGACCCAGCTGCCACCTCGATGTCGCTCGAAGTGGCGAACCGCTTCGCCACCACCGCCGGCACAGCGGAGGAGGTGATCGCGCTCGACCCCGATCTGGTGCTGACCAGCAGCTTCACGCCGGCGAGCACGCGCAACGCCTATGGCCGCGCGGGGCTGAAGACGCTCCTGCTCGACTCCCCTACGACGATCGAAGCGAGCAAGGCGCAGATCGTGCAGGTCGCGGCGGCGGTCGGGGAGGGCGCGCGGGGAAGGGCGCTCAATGCCAGAATAGATCGTGCGGTTGCCTCAGCTCTCCCGAGGCTCACGCCGGGGAAGGGCCAGGAACCCACCGCGCTTCTCTTTATAGTCGGCGGCCTCGCCAGCGGTTCGGGCAACCTGCTCGACGAACTCCTGACCCGCGCCGGCTTCCGCAACGCTGCCGCCGATTACGGCCTCGCCTTCACCGGCAATCTCCCCATCGAGACCATCGCAGCACGCCCGCCAAGTGTGATCCTGACACCCGGCCCGTCGCGCACCTCCACGCTCCGCGCCCGCGTGCTCGCCGCGACGCGTGCCGGCACTGTCGAGGCGGCCTTCCCCCGCACGCTCGTCAATTGCGGCGGCCCGACGATCATCCCGGCTATCACCCGCCTCGCCGCGATCCGCCGGCAGCTCGCGTTGTGACGCGCAAGCTCGCCTTCCTGATCGGGCTCGTGGCGCTCGCCTTCAGCCTGTCGCTGATCGCGGGCAAGGCGTGGGTCCCGCCCTCCGCCTGGTTCTCGCCCGATCCTCGCTTCGCCATCATTGTCGAGCTCCGCCTGCCGCGCGCAATCCTAGGTCTCGCTATCGGTGCCGTCCTTGGCCTGTCGGGTGCCGTCCTGCAGGGCTATCTGCGCAACCCGCTTGCCGATCCGGCGGTGGTCGGCGTGTCTTCGAGTGCGGCGTTGGGCGCGGTCGCGGCGATCGTGCTCGGGATCGCCGCAAACCCGCTTGTCCTGTTCGCCTGCGCGATGGGTGCCGCAGCTGGATCGATGGCGCTTCTCGCCGCGCTCACCTGGCGTTCGCCGAGCCCGGTCCAGTTCATCCTTGCCGGCACCGTGCTCGCCAGCCTCGCCGGGGCGCTCACCGCTTTCCTGATCTCGGTCGCGCCGAACCCTTATGCTGTCGCTGAGGTGATCGACTGGCTGATGGGGGCACTCACCGATCGCAGCCTTGAGGACGTCCGCACCGCGCTGCCGTTCATGGGGCTGGGTGCGATCCTGCTGTTCCTGACCGGCTCGTCGCTCAACGCGCTGACCCTTGGTGAGGAGGCCGCGCGTTCGCTCGGTGTTCGGCTCGGCAGGCTTCAGATCCTGGTCGTGCTCGGCACCGGCCTCACGATCGGCGCCAGCGTCGCGGTGACGGGCGTGGTCGGCTTTGTCGGCCTTGTCGTCCCGCACCTCCTCCGTCCATTTTTCGGCCACCGTCCTTCGGCGCTGCTGCTGCCGAGCGCGCTGGGCGGCGCGGCATTGGTGCTGACCGCCGACAGCTTCTGCCGCCTCGCACCAGGCGCTGGCGAAGTCCGGCTCGGCGTGGCGATGGCGCTGATCGGCGCACCCTTCTTCCTGACGCTGTTGCTGAAGGGACGTGCGTCATGGAACTGATCATCCAGGGCGTGGACGTCACCCTGTCCGGGCGCCGCGTGCTCAATGATATCAGTGCGGTCCTTCGCCCCGGCCGGGTGACCGCGATCCTTGGCCCCAATGGCGCAGGCAAGAGCACGCTGATCAAGACCGCCGCAGCGCTGATCGAGCCAACCCAAGGCGTCATCCGCCTCGGCGATCGCAGCGTCACCGCGCTGGATCCCCGCGAGCGGGCGCGCACCATCGGCTATCTCCCCCAGGATGCGAGCGTGCACTGGAATGTCGCGGCCTCAGAGATCGTTGCGCTCGGCCGCGTGCCCCACCGAACGCCCTTTGCGGGTCCGGGCCCGCGCGACCTCGAAGCCGCGATACAGGCTATGGTCGCGACCGAAACGATCCATCTGGCCGATCGCCCGGTCAACGAACTGTCCGGCGGCGAGCGCGCCCGCGTGCTCCTCGCGCGCGTTCTCGCCGGCGAGCCGAAATGGCTCCTCGCTGACGAACCGCTCGCCAGCCTCGATCCGGCGCATCAGCTCGATATCCTCGAACGGCTACAGCAGGTCGCGCGGGGTGGGGCAGGTGTTGCGATCGTCCTCCATGATCTGCTGCACGCGGGGCGTGTGGCGGATGATGTGTTGCTGCTGAAGGAAGGCCGAGTGCTTGCATCCGGCGAGTCTGCGGCGGTGCTGACGCCGGAGAATTTGCGTACCGCGTTCGAGATCGAGGTGAGCGTCGAGCGGGATGCGCAGGGACGGCTGATTTGCATACCGATCGCGCGTGCGCGCTGTTCGGCTAGCTGATATCACACACCGCCTCTCAAGGCTGCCACCGATCGCTTGAGATTCTCGCGCGCAGCCGCCTCGAACCGAACGCGACCCCAATCCGAGAAATAGAGATTTTCGCGGCCCAGGAATCCTTCCAGTATGTCTGCGCGGCCAAGGCGAAAGGCTGCGTCCGGCACCTCGCGATATTCGTGACGCACACCAGCTTCATAAGCGTCGAAATCAGCTGACGGCGCGCCGAGGATCGACAAATCCATGTCGAGGAACAATGCCATGTCCTCCGCTTCATCGTCCGGCAAATCTGCGGGTATCATGTGGCGCGCGGTCGCCTCGATCAGTCCTATCGTGCGATCGAGCGTGGCATTGGACACCAGGCCCTTCAGCATCTGGGCCGCCAGGGCAGCGCTGCGGCTTTCATTGTCGGTGCGGCGCGGTTCGTAGATCGCGTCGTGAAGAAGGATCGCGCATCGCACTGCCTCGG
>JBDTXU010000192.1:0-2391 GCA_040006055.1 Sphingomonas bacterium | reverse complement strand
ATTGGGAGCCGTGGCTTGCGGCCTTCGGGCCACTCACCCAAGCAAGGAGCACCCGGATGAAGACCAGTTACACCAACGCCGACGTGGCGATTATCGACACGCCCGCGATCAATATCGCGCTGATGGAACATCGCGGCGATCCGGCGCGGATCGGCGATACCATCCAGCGCTTTATCGCCTGGCGCAAGTCGGCTGGGTTGTCGCCGCGGACAAGCGCGACCTTCAACGTTTTCCATACCGATCCAAGAACTATGCCCGCGGAAGAGACCCATATCGATCTCTGCGCGGCGACCGATCGGCCGATCACCGGCTCCGGGCACGGCGTGGAACAGGGCCTGATCCCGGGCGGGCGTTGCGCCAGGCTGCGGGTGATCGGGTCGAGCGACGATCTCGAGCCTGCCGCATCCTGGTTGTACAGCGACTGGCTGCCGGCGAGCGGCGAAGAGCCGCGCGATTTCCCCTTTTATTGCCAGCGCGTCAGCTTCTTTCCCGACGTGCCGGAACATGAGGCCATAACCGATCTGTTTCTGCCGCTGTCCTGATCTGGCGTCTGCTACGCTGGGACGCTAGTCATCGCGAGGGCAATTTAAGCAGTCACGTCGATTTTAAACTAATATGCTGAAAAATAAGTTTAAAATATACGCGACCTTACTGCCGGGCCTGTTGGAAATGTCAGAAAAACCCTCACACCCTCATGACATTTCCAACAGCACGCGCCGATTCAATGCTCCGCCCTCTCTGTCTATAAGGCGCGCATGGCAACCATAGATCCGAGCGATTTCATCCGGACCAATCTGTCGCTCGTCGTGGTGCCAGGCATTCCGGAAATCCATCTCTACAAGGCCTTGCCGGCAAGCGGCCTTGGGCAGCTGGCGGCGCAGGACGAGCAGGGGTTCGGGTCACCCTATTGGGCCTATTACTGGGCCGGCGGCCTGGCACTGGCGCGTTACATTCTCGATCATCCGGAGATCGTGGCTGGTCGCCGGGTGCTCGATCTGGGTGCGGGTTCGGGGCTGGTTGCGATTGCGGCGGCGAAGGCAGGCGCAGGGGCGGTGATCGCGGCCGAGGTCGATTCTTATGCTGTTGCCGCGCTCAGCCTGAATGTCGCGCATAATGAGGTAGCCGTCTCGGTGATCCATGGTGACACGACCGCCGGCCCGCCGCCGCCCGTCGATGTCGTGCTGGTCGGCGATCTCTTTTACGAGCGGGGGCTTGCGGAGCGGGTCACGGCGTTTCTCGATCGCTGCCTCGCCAACGGCGCGCATGTCCTTGTCGGCGATCCTTGGCGGGCATGGCTCCCCCGAACGCGGCTGCGCCTTCTCGCTGAGTATGAAGTGGCTGAGACGGACAGCAGCGCCAAGCCAAGTGCGGTCTTTGCCTTCGAACCCAAGCCTGCCTAGGAACCGGCATGATGTTCCTCGATCCCAATGAGCCAAACTGGCAGCAGGAAGGCAATCGCTGGCCGCCGCATCTCGTTGATGCGGCGCTTGCGTTGCACGACAACAAGCTTTCGGTCGCCGAGCCGTTGTTGCGCACCTATCTCAAGGCCGATCCGTTCGACGTCCATGCGATCCGAATGCTGGCTGAGCTTGCCGGCCGGCTCGGGCGCTACAAGGATGCCGAGACGCTGCTGCGCCGCGCGCTTGAACTCAAGCCCGGCTTCACCGCGGCACGCGCCAACCTCGCCATTGCGCTCTACCGCCAGAACAAGTCGGCTGAAGCGGTCGTCGAGCTCGATCGGGTGCTGAAGGACGAGCCCGACAATATCGGTCATACCAATCTCAATGCAGCGGCGCTCAGCCGGATCGGGCGCTTCGATGAGGCCGCTTCCCTCTATCGCAAGGTCCTCGAACAGGCGCCGATGCAGCCCAAGGTGTGGACCAGCCTCGGCCATATCCTGAAGACGGTCGGCCGCCAGGCGGAGGGGGTCGCGGCCTATCGCCGCGCGATCGAGATCATGCCCGAACTCGGCGACGCGTGGTGGAGCCTCGCCAATCTCAAGACCGTGCGGTTCGACGATGCCGATGTCGCAGCGATGCAGGCGCAGCTAGCCCGTAACGATATTTCGGACGAGGACCGGTTCCACCTCGATTTCGCCCTCGGTAAGGCGTTCGAGGATCGCAAGGACGTGGTGCGGGCGTTCGACCATTATGCGGCCGGCAATGCTCTGCGGCGGACGAAGATCACCTATGATGCTGAGGAGACCGGCAGGTTCGTCTCCGACAGCACTGCGTTGTGCACGCCCGCTTTCTTCACGGCGCGGGCAGGGATGGGCTGCCCGAAACCTGACCCGATCTTCGTCATCGGCATGCCGCGATCTGGATCCACGCTCGTCGAGCAGATCCTGTCGAGCCATCCGCTTGTCGAGGGGACGTCGGAGCTGCCCGATAT
>JBDTXU010000191.1:0-30143 GCA_040006055.1 Sphingomonas bacterium | reverse complement strand
AATATCTGAGCTGCGCGCGGGGGCTCTATGAGCTCAAATATTTCTTCACCTCGGCTATCCAGTCCTCGGACGGCGGTGACGCCGTGTCGGCACAGGCCGTGAAGAGCGCCATCCGGGCGCTGATCGCGGTGGAGGAGCCAAAGGCGATCCTCAGCGACGACACGCTGGTCGAGCTGCTCAACGCCAAAGGCTTCGACATCGCGCGGCGGACGGTGGCGAAGTACCGCGAGGCGCTTGGCATCGGCAGTTCAGTGCAGCGGCGGCGGCAAAAGGCGCTCGAGGGCGCAGGCTAGATACTACCCCTTCCACACCGCTGACATTTCGGGAGAAGCCCAATGACCACGATCCAGGACATCCCGCTCAAGACCATCGCCGGCGCTGACGACAGCCTCGCCAACCATGCCGGGAAGGTGCTGCTGGTCGTCAATGTCGCGTCGAAATGCGGGCTGACTCCGCAATATGACGGGCTGGAAAAGCTCCATGCCGCGTATCGCGACCGCGGCTTCGAGGTGCTTGGCTTTCCGGCCAATAATTTCGGCGCGCAGGAGCCGGGCACCGATAGCGAGATCGCCGAATTCTGTTCGCTGACCTATGCCGTGGACTTCCCGCTCTTCTCCAAGATCAGCGTTGCGGACGAGGACAAGCACCCGCTCTACGCGGCGCTGATCGCTGCCCAGCCCGGTGCGATCAGCACCAATGGCGGCGGGATGCGCGAAAAGCTGGCCGGATACGGGATCACGCCCAATCCCGAGCCTGAGATCCTGTGGAATTTCGAGAAATTCCTGGTCAGCCGGAGCGGGGAGGTCGTTGCCCGTTTCGCGCCTGATACCGCGCCGGAAGATCCCGCGATCGTCGCGGCGATCGAGCGCCAACTGGCGGCCGGGCAATGATCATCGTCACCGGAAGCGCGACTGCGCGGTCGGACAGTTTCGAGGCCTTGCGCCAGGCGAGCCTCGACCATGTCCACCGCTCGCGCGCCGAGCCGGGCTGCATCAGCCACGCCGTGCATGTCGATTGCGAGGATCCGCTGCGGCTGGTCTTTTTCGAATGCTGGCAGGACATGGCCAGCCTGAAGGGGCATTTCCGGCAGCCGGGATCGGCCGAGTTCATGGCAGCGGTGGGCAGCCTGGCGGCCTCGAGCGAGCCGATCGCGATGTACGAAGCGGGCCCTGCCTGATCCACGCGCCGGTTTCAGCCCAAACCCTGTTGCAACTGGCGCTGCGTTTACAAAGCTAGAGCGGGCTGTGTTTCGATGGAAACGCAGCACGCTCTAGATTCCTTGTGGTCGCGTGCTTGTTTGCGCATAGCCGGATTCCACCTATTCGCAGCACGCTCTAGGCTGGGGTGCGGCACCTCAGGGCTTGGCGACCGCCACCTGGACGGCCGCATCGAACTGGGCCTTGGTCACCGAGACCAGCAGGCCATCCTGGTTCTTGCCCAAGGTATCGAGCCCAAGCTTCACCTTGCCAGTCTCGGTCACGACCACCGCGCCATCTGCGTCAACCGATTCGATCGTGCCGACCGGAACGCCCTGGACATCGGCGACCTTGCTGCCGACCGTCACGTCGGACGGCTTGGCGGGCACTGCCCTTGCCTTTTGCGTGACGTTTCGCGCGTCACGCGTACGTGACGAGTCATCCTGCGCCTGCCGCGTGATCCTCATCTCCTCGGACGAATGATTCGGGTCGGCATTGCCGCCGACCGGCGGAGGAGCCGGGCTGTGTGGCATCATCGATTGCGCCGCCACCGGACCGCCAAGCATGATTGCCGCGACCGCGATCCCCTGATGGATTATTTTCATGACGTCCTCTGCCTCGCGCGGTGCCGCGGCAATTCTTGTGGCGGGTGCCTTCGCGAACATAGATTGCATGTCGGGGCGCTGGCTTCAATCCAGCCGGTCATTCTCGTTCAGTCATCCTCATCCTCATAGCCGGCAAGTGCCAGCGCCCGCGCCTTGATCTGGCGGGTCATGCACCAATGGACGAGCGCCTCTTCGCGGCCATGCGTGACCCAGACCTCGCGCGGCGCGATCTCGGTCAGCGTGTCGGTCAGCTCGTCCCAATCGGCATGGTCGGAGAGGATCAGCGGCAGCTCGACGCCGCGCTGCACCGCGCGCTGGCGGATGCGCATCCAGCCCGAGGCCATCGCCGTGATCGGATCGGGCAGGCGGCGTGACCAGCGATCGTTGAGCGCGCCGGGTGGGGCGATGACGATCCGGCCCTTGAGCTCGGCCTTGCTCGCCTCAGTGGCCGGCCGAAGCTCGCCGAGCGCGACCCCGTGCTCGGCATAGAGATCGCACAGCCGCTGCAGGGCACCGTGGATGTAGATCGGATCGTCGAAGCCGCGCGCCCGTAGCTCGGCGATCACGCGCTGCGCCTTGCCGAGCGCATAGGCGCCGACCAGCACGCACCGATCCGGGTTGGCGTGGAGGGCGGTGGTGAGCTTGTCGATCTCGTCGCCGGTTTCGGGGTGGCGGAAGACCGGCAGCCCGAAGGTCGCCTCAGTGATGAAGACATCGCATTTGACCGGCTCGAACGGCGCACAGGTCGGATCGGCGCGGCGCTTGTAATCGCCCGAGACGACGATCGTCTCGCCGCGATACTCAAGCACGATCTGCGCCGAGCCCAGGACATGGCCGGCCGGCACGAAGCGGACCGCGACCTCGCCCAGCCGGATCGCCTCGCCATAGGTGACGGGATGGCCAGCCTGGGGGCCGTAGCGTGCCTCCATGATCGCGAGCGTTTCAGGCGTCGCCCAGACGGCGCCGTGCCCGCCGCGCGCGTGATCGGCATGGCCGTGCGTAACGAGAGCGGTGGCCGATGGCTGCGACGGATCGACCCACGCACCGGCGGGCTTAACATGAATGCCATGAGGTTGAGGATCGATCCAGTCGCCGAGCTTCGCCATACTACCTATATGGATGGGATGAGCCTGAGTTCCCAGTGACCGATCTCCCCGCTCCTCTTGCCAACTGGTTCGCCGCGCGCGGCTGGGCGCCGCGTTCGCACCAGCTGGCCATGCTTGAAGTCGGCAGAGCGGGGCGGCATGGTCTGCTCGTCGCCACCACCGGTGCCGGGAAGACGCTCGCCGGCTTCCTGCCGACGCTCGCCGACCTGATCGAGACCCCCACCGACGGCCTGCACACCCTCTATGTCTCGCCCTTGAAGGCGCTCGCGGTTGATGTGCAGCGCAATCTCCTCACGCCGGTCGAGGAGATGGAACTCGATATCCGGATCGAGACTCGTACCGGTGACACACCGTCCGACCGCAAGGCGCGGCAGCGGGTACGGCCGCCGCAGATCCTGCTGACCACGCCCGAATCGCTCAGCCTGCTTCTCTCCTACCCTGACAGCCTGCTGATGTTCGAAGGGCTGAAGACAATCGTCGTCGATGAGGTCCATGCCTTTGCCACCGGCAAGCGCGGCGATCTGCTCTCCTTGTGCATGGCGCGGCTGCAGCGACTGGCACCGGGACTGCGCCGGGTGGCGCTGTCGGCGACGGTTGCCGATGCCGATGGCTATCGCGCCTGGCTCGCGCCCGATGGCGATATCGACCAGGTGACTCTGGTCCAGGGCGAACCCGGTGCCGATCCCAATATCGCCATCCTGCTGCCCGAGGGACGCGTACCCTGGGCCGGCCATTCGGGGCGCTATGCCGCCGAGCAGGTGATGGCGGAGATCGAGACGCACAAGACCTCGATCATCTTCTGCAACACAAGGAGCCTCGCCGAGCTGATCTTCCAGGATCTGTGGAAGGTCAACGCAATGCAGCTGCCGATCGGTATTCATCATGGCAGCCTGTCGCTGGAAGCGCGCCGCAAGGTGGAGGGGGCGATGGCGGCGGGCAAATTGCGCGCGCTGGTGGCGACCGCAAGCCTCGATCTCGGCGTCGACTGGGGCGATGTTGATTGCGTCGTCCAGATGGGGGCGCCCAAGGGATCGTCGCGGCTGCTGCAGCGGATCGGGCGCTCGAACCACCGGCTCGACGAATCGTCCGAGGCCGTGATCGTGCCGGGCAATCGCTTCGAATATCTCGAGGCCCGCGCCGCGCTGGACGCTGTAGTCGCCGGCGAGCTCGATCCCGATATTTTCCGCGCCGGTGCGCTCGATGTGCTCGCCCAGCATATCATGGCCTGTGCCTGCGCCGCTCCCTTTCATCAGGAGGAGATGCTCGACGAGGTCCGCTCGGCCCTGCCCTATTCGGCGCTGGAGACAGAGACGTTCGAGCGCGTGCTCAGCTTCATCCGTGACGGCGGCTATGCGCTCAAGGCCTATGACAAGTTCAAGCGGCTAACGCAGGATGCCGATGGCAGCTGGCGCGTCAGCCATCCGAGCTTTATCGCGCAACACCGGCTGAACGCGGGCATCATCGTCGAGGCGACGATGCTGACGGTGCGGTTCAAGAACGGCCGCACGCTCGGCAAGGTCGAGGAGGCGTTCGCTGCCTCGATGAGCCCGAAGGACACCTTCTTCTTCGCCGGCATGAGCCTTGAGGTCGAGCGGATCGACACTGAGGATCTGGTGGTGCGTGCGACCAGCCGGCCAGCGCGCATCCCCACCTATGGCGGGGCGCGCATGCCGATCTCGACCAACCTCGCTGACCGGGTCCGCGGCTTCCTGTCGCAGCGCGACGAGTGGCAACGCTTTCCGGACGATGTGCGCGAATGGCTTGAAGTCCAGGCCTGTCGCTCGCGCCTGCCCGAGCCCGACCAGCTGCTGGTCGAGACTTTTCCGCGCGAGGGGCGGCATTACATGGTCGCTTACAGCTTCGAGGGCTGGAACGCGCACCAGTCGCTCGGCATGTTGCTGACGCGGCGGATGGAAACCCAGGGGCTGAAGCCATTGGGCTTCGTCGCGAGCGATTATTCGATCGCCTGTTATTCGCTCGAGCCCGTCACAAACCCGGCCAGCCTGTTCTCGCCCGATATCCTCGAGCATGAGTTCGTCGACTGGGTGCAGGAATCGGCGCTGCTCAAGCGCGCCTTTCGCGAGGTGGCGGTGATCGGCGGGCTGGTCGAGCGCCAGCATCCGGGCAAGCGCAAGACCGGCAAGCAGGTCACCTTCTCGACTGACCTGATCTATGACGTGCTGCGTAAATATGAGCCGAGCCATTTGCTGCTCCAGGCCGCCTGGGCCGATGCCCGCGCGAAGATGACGGATGTCGGCCGCCTTGCCCATCTGCTCGACCGTGCCGCGGAGACGATGCTGCACGTGACGCTCGACCGCGTCTCGCCGCTGGCGGTGCCGGTGTTGACGCTGATCGGGCGCGAACGGATCGCGATGGGCCTTGCCGACGACGCGCTGCTGCTCGAGGCCGAGGGGCTGGCGGCTGAGGCGATGCGGCTCGACTGAACCGATATTTCATCGCTTCGATCAAACCCCTTGTTGAAGGTCCGAAACGGGCGTACCTTCATATCATGCGCGGAATAGCCGCCCTTTTTCTCGCCCTGACGGCCGCTCCAGGAGCATTGCCGGCGGGGCAGGTTGCGGTACCGCCCCCTCCCGAAAACATATTGGCGATGGGCGATGCGGCGGCACGCATGACGGTGCCGGTCACCATCGGCAGCGCCGGGCCCTATCAGTTCATCATCGACACCGGCGCCGAGCGCACCGTGATCTCGCGCGAGCTTGCCGCCGCGCTCGGCCTGTCGCCGGGCCGCGAGGTTCGGCTGACGGCGATGACCGGGACAAGCAATGTCGGCACCGTCGTCATCCCGTCACTGACGGTGAGCAGCATCGCCAGCAAGCCGATCGAGGCCCCGGCCTTGTTCTCCGCCAATCTTGGTGCGCCTGGCATGCTCGGGATCGACACGCTCAGCGGCCACTCGCTCTCGATCGATTTCGAGAAGAACAGCATGACGCTGGTCCCCTCGGCAAAGCGCGGGCATAGCAATGTGCAGGGCGACATCGTGGTCCAGGCAAAGAGCGCCTATGGCCAGCTGATCGTGACCCAGGCTTTTTATCGTGGCCGGCGGATCAGCGTGGTCATCGACACCGGCGCCCAGGTCAGCATGGGCAATTCAGCGCTGCGCGCACGGATGCGCCGTGAACTGAAGAAGGTGCCGGAGCAGATCATGCTGACGAGCGTCACCGGCCAGACCATGCTCGCCGACTATACCCAGATCGAACGGCTGGACATTGGCGGGGTTGGCTTCAACCAGTTGCCGATCGCCTTTGCCGATGTTGCCCCATTCCGGAAATTCGGGCTGACCAAGCAGCCGGCACTGATGCTCGGCATGGATGCCCTGCGCCTGTTCCGGCACGTCGACGTCGATTTCGCCAATCGCGAAGTCCGTTTCTCGCTGCCGCGAACCCTGGTCCGGGATCGCGATTGAACCGCTTGCGAAAGGGCCTGGCCAGGAATAGCCTCTCATGATGCGTGGCCCCATCCTTGTTTCCGTGCTGCTGATGCTGGCAGCGCCGGTATCGGGCCAGCAGGGCGCGATTCAGCCCACACCGCCCCCTACCCCCGAAGACCGGATCGGATTCACCAACAGTAACGAGCGCATGTCGGTGCCCGTCACCATCTCCGGGGCCGGACCCTTTCGGTTCATCGTCGATACCGGGGCGCAGCGTACCGTCATTTCCCGTGAGCTTGCCGGCACGCTTGGCCTCGCGGCCGGCCCGAATGTACGCCTGACGGCGATGACGGGCGCGTCCAATGTCGGCACGGTCGTCATTCCGATGATCAGCGTCAGCACGATCGGCGGCACAAGGATTGAGGCGCCATCTCTCGAATCGCGCAATCTCGGCGCGGCCGGAATGCTCGGCATCGATACGCTGCAGAATACGATACTTTCGATCGACTTCGATCACCAGATCATGACCGTAACCCCCTCTACCGCCCGCAAGCGCCGAGTCGAAGCCGCGCCGGGCGAGATCCTGGTGCATGCGAAAAATCTCTACGGCCAGCTGATCGTGACCGACGCCCGGTATCGCGGCCAGCGGGTCCAGGTCATCCTCGATACCGGATCGGGCATCACCATGGGCAATCTCGCGCTTCAGAAACGGGTCGCCCGTCGCAACAAGGATATCCACCCAATCCGGCTCATCGGGGTGACCGGCGAATCGATCGAGGTGAATTATACCCAGATCGACCGGTTCGATGTAGCCGGAGCGACCATTGCCAATCTGCCTGTCGCCTTTGCGGACGCCGAGCCGTTCCGGCATTTTGGCCTGACTGACCGCCCGGCCCTGTTGCTCGGCATGGACGCGCTCAGGCTGTTTCGGCTGGTGCGGATCGACTTTCCGAACCGTGAAATCCGGCTCTCGATCAGGCGCGACGTGGTGCATAGTGCGCCCATGTCACCATTGGACGCGGTCAAACTAGGCACCTAACATAGCCCTTTGAGCAATCAGGGGGTGGGCAATGGGGCTTCTTTACCGGACGATGGCGGGACTGGCGGCTGCATGGATCGCCGCGCAACCTCTCGCGGCATCCGCGCAGGCGCTCCGTCCGGACCAGCAGGCGTTTTTCGAGCTCTACAAGCAGCTGATCGAGACCAACACTTCGCTGTCTGTCGGTAGCTGCACCCAGGCGGCGGCACAAATCGGCGCGCGGCTGAAGGCAGCGGGCTTTGCCGACCGGGACATCACCCTTTTCTCCGTGCCCGATCATCCGAGAGAGGGCGGCATTGTCGCGATCCTTGCCGGATCGGACCAACGGGCCAAACCGATGCTGTTGCTCGGCCATCTCGATGTGGTCGAGGCGAAACGCGAGGATTGGGTGCGCGATCCGTTCAAGCTGATCGAGGAAGGCGGCTATTATTATGCCCGCGGCGCAGTCGACGACAAGGCAATGGTGGCGGTGTGGGCGGATTCGCTGATCCGTTTCAAGACCAGCGGGTACAAGCCGAAACGGACGATCAAGCTAGCGCTGACCTGCGGCGAGGAAACCACCTTCGCGTTCAACGGCGCGCAGTGGCTGGCGCAGAACCGCCCCGATCTGATCGCGTCCGAATTCGCGCTCAACGAAGGCGGCGGCGGACGCAGCGGCGACAGGGGCAAGCCGCAATTGCTTGCGCTCCAGGTCGGCGAGAAGGCGGCGCAGAATTATACGTTCGAGGCGACCAATCCCGGCGGCCACAGCTCGCAACCAACGCCCGAGAACGCGATCTACGAGCTTGCCGATGCGCTCCAGGCGGTGCGCACCCATGAATTCCCGGTCCGCTTCACTGACACGACGCGCGCCTTTTTCACAGCGACCGCGGCCGCGAATGCTGGCCCGGTCGGCGATGCGATCAAGCGCTTGCTCGCCAATCCGCGAGACAAGGCCGCAGACGCGGTTCTCAGCCGCGACAAGACAATGAACTCAACGCTGCGCACGACCTGCGTTGCGACGCTGCTGAGCGCTGGCCATGCCGAGAACGCGTTGCCGCAGCGGGCGACCGCCAATGTCAATTGCCGCATCTTTCCGGGCGAGACGGTCGAGGAGACGCTGGCGACGCTGAAGACGCTGGCCGGGCGCAAGGTGAAGGTCACCGCCAACCAGCCGATCCGCCCAACTGCCATCCCGCCGACGCTCGATCCGAAAATCGTCGGGCCGGCCAAGGCGGTCGCCGCGAAGCACTTTCCCGGGCTGCCCTTGCTGCCGCTGATGTCGACCGGCGCCACTGACGGCATCTTCCTCGAAGCGATCGGCATTCCCGTCTATGGTGCGCCGGGCATCTTCGTTGACGGCGATTTCAACGGGATCCACGGCCTGAACGAGAGGATTCGGGTGAAGTCGCTCCACAGCGGGCGCGACTATCTGTTCGATCTGATCAAGGCATATGCGGGCTAGGAGGGCGGTTGGCCCTGCTTGCTCCCCCGCGAAGGCGGGTCCAGAGTCGCTAACGGTTGCGCCTGTGGCTCTGGATCCCCGCCTTCGCGGGGATGATAATGTCAGCGCCTCCCGCGCTTACACCGTGACCTGTTCACCAAGCTCCAGCACCTTGCCCGGCGGGATCCGCAGGAAATCGGTCGGGTCGCTCGCATTGCGCTGCAGGAACATGAAAATCCGATCCTGCCAGAGCGGCATGCCCTGATCGGCGGCCGGCTTGAGCGTGTTGCGGCCAATGAAATAGCTCGTCTTGGCCGGGTTGAGCAGCTTGCGCTCGCCCGCCTGTTCAAGGCCGAGGTCGCGCGGCACGTCAGGCGATTCCATGAAGCCATAGGTGAGGACGATCGCGCTGAAATTATCGTCGACCGGCGTCATCTTCGCACGCTCTTCGGGCGGCACCGAGGGTCGATCGGCGGTACGGATGCTGACGATCAGGTTACGCTCGTGGAGCACCTTGTTGTGCTTCAGATTGTGGAGCAGCGCCCCCGGCGCACTTTCCGGATTGGCGGTGAGGAACACCGCTGTGCCCTCAACCCGTTCGGGCGGGCGCTTGCCGAGCGCGGCGGCAAGATCGGCGAGCGGCACGCTCTGGCGTTGCTCGAACGCGCGGACGATGCCGCGCCCGCGGACCCAGGTCGAGATCAGCAGGCCGATCGCCGCCGCCACGACCAGCGGCACCCAGCCGCCCTCGACGACGCGCAGGATATTCGCGCCGAAGAAGATTAGGTCGAGCGCCAGGAAGGGCAGGATCACAGCGATCGCCACCGGGCGGCGCCAGTTCCAGCGATGCCGCGCGACGATATAGGCAAGGCAGGTGGTGACGACCATCGTCCCCGTCACCGCGATCCCGTATGCCGCCGCCATCGCCGACGAAGTGCGGAACTGGATTACCAGCACCAGCACACCGACCAGCAACAGCCAGTTGATCGCGGGAAGATAGATCTGCCCCGAATGCGACGCCGAGGTCTGCCGGACGCGCAGCCGCGGCAAAAGGCCGAGCTGGATGGCCTGCTGAGTCAGCGAATAGGCACCCGTGATCACTGCTTGGCTGGCGATGACCGTCGCCAGCATGGCGAGGGCGACCAGCCATGGGCGCACATTCTCGGGCGCCATCAGGAAGAACCAGTCCTGGTTGGCAAAGGGGCGATGGGCAGCCGCCGCCGCTTCAAGCGCATTGAGCGCGAAGGCGCCCTGGCCGAGATAGTTGAGCAGCAGTGCGGGAAAAACGAGCGCGAACCAGCCAAGCCGGATCGGCGCGGGGCCGAAATGGCCCATATCGGCGGTCAGCGCTTCGGCGCCGGTCACTGTCAGGAACACCGCGCCAAGCACGAACAGCCCGGTAATGCCATGAGTTGCTAGAAACGCCCCGCCATACCAGGGCAGGAAGACGCGCATGATCGAGGGTTCGTCCCAGATATGCCAGAGGCCGAGCCCGCCGATCGTCAGGAACCAGAGGATGCAGACCGGGCCGAACAGCTTCGAGACATGCGCCGTGCCGCGCGACTGGATCACGAACAGCGCAATCAGGATGGCGATCGTCAGGAGCAGGATTGTGTCCGGGCCAACGATATCGCCAGCGCCTGGAATCGTGCGCAGGCCTTCGACCGCGGACAGCACCGACAGTGCGGGGGTGATGATCGCATCGCCATAGAACAGGGCCGCCCCGGCCGCGCCGAGCACCAGGGCGATCACCGATCGCCGCCCCAGCGCCCGTCTGGCGAGCGCGGTGAGGGCGAGCACGCCGCCTTCGCCCTGATTGTCGGCGCGCATCAGGAAGATGATATATTTGACGCTGACGACGAGAATCAGCGACCATAAAGCCAGGCTCAGCACGCCCAGGATTTCGCTCGGATCGAGGCCATCATGGGCCGAAAGGGCAAGCGCTTCGCGAAAAGCATAAAGCGGGCTGGTGCCAATATCTCCGAACACAACGCCGATCGCGCCGACGGTGAGTGCCAGCATCAGAGGGTGGGGTACCGCCGGATGTACTGGCGTTTCGGTGGCGGACGACATGAGTGAATTTGGCCTGCCGGAAAGGACGGCGCGCTTTACGCTTGTTGCAGCCCAGCGCAAGCGCTTTTGTTGCACTGCCGCAAGCCGTTGATCTTGCCGTTGATCTGGGGTGCCGAACCCGGCATAGCAGGCCATGGTTCCCTTTTCGTTCGCCGGCCATCATCTCCTAGCGCTGCCCGAGGGCGCGCTTTTCTGGCCGGCGCGGCGCGCCTTGTTGGTCGCCGATCTGCATTTCGAGAAGGCGAGCTGGTTCGCGGGACACGGCCAGATGCTGCCGCCCTATGATTCGATCGCGACGCTGGCTGCGCTGACATTGATCGCCGATCGGGCCGAGGCCGCCGAAATCTGGTGCCTTGGCGACAGCTTCCACGATTCGGCCGGCTGCGAGCGACTCGGCGCGAAGGCGCAGGAGATGCTGCGTGCGCTGACGTCCACGCGGCGCTGGATCTGGATCACTGGCAACCACGATCCGGTAATCGACCGGTGCGGTGGCGAAGTGATGGATGAGGCGTTTGTCGATGGGCTGGTGTTGCGCCATGAGGCTCAGCGGCGCGAATCGCAGCCTGAGCTGTCGGGCCATTTCCATCCCAAGCTGCGGGTGCGTGTGCGCGGCCGCCAGGTTTCGCGACGCTGCTTCGTTACGACACCTACCAAGCTTATCCTGCCGGCCTTTGGGGCGCTGACCGGCGGGCTCGATGCCGCCCATCCCGAGATCATCCGCGCGGTGGGTGCCGGGGCGGAGGCGCTGATACCAGTCGAGGACCGGCTGCTGCGATTCAGGCTGGCGGCTTAGCGCGCCAGCGCCGGGAAACCGGCCTTGAACGCCGCGACCTTCGGCTTGTCCCATTGGACGATATAGGGGTGACGCGGGTTCCGGTCGAAGAAATGCTGGTGATAGGCCTCGGCCGCGAAGAAACCGCCGCTCTCCAGCTTGGTCACGATCGGCGCCGGAAACACATGGGCCTTGCCGAGCTGCACGATATACGCGGCAGCGACCGCGCGTTGCGCGGCGCTCTGCGGGAAGATCGCCGAGCGATAGCTTGTGCCTCTGTCCGGCCCCTGGCGGTTGAGCTCGGTCGGATCATGCGCCACCGAGAAATAGACGCGCAGCAGTGTCGCGTAGCTGACCTGGTTCGGATCATAGACGATCTTCACTGCCTCGGCATGGCCGGTCGTCTCGCTGCTGACCTGATCATAGGTCGCGGTCGCCGCGCTGCCGCCGGCATAGCCGGCGGTCACCGCGCGGACGCCCTTCACATGTTCGAACACCGCCTCCATGCCCCAGAAACAGCCGCCCGCGAACACCGCTGTCTGCGTCCCTCGTGCCTTGGACACGTCCTGGAGCGCGGCCGGGATCGGAACCGCCCGCTCAGCGCTCGCGGCGCCACCCGACAAAGCGGCAATAGCGATTCCCACAGCGGCGGCGGTGGCAAACAGGGTCTTGATCATGGATCGCCTTTCGATTGGCATCGATGGCAGATGTAGGAAGTTTCGCCTGAACCGAAAGATGCGCGTCAGCGCGCGAGGTGCGTTGCCGTCGCTATATTGGTCGCCAGCGTCCTGGTCGCCGAGGCCGGCTGGAAAACCAGCAAGGCGACCGCGCCCAGCGCGAAGCCGCCCGCGAACTGCCAGAAGAATCCTGCTTTCATAAACGAGCGCATCGCTATCGAACCTTGATTTGCCAAGCGGCTCTGGTCCCATTCGGGTGAACGGGACCTGACCCTTTTTATCGTACGGCCGCGCAGGCCGTCTGGATGCGCTCACAGGCTTCGCGGAGCAAATCTTCCGAGGTTGCGTAGCTGATCCGCATCGCCGGCGAGAGGCCGAACGCCGCGCCCTGCACCGCTGCGACCTTCGCCTCGTCGAGCAGATAAGCGACCATCGCCTCGTCGGTATCGAGCAATACGCCCTTGGGGGTCGACTTGCCGATCAGCGCCGAGAATTCCGGATAGACATAGAAAGCGCCCTCGGGGCGGGGGCAGGTGATGCCGTTCGCCTGATTGAGCATCGACACGACGAGGTCGCGCCGCGACTGGAACAGGGCGGCATTGTCCTTGAGGAAGGACTGGTCGCCGGTCAGCGCCGCGACCGAGGCGGCCTGCGCGATCGAACAGGGGTTCGAGGTGGATTGCGATTGCAGCTTGGCCATCGCCTTGATCAGCCATGGCGCGCCGGCCGCAAAGCCGATCCGCCAGCCGGTCATCGCATAGGCCTTGGAACAGCCGTTCGCGGTCAGCGTGCGCTCGTAGAGCGACGGGCAGACCTGCGCGATCGTCGCGAATTCGAAACCATCATAGATGATATGCTCATACATATCGTCAGCGAAGATCCAGACATGCGGATGGCGTTCGAGCACGTCGCCGAGCGCCTTGAGTTCGGCGGCTGTGTAGGCGGCGCCGGTCGGGTTCGACGGCGAGTTGAGGATCACCCATTTGGTCTTGGGCGTGATCGCGGCCTCAAGCTGCTCTGGCCGGATCTTGTAACCCTGATCGGCACCCGCCGCGACGAACACCGGGGTGCCGTTCGCGAACAGCACGACATCGGGATAGCTCACCCAATAAGGCGCGGGCACTATCACCTCGTCGCCCGGATCGATCGTCGCGACCATTGCGTTGAACAAGGTGTGCTTGCCGCCCGCGTTGATCGTGATCTGGTCGCGCGTATAGGTCAGGCCGTTGTCGCGCTTGAACTTCAGGATCACCGCGTCCTTCAGCTCAGGCGTGCCGTCGACATTGGTATATTTGGTCTGGCCGTCGCGGATCGCCTTGATGCCCGCTTCCTTGATGAAATCGGGCGTATCGAAATCAGGCTCGCCCGCGCCGAGGCCGATCACGTCGACACCGGCACGTTGCAGTTCCAGGACGCGCGACGTCATCGCGAGCGTGGCCGAGGGCTTGATACGCGCGAGCGCGGCGGATGGTTGCATGGGTAAGCGCCTTTGGTCCGGGGAGCGGCGCGGCTATAGACCCGGCTTGCTTCTGTTCGCAACCGCAACAATTGCCGGAATCAACCCGCGCAGCGCATTACCGACAAAAAAACCACCCTCGAGATCGGCCGGGGTCAGATCGCCCTCGATCGCGCGGCCTGACGCGATCAGATCGCCCCGCAATACCCCGGCCAGCAGCCCACGCGCGTGCGGCGGGGTGATGAGCGTCCCGTCGCGATCGACGAAGAGCGACGTGAAGCTGCCTTCAGTGAGAAAGCCGGCGGGATCGGTAAACACCACTTCGAAATGCCCGTTCCGCGCCGAATCGTAAAAGCCACGATCGCTGGTCTTGTGGCGGAGGCGGAAATCGCGCGCGTCGACCGGCAGCGGCACAACTGTCACCGCGACCGGCCCGGCGGGCGTTTCCGGCGCTGGCGAGACCTCGATCGCGATCGCGCCGCTCTTCGCCAGGAGCAGCCGGACTCGCTTGGGCCCGCGCAGCCGGAAGGTCGCGGCCTGGAGTTCATTGCGAGCACCGTGGCGATCGAAGGTGAAGCCGAACAGATTGGCGCTCGCCTTCATCCGCTCGAGATGGCGTTCCAGCCGCGGCAGGCCATGTTCAGGATCGAACGCCATCGTCTCGATCAGGTCGAAGCGCCGCTCGCCCGCCGTCAGAAACGCACCCTTGGCGCGTGCCTCATCCCATTCCTCCTCACCACGCGAATCGGCAACGATGCCGCCGCCGGCACCGAATATGGCATCGCTGCCCTCTCCCTGGATCGACAGCGTCCGGATCGCGACATTGAACAGCGCGTCGCCGTTCGCGTCCAGCGATCCGATCGCCCCGGTATAGGCACCGCGCCCGGCGCCCGACTCGATCTCGGATATGATCTCCATCGCGCGTATCTTGGGCGCACCCGTGATCGAACCGCAAGGGAAGAGCGCGGCAATCACGTCGATCGCATCCTTGTCGGGCGCGAGCTCGGCGGTGACGGTCGAGACCATCTGATGGAGCGTCGGATAGGTTTCGACGGTGAACAGATCGGGCACCGCCACGCTGCCCGGCCGCGCGATCCGGGTGAGATCGTTGCGCATGAGATCGACGATCATCAGATTTTCCGCGCGCTGCTTGCTATCGGTGCGCAGCGTTGCGGCAAGCGCACCATCTTCCTCCGCCGTCGCGCCGCGACGCACCGTTCCCTTCATCGGCCGGGCGGTGAGCGCGCCGCCCTCGAGCGCGAAGAACAGCTCAGGCGAGAAAGACAGCAGCAGTTCCGCGCCGGTCGAGACGATTGCGCCATATCCGGCGCGCGCCCGCGGCCTGAGCTGGGCGTAGAGCGCAAGCGGATTGCCGATAAAGCGCGCCTTTGCCCGATAGGTGAGATTGGCCTGGTAGATGTCGCCCGCCGCGATCAGCGCGAGCACCCGCTCCAGCTGCGCCTCATAGGTCGCGCGGTCGATTTCGGGCTCCGGGGCACTGATCCAGCAACCGGCGGGATCGGGCAGCAGCGCGGGAACATCGTCGGGCGCGATCTCTTCATAGCTTTCGAACAACCCGAACCACAGCAAAGGCGCGCCTGTCACGGGCGCCGGCCGCAGCCGGGGCTCGAATGCCGCGCCGGCTTCATAGGCGAGATAGCCCGCCGCATGCAGCCCGGCAGCGCGCGCATCGCGAAGCTCTGCAAGCGCCGCCAGCACCGCCTCCTGTCGATCGACCCGAATCGTCCGCACCGGCGCCCGATAGAGCCGGGCCGGTGCCGCGCCGGGGCGGGCATCGTCGAGCAGGACGAAGGGGGAGGCGAGATCGAGGTGCATCGGCAATCCGCAGATGCAGTCCCCGCCCGCAATCGGCAACCCCGGGCTTGTCCGAAACCATGCTTGCCCGAACGCGAGTCGGCGCTTACCTCGCGATCATGACTATTCCACCGCTCCGCGCTGCGATCGTGCCGGTCACGCCGCTCCAGCAGAATTGCTCGCTGATCTGGTGCACCGCGACGATGCGTGGCGCCTTTGTCGATCCCGGCGGCGATCTGCCCAAGCTGCGGGCGGCCGCGCTTCAGCACGGCGTCACGGTCGAAAAGATCATCCTGACCCATGGCCATATCGACCATTGCGGCGAGGCAAAACCGCTTGCCGAGGAATATGGCGTGCCGATCGAGGGCCCGCATGAAGCCGATCGCTTCTGGATCGCCCGACTCGAGGATGACGGCAAGCAATATGGCATTCGCGGCGTGACGTTCGAGCCCGACCGCTGGCTGGTCGAGGGCGACACCGTCGGTGTCGGCGATCTGACGCTCGACGTCTATCACACGCCGGGGCACACGCCCGGCCATGTGATCTTCCACCACGCGCCCTCGAAGCTGGCGCTGGTCGGCGACGTGCTGTTCCGGGGCTCCATCGGGCGCAGCGATTTCCCGCAGGGCAATCACCAGCATCTGCTGTGCTCGATCGTCGAAAAGCTCTGGCCGCTCGGCGACGAGACCGCCTTCATCCCCGGCCATGGCCCGGCCAGCACCTTCGCGCATGAGCGGCAGCATAATATGTTCGTCAGCGACCGCGCGATGGCGGCGTAATTCAGCCCGCCGGGACGACGGTTTCGATCTCTTTCGGCGCCGAATCATGTTTGGCCAGCAACGGCAGGCTGATCGCGTACAGACCCAGGCCGACGAGCAGCAGGAAGGTCAGCACGGTGCCGAGCGTCCGCCCTCCCTTCAGGCCGTCCATTCCGAGCGGATGAGCGATTCGCGCGACCAGGAAAGCGCCGCTCGCGACCCAGAGCCAGGTCGAGGTTCCTGCGGTGAATTCGAACAGGGCGATCAGGATCAGGATGAAGGGCGCATATTCAGTGAAATTGGCCTGGGCGCGCATCCGGCAGATCAGCGCGGGATCGCCGCCATCGCCGATGCTGACCTTCGCCGCACGCCGTGCGCCGCCCGTGCGCATCGCCAGCCAGAAGGCGATCAGCGCGGTCGCCCCGGCGGTCGTCAGCGTAATCGGCAGTAGGGTCATTCCCAACATCGCTCTCCCCTTTATTGTTGCGCGACCGTGCCAGTCCTTCGCCGTGCTTGCAACGCGCGGCCAAATCGCTATAGCGCCACGCTTCGCGATGCGTCCGGCCGCCGGTGCCAACCGCGGCTGACGGAAGCGTCGGTTGCGCTGGTGCCTGTCCGGGCGTAGTCGCGCTGTGATCCAGACAAGAACAAGGTTTCGCCGAAATGGCCGTCCCAAAACGAAAGACTTCGCCGTCCAAGCGCGGCATGCGCCGCAGCCACGACTCGATCAGCGCGGATGCGTATCAGGAGTGCCCGAACTGCGGCGAACTGAAGCGCCCGCATAACCTGTGCACTTCTTGTGGCCATTATAATGGCCGCGAGATCGTCTCGGTCGAAGGCTGAGCTCGACAGCACAGGAAAGGGGGGCCAGCCGCGTGTCGAACAGCTCCCGGATCGCCGTCGATGCGATGGGCGGCGACGAAGGGCTGGCCGTGATGCTGGCCGGCGTCGCGCGCGCGCGTCGGCGCTTCCCCGACATGCGCTTCATCCTGGTCGGGGACGAGGCGCAGATCACCGAGGGGCTGAAGAGCCACCCGAACCTCACCGCGCATAGCGAGATCGTCCACGCCCCCGAGGTCGTCGGGTCGAGCGACAAGCCGAGCCAGGCGATTCGCCGCGCCAAGACCACCTCGATGGGCGTCGCCATCGACATGGTGAAGCAGGGCCGCGCCGGCGCTGCCGTCTCCTCGGGCAATACCGGTGCGCTGATGGCGATGGCCAAATTGTCGTTGCGGATGCTCCCGGGAATCGATCGTCCCGCGCTCGCCGCAATGCTGCCGACGCTTGGCGACAATGATGTCGTCGTGCTCGATCTCGGTGCCAATACCGAATGCGATGCGCGCAACCTCGTCCAGTTCGCCGTGATGGGCGCCGCTTACGCCCGCACCAATCTCGATCTCGCCTCGCCCCGCGTGGCCCTGCTCAATATCGGCAGCGAGGACCAGAAGGGCACTGACGAGATTCGCGAGGCCGCCAAGATCATCAAGGCCGCGACGCATTTGCCGCTGACCTTCACCGGCTTCATCGAGGGCGATCGCCTCTCACGCGGCGATGTCGATGTGATCGTGTGCGACGGCTTCTCGGGCAATATCGCGCTGAAGACTGCGGAAGGCACCGCGCGCTTCGTCGGCGACCTGCTGAAGCGCGCGTTTCGCAGCTCGCTGCGGTCGAAGATCGGCTTCCTGATCTCCAAGCCGGCAACCGAGCTGCTGCGCCACCATCTCGATCCCAATATCCACAATGGCGCTGTCTTTCTTGGCCTGAACGGCATTGTCGTGAAGAGCCATGGCGGCGCGACCGAGCTCGGCGTCGCGACTGCGATCGCCGCCGCCGCCAAGATGGTGCGCGACGATCTGACCCGTCGAATCAGCGACGATCTCAGCAATTTCGAAGCGAAGGCTGCATGATTCGGTCTGCGATTACCGGCACCGGTTCGGCCCTGCCCGCCCGGCGTGTCTCCAATGCCGAGCTCTCCGAAACCGTCGACACCTCGGACGAATGGATCGTCGCGCGGACCGGAATCCGCTTCCGCCACATCGCCGGCCCCGACGAAACCACCGCGACGCTCGCTGCTGACGCCGCCAAGGCAGCGCTCGCCGCCGCCGGGCGCAAGGCGCAGGACATCGACCTGATCGTGCTGGCGACCGCCACGCCCGACCAGACCTTTCCCGCCTCCGCCACCAAGGTGCAGGCGATGCTCGGGATCGACGATTGCGTCGCGTTCGACGTCGCCGCGGTCTGTTCGGGCTTCCTCTACGCGCTCCAGGTCGCCGATAGCATGATTCGTGCGGGATCGGCGCGGCGCGCCCTGGTGATCGGCGCCGAAACCTTCAGCCGGATTCTCGACTGGGAAGATCGCGGCACCTGCGTGCTGTTCGGCGATGGTGCCGGCGCGGTCGTGCTCGAGGGCGAGGAGGGCGAGCGCGGCGTTCTGGCTGTCCGCCTTCACGCCGATGGCCGCCACAATGAACTCCTCTATGTCGATGGGGGACCATCGACGACCGGCACCGTCGGCAAGCTCCGGATGAAGGGCCGCGAGGTGTTCCGCCACGCCGTCGTCAACCTTGCGGCCGTGATGACCGAAACGCTTGACGTGGTCGGCCTCACCTCAGCCGATGTCGACTGGGTCGTGCCGCACCAGGCCAATGCCCGCATTCTCGAGGCGACCGCGCGCAAGCTCGGGCTCGATCCGGCTCAGGTGGTGGTAACGGTCGATCAGCACGCCAACACGTCTGCTGCTTCCGTGCCCCTGGCGCTCGACGTTGCGGTGCGCGACGGGCGGATCAAGCCGGGCCAGCTGCTCGTGCTCGAGGCGATGGGCGGCGGCTTCACCTGGGGCGCGGCGGTCGTCAGGCTTTAGAGCGTGCTGCGAATAGGTGGAATCCGGCTATGCGCAACAAGCACGCGACCACAAGGAATCTAGAGCGGGCTGCGTTTCCATCGAAACACAGCCCGCTCTAGCTTATTGACAAAGTCATCAAGCTGTAACCTTGAGCGCCCCCTGTTACGAAACAGTAACAAAAGACTTTCCGGGTGCTGCCTCATTGTGTTAGCATGAATACCTGCCACCTTTGGGGAGGGGTATCATGGCGCCTATGGGCACGTTGACAAGAGCTGATCTATCAGAAGCGCTTCACCATCAGGTGGGGCTTTCGCGCGCCGATTCGGCCAAGCTGGTCGAGCAAGTGCTTGGCCATATGTGCGAGGCCCTGTCGAAGGGGGAGAACGTCAAGATCTCCGGCTTCGGCACCTTCGTGTTGCGCGACAAGGGCGAACGCATCGGGCGCAACCCGAAGACGGGCATCGAGGTGCCGATCGCACCCCGCCGCGTGCTCACCTTCCGGGCGAGCCAGATGATGCGCGATCGCATCGTCAGCGCAAACTAACACCAAAATGGCCGGCATGCCCGACAAGGCGGCTGGCGCATTCCGGACGATCGGCGAGCTTTCGCGCGAGACCGGGCTGCCGCAGCATATCCTGCGCTATTGGGAAACCCGCTTTCCCCAGCTCCGCCCGCTGCAGCGCGCGGGTAAAAGGCGCTATTACCGTCCCGAGGACGTCGCCCTGGTGGCCCGGATCAACAGCCTGTTGAACCAGGAAGGCTATACGATTCGCGGCGTGCAGAAACTGCTGTCCGAGGAACGAAAGCGTGTGGCGCCAATAGCTGCGGCGCCGGATGCCCGATTGGACATAGCGCCGGCTACAGGGGTCGCGCCGGCAAATCTTGAGGCCATCGGGGCGGTGCGCGACGCGCTCGTCCAGGCGCTTGCCGAGGACGCCGGTCAGGCCTGACTGGCCCCGATTCCCCGGGCAAGCATTTCGGCAACCACATCCGCCACCTGATCCGGCGAAGCTTCGTCATCCCACACGCCGTAGCGCAGGCCGAGAAAGACGTTCATCCCCATGATCGCCCAGGCATGGACGTCGGACACGTCGGCGCGGATCTCGCCGCGCGCCGCGCCCGCCTTCAGGCGCGCCGCGATCCGGTCCGCCGTTGTCGCATAATGGAGCCTGAAGCTTTCAGGATCGACGAATTCGGCTTCATCGATGATCCGGTAAATCTCCTTGTGCCCTCGCACGAACGCGATGAACTCCCGTAGACCCGCGCGTTCCGCGGCGATCTGATCCGGCGCGGCGCGGATCGCTGGCCCGACAAAGTCGCGGACCTGATCGGACATGTCGCGGACCAGCGCGCGGAACACAGCGTCCTTCGAATCGAAATAGGTGTAGAAACTGCCGAGCGCGACGCCGGCGCGCCGGGTGATCCCGCTGATCGACGCCTCGTGAAAGCCGCGCTCGCCGAATTCGATCGCTGCCGCATCGAGAATCGCGCGCAACGTTTTGCGCCCGCGTTCAGTCCGCGGCGCCTTGCCTTCGCTTGCGACCAGGGCAGCGTCGCTCCTCGAAAGCCCTGAATGCCCCGAAAGCTCTGAATGCGTTGCCGATTCGACACGCTCACCCGCCATTCTTAGGTCCCCCTCTTTCCCAAGTTGAAACCTGGTTCATGTTTCAGTATAGCGCCTTGGACTGGCGCACAACCCGGCTTGAAACCGGAACGCAATGAGCGGCGCCGCAGGAGGGGAGATCATCATGACACGCCTGAATTCCACGCACGGCCTGCTCAAGGCGGGGCTTCAAGCGGGTGCCGCGATCGCCGCGCTGATGGCCGCGCCCGCCTTTGCGCAAAGCGCGCCCGCCGCCGATCCGCAGGCCCAGCCCGATGCCGCGCAGGATGCGGCCAGCGGCACCGGTGACATCGTCGTAACCGCCCGCCGGCGCGCTGAGAGCCTGTCCAAGGTTCCAATCGCGGTCACCGCTTTCACCGCCGAGAAGCTCGAGCGGATCGGCGCGACTGACCTGACCGACATCCAGAACATCACCCCCAACACGACGCTGAAGGACGCGCGCGGCACCAACTCGACGCTCGCCGCCTTCATCCGCGGCGTCGGCCAGCAGGATCCGGTCCCCGGCTTCGAGGCCGGCATCGGCATCTATCTCGACGACGTCTATCTCAACCGCCCCCAGGCCGCGGTGCTCGACATCTATGATGTCGAGCGGATCGAGGTGCTGCGCGGGCCGCAGGGCACGCTCTATGGCCGCAACACGATCGGCGGCGCGGTCAAATATGTGACGAAGAAGCTGCCCGATCATCTCGAGGTCAATCTCAAGGGCACGTACGGCTCCTACAACCAGGCCGATGGCATCGTCAGCGTCTCGACGCCGATCGGCGACATGCTCCGGGTCGGCGTATCGGGCGCGCGGCTGACGCGCGACGGCTTCGGCAGGAACCGCAATCTCGGCATCGACAATTACAACAAGAGTGTGTGGGCCGGGCGCGGCACGGTCGAGTTCACCTCGCCCGATTCGCGGCTCTTCGTCCGGATCACCGGCGACTATACGCATGACACATCGGCCCCCCGCAACGGCCATCGCCTGATCCCCGGCCTGCTCACCGGATCGCCGGTGCTCGCCAATGTCTATGACACCAATGCCGGGCTGGCCAATCCGAAGCAGGATATCTGGGCGGGCGGCCTGTCCATGTCGGTCAACGCCGAGCTGACCGACCATCTGACGCTGCGCAGCATCAGCGCCTGGCGCAAGGATCGCTCCTATACGCCGATCGATTTCGATTCGACGCCTTCGGTCGATGTCGACGTGCCCGCGATCTACAAGAACCAGCAGACCAGCCAGGAATTCCAGCTGCTCTACAAGAGCGACAAGCTCAACGGCATTGTCGGTTTCTATTATCTCGGCGCGAAAGCATCGACCGGCTTCGATGTGCTGCTCTCGACGACCTTCCCCACTTTCGACGCCTATACCGCAGGCGATGTGCGAACTGAGACGAGCTCGATCTACGCCGATTTCACCTATGATTTTATTCCCGAACTCAGCCTGTCGCTTGGCGGGCGCTACACCTGGGATGAACGCAGCTCTTATATCTTCAAGGCGAGCTATACCGGCGGCGTGACGTCCGAATTCGGCGGCAACCCGACGCCCTTTGGCGCACCGTCGACGAATTTCCGTGGTGTGGCGAACTTCAAGCGTTTCACCCCGCGCGCCTCGCTGAGCTTCAAGCCGAGCGACGAGCACATGCTCTACGCGTCCTATTCTGAAGGCTTCAAGGGCGGCGGCTTCGATCCGCGCGGCTCCGGCGCGTCGGCGCCAAAGCTCGCCACTGAACTGACGCCGACATATCAGGAAATCTACAATTACCTGCTGTTCAAGCCGGAAACGGTGAAGAGCTTCGAGATCGGCTGGAAGGGCGCGGCGTTCGATCGTCGGCTGACCTGGGCGCTCGACGGCTTTTATTCCAACTATAGCGACGTTCAGGTGCCGGGGTCGGTCGGCTGCCTCATCGGCGGTGTGCAGTCATTCTGCGGCATCACCACCAACGCCGCCAAGGCACATATCAAGGGTGTCGAGCTCGAGACCAACGCTCAGCTGGCGCGCGACTTTGCCGGCCCGGGCTCGTCGATCAACTTCACCGGCACGCTTGGCTATATCGACGCCAAGTACAAGACCTTCATAGGTCCGACCGGCACCGATGTCGCCAAGGACCGTGTGTTCCAGAACACACCGAACTGGACGCTCTCGGGCACGCTGGCCGCGATCCTGCCGATCGGAGCGGGTTCGCTCAGCGCCTCGACCGTGGTCTCCTATCGCAGCCTTACGCACCAGTTCGAGACGCAGAGCCCGTTCCTCGATCAGCCGGGCTACACGCTGCTCGATGCGCATTTGACCTACAGCTTCAGCGGCGGGAAATATTCGATCGGGGTTCACGGCAAGAACCTGACTGACGTGCGCTACAAGACCGCGGGCTATCAATATATCAAGACCAACCTTGCGGGCGTACCGCTTGATGCCCTGAACCAACCCCTTCCGCCGAACGGTCCGTTTATCCCGACACTCGGCAAGGAAGGCATCGCCACCGCCTTTTACGGCAATCCTCGCCAGGTGTTCGCGACCGTCACCGCGAAGTTCTGAGGCACAACATACTATTATCGGCTAGGAAATGCCGGGCGCCCCGCGAGAAGGGCGTCCGGTGTTTCGTTTTGAGGGGATCAATATGAGCAATGACAGCGCCGCCGGCCCGATCCCATCGACCGCCAGCTCCAGGTATCGCGCCTTCGTGCTGGCGATGCTGCTGCTCGTCTACAGCTTCAATTTCCTCGATCGCCAGATCCTCGGCATCCTTGCCGGGCCGATCCGCGCCGACCTCAATCTCAGCAAGACCGAGTTCGGCGCGCTCGGCGGAATTGCCTTTGCCGTGCTCTATGCCGGACTAGGCATCCCGCTCGCCCTGCTCGCCGACCGCACCAGCCGTAGCTGGGTCATCACCGGCTCGCTTGCGGTGTGGAGCGGCTTCACCGCTTTGTGCGGCTACGCCACCAGCTTCAGCATGCTGTTCTGGTGCCGGCTCGGCGTCGGCGTCGGCGAGGCGGGGGGCGTCGCGCCGTCCTATGCCTTCATCGCCGATTATTTCCCGCCGAAGGAACGCGCACGGGCGCTGGCGATCTATTCTCTCGGCATTCCGCTCGGCCTTGCGGCGGGCGCGCTGCTCGGGGGCTATATCGCAGCGACAGTCAATTGGCGGATGGCGTTTATCGTGTTGGGGCTGGCCGGCGTTGTCCTGGCGCCGATCTTCCGGCTGACGGTGCGCGAGCCGGCGCGGGGCCTGTACGACAAACCGGCCCCCAAGGCGCCGGCCAGCGCCGCCTTCGCCATCCTCGCGCGTAAGCCGAGCTTCTGGCTGCTCGCCCTCGGCGCCTCGATGAGTTCGCTCTGCGGCTATGGGCTGGCGTTATGGCTCCCCTCGGTGCTCGCCACCACGCTGCACTTCGATCTGCTGACCCTGTCGCGCTTCATCGGCGCGTTGTTTCTGGTCGGAGGCTGTGCCGGCGTGTTCCTCGGCGGCTGGCTGGCTGACCGCCTCGGCCAGGCCGATCGCGGCGTCTATGCGAAGCTACCGGCGATCGCCTTTGTGATCACCGCGCCGCTGTTCGCGCTTGGCATCTCGACGCATTCGCCGGTGCTCGCATTTCTTTTCCTGTTGCTGCCCAATGGCCTGAACATATTGTGGCTCGGCCCGGTGACGACCGCGGTCCAGCACCTCGTCCCCGCGCCGATGCGCGCAACCGCCGCGGCAAGTTTCCTGCTGATCAACAACCTGATCGGCATTGGCCTCGGCCCGACCCTGATGGGGGTCGCCGCCGATATGATGACTCACCGCTTCGGCGGCGGCGACGCGCTCAAATATGCGACTTTGGGGGCGCTGGTTTTCTATCTGATCGCGGCGGTGCTGATGCTGCTGGCGGTGAAGCCGCTGCGTCGGGACTGGGTGGGCTGAGCGGGCGCATACCATTCCCACCCATCCGTCACCCCGGACTCGTTCCGGGGTCCACAGTGCCTCAGGATCGAAGCCGAAGAGTGTGCGGAGCGATGGATGCCGGAACAAGTCCGGCATGACGGGTGCTCTTACCGCTCCCTGGTCGCCGCGAACTTCACCTTGGGATAGCGATCGGCGACATAGCCGACGTCCCAGGCGGTCTTGGCGAGATAGACCGGGTTACCGTCGCGATCCTTGGCCATCGACGTCCGGTTGAGGTCCATGAACGCCTTGAGGTCGGCCGGGTCAGCCGCCGAGACCCAGCGCGCGGTGTCGAACGGCGCCATCTCCAGCCCTGCATCGACCTTATACTCGGCCTCGAGCCGCGACAGCAGCACCTCGAGTTGAAGCTGGCCGACCACACCGATGATCCAGTTCGAGCCGATCTCGGGGTAGAAGACCTGAGTCACGCCCTCCTCGGCCATATCGTCGAGCGCCTTGCGCAACTGTTTGGTCTTGGTCGGATCCTTGAGCGCGACGCGGCGCAGGATTTCAGGCGCGAAATTGGGCAGGCCGGTGAAGCGGATCGTCGCCTTTTCGCTGAGCGTATCGCCGACCCGGAGCGTGCCGTGATTGGGAATGCCGATGATGTCGCCGGGGAATGCCTCATCGGCGAGCTCGCGATTCTGCGCGAAGAAGAGGATCGGAGAATGGATCGCGATCGGTTTGCCGTGACCGGTGGGGGTGAGCTTCATGCCGCGTTTGAACGTCCCCGAGCAGAGCCGCATGAAGGCGATCCGATCGCGGTGATTCGGGTCCATATTGGCCTGGACCTTGAACACGAAGCCGGTGACCTCGGCATAATCGGGCGCGATCGGCGCCGGCTCGGCCGGCTGCGGGCGCGGCCCCGGCGCATGCGTGCCGAGCGCTGCGATCAGCTCAGCGACGCCGAAATCCTTGAGCGCCGAACCGAAATAGACCGGCGTCAGGTCGCCGTGGCGATAGGCGGCGGCATCGAATGTCGCATAACCGCCCTGCGCCAGCTCGGCTTCGTCGCGCAAAAGGCGCAGTCCGTCCTCGGACAGGATTTTCTCCAGCGCCGGATCATCGAGGCCAGTGAACGCCTGTGCCTTGCCCATGAACTCGCGCGAGGGGCCCTCGGGCTGGCTCAGCGTGTTGGCGTAGAGATCGTACACACCCTCGAAATCGCTGCCCATGCCGACCGGCCAGCTCATCGGGCAGACATCGAGCTGCAGGATATCGGCGACCTCGTCGAGCAGTTCGAACGCGCTGCGTCCCTCGCGATCGACCTTGTTGACGAAGGTGATGATCGGCACCGAGCGGAGCCGGCAGACCTCGAACAATTTGCGTGTCTGCGCTTCGATACCGCGCGCCGCATCAATCACCATCACCGCCGAATCGACCGCGGTCAGCGTGCGATAGGTATCTTCCGAGAAATCCTCATGGCCCGGCGTGTCGAGCAGATTGAAGGTCAGCCCGTCCTTCTCGAAGGTCATCACCGAGGACGTGACCGAAATGCCGCGCTGCTGCTCGATCTTCATCCAGTCCGAGCGGGCGCGCCGGTTCTGGCCACGCGCCTTCACTTCGCCGGCGAGATGGATCGCACCGCCGAAATAGAGCAGCTTCTCGGTAAGCGTCGTCTTGCCCGCATCGGGATGGGAGATGATCGCGAAGGTACGGCGGTCGGAAGGGGTGGTCATCAGGTCTCACTCGTCGCCCCGGCGGAGGCCGGGGCCGCTATGTTGCATCAGGCGCGCTGTGTCACGCGGAGCTGAAAGGTCAGGATTTCAAGGTCACGCTCATCGAGCAGGTCCAGTCCCCGTGCGGGGCGATCTCGAACACGCCCGGCTTGTCGCGAAACTCGCCCGTGAAGCCGACCGGATCGGCAATGCCGTGCCAGGGCTCGACACAGACATACTGCGCGCCCGGCTTGGTCCAGATGCCGAGTTTGGGCGTGTCGGGAAAAGCAATGTCGAGCTGCGGACCCTCCGGCGCCCCATAGGTCACGCCGGAGGAATGGATCCTGTCCCACACCAGGGCATCGTCAACGAACAGATCGTCGCGCAGCGAAAGCACGCGGCCGTCGAGCGGCGAAGCGCGCGTCTCAGCCGCGATCAGGCCGCCGCTGATCTCCTTCAGTCGCTCGGGCTCGTCAGCATCGAAGACGATGCGGTGCGCCTCGCGCGGCGCGCCATAAGGCAGGGGCCAGGCAAAAGCAGGATGGAAGCCGAAACTCGCCGGCATCACGGCATCGCCGCGATTCTCGATCCGTATGTCGATCGACAAGGTCGCGCCCTCAATCGTGAAGCTGACATACAGCGCAAAGGCGAAGGGATAGACTGCCCGCGTTTCCGCATTGTCAGTCAGCCGAAACACCGCGCGCGCCGCCTCGTGCGACACCAGCTCGAACGTCTTGTGCCGCGCGAAACCATGCTGGCGCATCGCATGTTCGACGCCGTCGACGCGGATGACGTCGCCATTCGCCCGGCCAACCATCGGGAAGAGGATCGGCGCATGCCCAGTCCACCAGCGCGGATCGGCATCCGTCATCAGCTCGCGCCCTTGCGGGTCGCGGAGATGCGTGAGTTCCGCACCAAGCGGATTGATCGCCGCTGAAAGGCCGGTTGAAGCAATGTCGATCAGCTCAGCCATTCAGTCTTCCGTGATCGTCCGCGGCTGCGCCAATAGCCAGGTCTCGCCGTCATACCGATCCTCGAGGTCCTCGGCATATTGGATCAGGGTGCCGTCGGGGCATCCCAGTTCGGGCAGATGGAGCCGCAGCAGCGCCCGCGCGCCATCGACATCGGTTGCGTCGACGTCGAGCACGCAGAACAGGATTTCGCTCTCGCCATCCTCGTCTTCCTCGCTGAACAGCGTACCGCCGCCTACGCTGCACCCCAACCCGGCGAGCCGCAATTCGGCATCGACATGGATGCTGAAGCGATAGTGGCGATCGAACGGGTCAAGGTCGCCCGGCACGATGACCGACATATAATCGACATCGTCCGGGTCCTGCATCTTCTCGTGCAGGCCCTCGAGGAAGCGGTCGATCATCAACCCCGTAACACCGCCCCAAGCTTCGCTGCCGCCGCGATGACCTTGTCGGCCACCGCCCTCAGCGCCTCGTCAGTGAAGCTCTTCTCACCCGGCTGAAGCGTGACTTCAAGCGCGAGGCTCTTATGGCCCTCGTCCACACCGGCACCAGTGAAGACGTCGAACAGCCAAACCGCCGTGATCGCCGCCTTGTCAGCACCCTTTACCGCCCGGACAAGCGCATCGGCGGCAAGCTCGGCAGGAACGAGGAAGGCGAAGTCGCGGCGCACCGCCTGCAAAGCGGGCGGCGCATAGGCAGGGCGCATGAAGCCAGTCGAGCGCTTGCCTGGCATCGCATCCAGATACAGCTCCACCGCCGCGACCGGCCCATCGAGATCATAGGCACGCGCCGTCAGCGGATGAACCATGCCAAATGTCGCCAGCACTGTCTTCGGCCCGAGCCGGAGCGTGCCGGACTGGCCGGGATGCCAGGCCTCGCCAGCTTCGCCCATCACCTGCAGATTCTCGACCGGCGCGCCCGCCGCGGCGAGCAACGCGAGCGCCTCCGCCTTGGCATCGAAGGCATCGAACGGCGCGGCCTTGCCCTGCTGCCAGCCCCGCGTGCGACCTTCGCCGGCCAGCACCACGCCAAGCGTCGGGCGTTCGGCATCTACAAGATAGCGGCGGCCGATCTCGAACAGCCGCACGCTCTGCGCGCCGCGCTTGAGGTTGCGCGCTGCAGCGGCCAGCAACCCCGGCAGCATCGACGGCCGCATGACCTTCAGATCCTCGCTAATCGGGTTGGCAAGGCTCCACGCCCCGCCGCCGAACGGCGCTGCTTCGGCCTCGGACAGGAAGCTCCACGTCACCGCTTCGTTGAGCCCGCGCGCGGCGGCGCCGCGACGGACGCGGCGTTCGAGCTTCTGTTCGGGCGTCGCGGTCGGTCTCGCCACGCCGGGGATGCGGTCGAGCGGGACGGTCGGCACCTTGTCGATGCCCTCGATGCGGATCACTTCCTCGACCAGGTCAGCCGATCCATCGACGTCACGA
Source organism: Sphingomonas bacterium (assembly GCA_040006055.1). Taxonomy (GTDB): domain Bacteria; phylum Pseudomonadota; class Alphaproteobacteria; order Sphingomonadales; family Sphingomonadaceae; genus Sphingomonas. The sequence continues at coordinate 1,402 of JBDTXU010000191.1, read as the reverse complement.
CGCCAGCTCGGCACGGTCACGTTCCAGCCGCTATCGACGGCGAAGCCGAGGCTCTCCAGGATCGCCTTTTGCCGATCGGGCGCGATGGCGAGCCCGCCCAGCCCCTCGGCGCGGTCCGTATCATAGGCGATACTGCGTGCCGCCACCGGCGGGGTGCCCGCCCGCGTGATCGCGCTGGGCGTGCCGCCGCAATGTTCGAGCACCAGATGCGTCGCGATGGCGAGCCCGTCGTCGAGGAACGCCGGATCGACCCCGCGCTCGAACCGGGTTCGCGCGTCGCTGGTCAGGCCGAGCTTCTGGCCCGCGCGGGCGATATGGTCGGGGTCGAAATAGGCGCACTCGATCAGCACGTCAGTCGTCGTCTCCGACACGCCCGAATGCTCGCCGCCCATGATGCCGCCGATATCGTGCACCGCCGCATCATCGGCGATCACGGTCATGGTCGCGTCAAGGCTATAGGTCTTGCCATTCAGCGCCAGGACCTGCTCGCCGTCCTTCGCCCGCCGTGCGACGAGCCCGCCCTTGAGCGTCGCCCGATCATAGACATGGAGCGGCCGGCCGAGATCGACCGAGACGAAGTTGGTGATATCGACCAGCACCGAGATCGGCTTCTGCCCGATCGCAGTCAGCTTCTGGCTCATCCATGCCGGCGAGGCGCCATTGGTCACACCCGACACGGCCTGAGCGAAAAAGGCGGGGCAGCCCGCCGGATCCTCAGTGCGCACATCCGGCGCGGGATCGCTGCCCGCGACCGGCGCCAGCACCGTCATCCGATAGGCTTCAGCGAGCAGCCTGAGCGTTCCCAGCCCCGCCGCGGCGAGATCGCGCGCGATGCCGCGCACGCCCATGCAATCCTGCCGGTTGGGGGTGATCGCAACATCGAGCACGGGATCGTTCAGCCCGGCATAATCGGGGTACGGCGTGCCGATCGGCGCATCGGCGGGAAGCTCGATGATACCGTCATGGTCCTCGCCGAGCTCCAGCTCGCGGGTCGAGCACATCATCCCGTTCGAGACGACGCCGCGAATCTCGGCGACCTTGAGCGTCATGTCGCTGCCCGGCACATAGGCCCCCGGCGCGCCGAACACGCCGACCAGCCCCGCGCGGGCATTGGGCGCACCACACACGACCTGCATCGGGCCGTCTCCGGCATCGACTGACAGCACCTGCAACTTGTCCGCCTGGGGATGCGGCGCAGCGCTCAGCACCTTCGCCACCTTGAAGGCGGCGAGCTTCTCGCCCGGATTCTCGACGCCCTCGACCTCGAGGCCGATCCGCGTCAGCGCCTCGACGATCGCATCGAGGCTCGCCTCGGTCTCCAGATGCTCCTTGAGCCAGCTCAGGGTGAACTTCATGCCCCGACTCCCCCGGAAAGCGTGGGCACATCGAGCGCCGAGAAGCC
>JBDTXU010000190.1:0-10215 GCA_040006055.1 Sphingomonas bacterium | reverse complement strand
CGCGTCTCATTTCGGGCATGAATCCGGCTTGGCGAAGCGTTTTGCCCTCGTCAACATAGTTGAAGCGGCCAGCGCAAACAGGGTAAAGAATCCCCCGATCAGGGGAAGAGCAAGTATGCGTTTCAGGGCGAAAATCTTGCTTATCATGGTTACCGTCGGGCTGACGGCACCGGCGATCGCCGCGCTTGTCCAGAAAAAGACACCCTATTTCGCGTCGATCGCGGCGGGCAAGGCACGGATGCGGACCGGACCCGCCAAGACCTATCCGGCGAGCTGGCTGTACCAGCGCGCCGACCTTCCGGTGAAGGTGCTCGACATTTACGATCGCGGCGCCTGGATCAAGATCGAGGACCCGAGCGGCACGCAGGGCTGGATGATGGGCACGCTGATCTCCGAAACCCGCACCGGCCTGGTGATGGGCACGATCGCCGAGTTGCGGGATGCGCCGCGTTATGGCGGCAAGATCGTATGGCGCGCCGCGCCCGGCGTGGTCGGGCGACTGAGCAAATGCGCGCGGGGCTGGTGCTATTTTGATGTGCGCGGGCGGGGCGGCTATGTCGAGGCGAACCATCTCTGGGGTGTCGAGGCCGACGAGACGTTGAACTGACGATGCGCATCGTTCGCGACGACCTGACCCATCCCGATGTGATAGCGCTGCTCGACCTTCATCTCCGCAGTGCCTTCGAGAATTCGCCGCCGGGCGCGGTGTTCGCTCTCGATTTGAGCGGTTTGCGTCATCCGGCGGTGACGGCCTGGGACGGGAACGACCTGCGCGGGCTCGGCGCGCTCAAGGAGCTGGACGCTGACCACGGCGAACTGAAGTCGATGCGCACCGCGCCCGCGCATCTCCGGCGCGGCGTGGCGGCGGCGATGCTAGATCATCTGGTCGCCGAGGGCAGGGCGCGCGGCTATTCGCGGTTGAGCCTTGAGACCGGATCGAACGAACCCTTCGCGCCGGCACGCGCTTTGTACGAGCGGGCGGGGTTCGAGCCGTGCGGTCCGTTTGCGGATTACACGGACCAGAATTTCAGCCGCTACTACAGCCTCATGCTCTAACCAGCCTCAGTTCATCATCTCCACCGCCATCGCCGTTGCCTCGCCGCCGCCGATGCAGAGCGAGGCCATGCCGCGTTTCGCACCCGAGGTCTGCAGCGCCGACAACAACGTCGCGAGAATGCGCGCGCCCGAGGCGCCGATCGGATGGCCAAGCGCGCAGGCGCCGCCATTCACGTTGAGGCGATCATGGCTGAGATCGAGATCGCGCATCGCGATCATCGCGACGACGGCGAAGGCCTCATTGACCTCGTACAGATCGACCTCGTCCGCTGACCAGCCGGCCTTTTCCAGAACCTTGCGCATCGCAAAGACGGGGGCGGTGGTGAACAGCGCCGGCGCATGCGCATGCCCGCTATGGGCGGCGATCCGCGCGATCGGATCGAGCCCGAGCTTCTCCGCGATCGAGGCGCGGGTCAGCACCAGCGCCGCGGCACCGTCCGAGATCGATGAGGCGTTGGCGGCGGTGATCGTGCCGTCCTTGGAGAAGGCTGGCCGGAGCGTCGGGATCTTAGAGGCATCGCCCTTTTGCGGTTGCTCGTCGAGGCTGACCGTCGTTGGGCCCTTGCGGCCGGCGATCTCGATCGGCATGATCTCGCGGTCGAATGCGCCTGAAGTCTGCGCCTTCTGCGCACGCTCGAGCGAGGCGATCGCGAAATCATCCATCTGGGCGCGGGTGAACTGATATTCCGCCGCGGTATCCTCGGCGAAATTGCCCATCAGCTTGCCGGCTTCGTAGGCGTCCTCGAGCCCGTCGAGATACATGTGGTCGTAAAGCCGGTCATGGCCGATCCGCGCGCCGCCGCGATGCTTCATCGACAGATAGGGCGCGTTGGTCATGCTCTCCATGCCGCCCGCGACGATCATATCCACCGAGCCGGCCGCCAGCGCGTCGGCGGCGAGCATCGTCGCCTGCATGCCAGATCCGCACATCTTGTTGACGGTGGTCGCCTCAACGTGCGCGGGCAGGCCGGCCTTGATCGCCGCCTGGCGCGCCGGCGCCTGGCCAAGCCCGGCGGGCAGCACGCAGCCCATATAGATGCGCTCGATCGCCTCGCCTGAAACCCCCGCCCGCTCGACTGCACCGCCAACCGCCGCCGCGCCCAGCTCAGTTGCAGTCGCGCCGGCGAGCGAGCCCTGGAAGCTACCCATCGGCGTGCGGGCATAGGAGAGGATGACGATCGGATCGGTGGCCATGAGGAGCTCCGGCTGAAAGGATTGGCCGCGATCTAGGAGCAGTGCGGCATTCCCGCAATGGTTGGGCGGCGCGTCACCAGCTGCGCTTTGGCTCGCTTCAGTGCCGGTCTTTTACCATGGCTGCGGCTCGAACCCGGCTGGTCAACACCCGCAACTGCGCATCGAGCATTGCTGCGTTCGGATCGTGCCCGGTTCGCGGCAGGAGCAGAAACTGCTTCGCTGGAGCGGAAAGGCTGTCGAAATAGGCCTTGCTGATCTCCGGCGGCGTGACCAAATCCTCTTCTCCCTGAAGAAGATAGATTGGCATGGCGAAACGCGTCCCCAATTTTTTCAGGTCGATCTTTGGGCCCATGCCGTCACCTGCAAGCCCGACGAATTGCAGGAAGGAATAGTCCTCCCCAGCCTCGTACGCGGCTTGATAGTCAGGGGTGTCATAACCGGGCGCGAAGCTGAACCATCCCTTCGGCGCCGGATCGGTCCTCATCGCTTCGAATTTGCGCGTAAGGCGCCTGAGGATTCCGAAATTGCGAGGGCTGGTCCATGGCGGGGGCCCTATCTTCTCCAGCTTGGCGACCGCGTCCGCGTCGCCACCGGTTTGCGCCAGCTTCAGCGTATGTGCATAGCTCGCGGACATGTCGTCCTGGTAATTCACCAGCTGGGCCGTGCCGACATAGGCGTGAAACAGGTCCGGCGCTGCCATGGCCATGTTGACGGCCAATGCCGAACCCCAGGATCCGCCCATCAGGATGACCTTGCGCTTGCCCAGACGCTGGGCCGCATAGCGCGCGATCTCGACGCCATCCTGCGTCAATTGTTCCATCGTCAGAACGTCGCTCTCGCCAGGCTTGCTCGCGGCATAGGTTTTGCCCGACCCGCGCTGGTCCCACTGGACGACCGTAAAATTCCGCGTCCAATTGCCGAACAGGGCATGCGCGAACGGCGTGTTGGGGTTGCCTGGCCCGCCATGGACAATCAAGACCACGGGATTGGCGCAATCCTGCCCTTCGATCACGAGCCACTGCTCGATACCGCCGATTCTGACAAGGTCCGCCTCATCGACAGACGTGCCGGATGCACGACAAGCATCATTCCGCACAACGCCTTTCGACTGCGCGGCGCTCAGCCCAGGCGCGAACAGAAGCAGCGCCAGGGCTGCCCAACATTTTTTCATTAATACCCCCGACGACGTCTCGCTAACCCGCCGGCTGCTCGACCTTGAAGAAGCGCTCGATCACGCTCTGCGCTATCCGCGCCGGGCGCAGTGTTTCAGCGTCCAGATAGCACCAGCTCGATTTCACCTCGGCCAGCACATCCTCGCCACGCCGGATGATGGTCTCGTAAAAGGCACGCGCCCCCTGGACCTTTTCGAGCAGCACGGTGGCGATCACCTCGTCATTGAGAAAAGTCGGGCGGCGATAGGTGATCTCATGCTTCAGCGCGACCCAGAGGTGCGAGGCAACCACGTCGGCGGGCGCGAAGCGTTGCCAGTGGTTGATCACCGCTTCCTGCACCCATTTCAGATAGCTCGCATTGTTCACATGCCCCATGAAATCGATATCGGCGGCATCGATCGAGATGGGAAAGCTGTGCGAGGCGAATTCCGGATGGGACATGATTCCTGTTTACTCCAATTGGCGGGTGCTGGCGAGGGCGGAGCGAAGTATTTACCTCCTTTGACGCCGGCAACTTGGGAATGACGTGGCGCGCGCGGCGGCGTATCGCTGGACGGTGCACGAGATTCTCATCAACGCCTTCAAATGGTTCGCGTCGGGCAGCGGAGTGATCGCGGCGGGGATCGTCGCGCTTGATGCTGGACGCAAGATCACCGGCTGGGGATTCGTTCTTTTCGTTGCCTCGAGCATCGCCTGGATCATCGGGTCGGTGCTGACACATGACTGGGCGCTCGGCACCCAGAATATCGCCCTGTTCGGGATCAATATATTCGGCGTGTATCGTTACCTCATCCGCAAGAAGCTCAATGGTTGAGGCCTGGCTGTGGCCGGTCGCGCTGGGGGTGCTTGGCGGGGTGCTTGGCAGCTTCATCGCGACTCTGGTGATCCGCTGGCCTGAGGAGCGATCGGTCCTGAAAGGCCGGTCACACTGCGATTCCTGCGATGTGGTGCTGGGGCCGCGCGACCTGATCCCTCTGGTGAGCGCGATCCTGTCGCGCGGTCGATGCCGCCATTGTCACGCGCTGATCGACCCGCGGCATTGGCAGATCGAGTTCGCCGCACTGGGTATCGGCGTGATCACGGGGTTGGTCGTGCCGGGGCCGATTGGCTTGGCGGGGGTGGTCTTCGGCTGGCTGCTGCTCGCGCTTGCCGCGCTCGATATCACAGACTTCTGGCTGCCTGATCCGTTGACGCTCATCCTCGCGCTCGCCGGCGTCGCGGCGGGGTTCGCCGGTGTCGAGCCTCCGCTGGTCGATCGCTTGATCGGCGTCGTCGTCGGCTTTGCCGCACTCTGGCTCGTCGGCTTCACCTATAAACGAGTGCGCGGCCGCGAGGGGTTGGGCGGCGGCGATCCCAAATTGCTCGGCGCGATCGGGCTGTGGCTTGGCTGGCGGATGCTGCCTGCAGTGTTGCTGCTCGCCGCGCTCACCGGCCTTGCGCTCGTCCTGCTCGGCATGCTGCGCGGCCGTGCAGCGAAGCTCGACGACCGCGTGCCGTTCGGCGCGCTGCTCGCGATCGCCGCTTACCCGGCATGGTTGTTCCTGTTAGGCTTGCCGGCATGAAGGCGCTTGCGATCCTGTCGATGCTCCTCGCGACCGCGCAGGCCGCGCCGCCGGTCCTCGAAGGCTTCCCGCTTGCGGAATTGCCCAAGCAACAGCTTCCGCCCAAGGGCTGCGCGGCCTTTCTGTGGACCACGAGCGGCACCAGGACGCTGATCGCGATGGTGACCGCCGATCCGGCCCAGCTCCGCCTGTCGCTGGGCGGCACAATCACTGATCTGGCGCGCGCCTCGCAACAGGGCGATGCCGGCTTTGGTTTCGCGAACAGCGCCGATTACGGATCGGGCGACGTGACCGCGACGCTCGACATGACAGTCGTGGCACGCGGCGATATCAAGGACGGCGCGCAGGTGTCGGGAGGAACGTTGCGGCTTGACCGCAAGGGGCAGGATGGCGTCGTATTGCCGATCGTGGGGCTGATCGGCTGTACCTGAACGCAGGCGGCAGGGGAGAAAATGAAAATGGCGACGATGCAGGAAATCCTGGCCGAACAGCGCGGCGCCTTCATGGCCGAGCTTCCCGTGTCGATCGCGGTGCGCAAGGATCGGCTTAAACGCGCCGCCGCGATGATCTCGGACAATGCGGATCGGTTCTGCGATGCGCTTAGTGAGGATTTCGGGCATCGCAGTCGCGAGCAATCGATGCTGACCGATGTCGCGAGTTCGATCGCGCCGATCAATCATGCGATCAAATCAGTCGAGAAATGGGCGAAGGCAGAGAAGCGCCCGGTGCAGTTCCCTCTCAGCCTGCTCGGTGCAAAGGCGTGGATCGAATATCAGCCCAAAGGCGTGGTTGGGGTGATCTCGCCCTGGAATTTTCCGGTCAACCTCGTCATGTCGCCGCTCGCCGGCGTGTTCGCCGCAGGCAACCGGGCGATGGTGAAGACGTCGGAATATACCCCGCGCGTCGCCGCGCTGTTCGAGGAGATCGTCGCAAAATATTTCGCAGCCGACGAGCTCGCTTTCGTCTCGGGCGGGCCCGATATCGGCAAGGCCTTTGCCGAGCTGCCGTTCGATCACCTGATCTTCACCGGCGCCACCGCGGTCGGCAAACATATCCTCCATGCCGCGGCCGACAATCTGACACCGGTCACGCTCGAGCTCGGCGGCAAATCGCCGGTGATCATCGGCAAGGGCGTGAATGTCGCCCGCGCGACCGAGCGCGTCGCGATCGGCAAGATGTTGAACGCGGGGCAGATCTGCCTCGCGCCTGACTATATGCTGGTCACCGCCGAGCAGGAGTCCGAGGTGGTCACCGGCCTGAAGGCGGCGGCGACCGCCATGTATCCGAGCCTGCTGGCCAATCCGGACTATACCGCGATCATCAACGACCGGCATTTCGCGCGGTTGAACGGCCTGCTCGACGACGCCCGGGCCAAGGGCGCCAAGGTCGAGATGGTCAACCCGGCGAACGAGGATTTCGGCGCGTCCAATGCGCGCAAGATGCCGCTGCATATCGTCACTGACGTGACCGATGACATGGCAGTGATGCAGGAGGAGATTTTCGGGCCGATCCTGCCTGTGCGCCGCTACACCGGCATTGCCGACGCGATCGACCAGGTGAACCGGCGCGACCGTCCGCTCGGCCTCTATTATTTCGGCGGCGACGAGGGCGAGCGGCGGACGGTGCTCGATCGGACGATCGCCGGCGGCGTGACGCTAGACGATGTGATCTTCCATATCAGCATGGAGGATCTGCCGTTCGGCGGGGTGGGCCCGTCGGGGATGGGCGCCTATCACGGGCTCGATGGATTCAGGACGTTCAGCCACGCCAAGAGCGTTTACAAACAGGCAAAGCTTGACGTGGCGAAGCTTGCCGGGCTCAAACCCCCTTATGGCAAGGCGACGATGGCGTCAGTCAAACGCCAGATGAAGGGATAAGCCGCGCGGGTTTCGCGGGATTGCCGATGATGGTCGCGATGCGCCGGACTCCCGCAAAGTGGAGGCGACGCCCAAACACGAACCAAAGGGGTATCCATGCCGGAAACCAGCAAATGTCTGTCGTTCAGCTGCCGCGAAACCGTCGATGGCATTGTCGAGAAATGCCCGAAATGCGGCACCAGGATGCGGACGCCGAAGATGGTGCGCCGGATCGGCTGGTTCCTGCTGCTGCTCGGCCTGTTCCTGGTCGGGCTGATGGGTACCGTCACCCTGAACATGGCGCCGGCGCTGCTCCACCCCTATTCGCCCGACAGCAATTTCACGGGAACGGCGGAACAGGCGCGGATGATCCTGCGCCTGTTCGCCGCGGTGATCGCCTTCGGGATCGCGACCATCGTCAACGGGGCATATCAGATCGTGACCGGGCGGCAGAACGTTTGGATCAAAGCTGCGAGCCTGGGGCTGGCGCTTGTGCTGTCCGCGGTCGCATGGGTAGCCTATCGCGGGTTGGGCGGCTGACCGCCTGACCAGCAAAAGCGCTGGCTGACCGCGCGCTTCTGCGGCTCCAGGACCTGGTGGCCGGCGGCAGCGCTGTGCGGCCACCCCGTTTGACCGCGATCAAAGCGTTCGCGGACGATTGGGTCACCATGGTCTCTCCCGCAGAACGGGAGGGATCCCAATGGTCGGCTTCAGCAACAATTGGTTCCTTTACCTCGTCATCGCGGCTAATGTCGCCTTGATCCTGCTGCTTCTGTCGTGACCGTCTCGGAGGCAATGACCGCCGACTGAGTGGGTTTCACGACACCTTTCAGGACCAGGGCTGCTGCGTCCGCCTCCGGCAAAACAGAGGCGGCGGGCGGACTGGCGAATGAGCGCGCTCTGCCGCCTTAGGAGGCCGCCTTGGGAGACCGACTATGACTGACATCCAGCCAACGACCAATTCGCCTCCAATGGCCACCGCGGCGGGCAGGCGGCCGACCCATCTCGTCATATGCGCAAACCCTTCGCCGAGCAGCTTCGACCACGCGATTGTCGCCACCTATGTCGAGGCCGCGACCGAGTGCCACCAGGAGGTCGTTGTCCGCGACCTGTACGCGCTTGGTTTCGATCCGGTGCTCAAGGTCGCTGAACGGCCGCTTCAAGGTGACTGGTCGCCCGCGCCCGATGTCGCGATCGAACTCGATCATCTCGCCAATTGCGACACTCTCGTGCTCGTCTATCCAATCTGGTTTGCGCTGCCGCCCGCGATCCTTATCGGCTATGTCGATCGGGTTCTGGGTGCGGGCTATTCCTTTCGGGACCTGCACGATCAGGTCGGACAGCCGGCGCTGCGCGGCAAGCCTTTATTGTCGTTCTCGACGTCCGGCACGTCGCTGCCTTGGCTCAACGAACAGGGACAAGCCCTGTCGTTGCGCGAGATATTCGATGTCTATCTGTGGCGCGGCTTCGGCATGAAGCAGAGCGAGCACATCATGATCGACTCGGTCGTCCCGAATATGAGCCAGACCTATGCTGCCGAACAGCTGGAGCGCGTACGCGCCACAGCCGTGCGGGCCTGTTCGATGATCGCGAGCATCGGCCATCGATCAACAACGGCTTGACCGCGGTCAAAGCACCGAGCCTGCAAGCGGTGAGGGGCGGCTTTCGGGCATTCGCGGCTTGTCGAAAGCCTGTTCGGCGGAGTGACCGAGCGGTTGCTGAAGGACTCCCGCGTGCCGCTGTTCCTCAAACATTGACGAAGGTGTTTCCGGCATTCCGCGCGCGGGACTTTCTGGTATCAACTCTCGCCTCGACACCGTTGCGGGGGAAGCAAGATGCTGGGTGGCCTAACCGCGAAGCACTATTGGTTCATTGCCGCCGCGGCGCTGCTGAACACGGGCACAGCCGTAGCGGCGGATCTGCCGGTTTCGGTATTGGTGGAGGCTGGCCACACAGTGGCGCCGCTTCCGCCGATCTGGCGCTTCTTCGGCGCGGACGAGCCCAATTATGCCACGACGAAAGACGGCGCCGGGCTCCTGCTCGAGCTCGGCAGCCTGCGTCCGGGTGAGGTCCATTTCCGTGCCCATAATCTGCTGACCACCGGTGACGGCAAAGCCGATTTCAAATGGGGCAGCACCAACATCTACACCGAGGATAAGGACGGTCGGCCGGTCTATGACTGGGCGATCATCGACGGGATCATCGATACTTACCGCGCACGCGGCGTGCATCCCTATCTCGAGATCGGCTTCATGCCGCAGGCGATGAGCAGCGCGCCCGCCGGCGTGCCCTATCGTCACGTCTGGCGGGCCGGTGCCAACAACAAGACCGATTCTGGCTGGACCTACCCGCCCGCAGATTACGCGAAATGGGCCGAGCTGGTCTATCGCTGGACGCTTCACAACGTGGAACGCTACGGCCGGGCCGAGGTCGAGCGCTGGTATTTCGAGGTGTGGAACGAGCCCAATCTCGATTTCTACTGGCACGGCAGCCCGGCGGAATTCTATCGGCTGCACGATTACGCGATCGACGCCGTCCGCCGCGCGCTGCCGACCGCACGCGTCGGCGGCCCCGACGTCGCCGGCTCGGGCGGCGCCTTCATGGACGGCTTCCTCGCGCACGTGACCACCGGTACCAATTACGCCACCGGCAAGATCGGTACGCCGACCGACTTCGTCGCGTTCCATGCCAAGGGTCAGCCGTCGATCGTCGATGGCCATGTGCGGATGGGTATATCGAACCAGCTCAGGACGGTGGACGAGGGCTTCGCCAAGATCGCCGCGGTTCCCGCACTCGCGGCCAAGCCGATCATCATCGGCGAGAATGATCCCGAGGGATGCGCCGCCTGTCCGGGCCCGCAAAACGCCTATCGCAACGGCACCATGTATTCGAGCTACACCGCCGCCAGCTATGCGCGATTGTGGGAGCTGGCGCGGCGCCGGCAGGTGAAGCTCGAAGGGGCGCTGTCCTGGTCCTACACTTTTGTCGGCCAGCCCTGGTTCGCGGGCTACCGCCAGCTCGCGACCAACGGCGTGGACCTGCCGGTGCTCAACATTTTCCGCCTGATGGCGCGGCTCGGGCCCGATCAGATCGCCGCGTCGAGCGATGCGCAGACCCCACTCGACCGGATCGTCGCGGAAGGCGTGCGCGGCGCGCCCGATATCGGCGCGCTCGCGACCCGCACCGCGCAGGGCAAGGTCGCCGTCCTACTCTGGTATTATCATGATGACGACCTGCCCGGGCCCGACGCAGCCCTCCAGGTCCGCCTCAGTGGCCTGCGTGCAGGGGCGCATTCGGCCCGTGTGTGGCGGGTCGACGGCACCCACGGCAATGCGTTCGCCGCCTGGCAGGCCGAAGGCGCCCCGGCCAAGCCCA
>JBDTXU010000189.1:0-1599 GCA_040006055.1 Sphingomonas bacterium | reverse complement strand
GGCCATCGCCGAGCCGCCGGATCAATCCAGCGGTGAAGCCCATGCGGTCGCCGAGAGAACCGAGACGATATTCCGCCCGCGCTGTGCCGCTCCAGGTCTTGCCGCGATAGGTCGCGCCGAGCGTGATGGCGGTGAAATCCTCGGTGACGGTGTTGCCCGAGCCGATGAACCCGCCCGACACGGCCGGCTGCGCTGGGTTGACCAGCGTGTTCGGATCAATGCCACTCAGCGTACGGTTGCCGTCGAGCGTGACGTCGACCGACCAATGTTTGCCGAGCTGCAGGGACTGGGCCAGGCCATAGGCGGCGTAGGCGCGGCGGCCATATTCGCCAGTCGACTGCCCGGCGACGGCGGTGGTCAGCCGCGCACCGGCCCAGGGCTTCAGATCGAAGCCGATCCGCGCGGTGCGAGCATCGACTGCTTCGCCGTGCGCGATCTCGTAGGAGCCGACCAGCGCGACGGCCGGATTGATCTGGAAGCGCGCGCCAACGCGGTGCTGGGCCGGGAAGTCAACGCTCTCGGCATGGCCGATGGCGAAGCTGGTGGAGGCATCGAGTTCGAGCCGGTTGTCGAACAGCCGCTGTGTCGCGCCGGCTTCAATCAGCGTCGATTGCGCATCGGGAACCGTCCCGCCGCTATCCTGGGCGTGCGTTGCGCCAAGCCGTAGGACGGTTTTGCCAGTATGATATTCGAGCTGCGCGCGCATCGCGATGCGGTTCGCGCTGCCATCGAGCGCTGTGTCGCTCCATGCGCTCCCCGAGGCAGACAAGCTCTTGGTCAGCCGCACGCTGGCGTCGACGCCGAACTTGCGCCGTCCGCGCTCGGCGAGATTCTGTTGGCTGACGCCGTAGTCGTCCGCCTGCTGGCGCGCATAAGCGAGGACATCGAACTTGCTGTCGTGATGCTCGACCTCGACCTGCCATGCGGTATCGATGCCCCCGGCGCCATCGGCATGGCTGGCGGCGACTTCGGCGCGCACTTCGTTACCCTTGCCGATCCGCACCCGAGCGTCGGCAACGGCGATCGTGGTGTGCCCGGTATCGCCGGCATCCCGAATTCCCGTCACGCCGACCCGCACCTTATCGTCAGTGGTGCGCCAGGTTGCGCGCGCGCCGGCGTTGATCTCGCCGCCGTTCAGGCCGTCGACTTCGTAATTGATCACGATGAACTGCGGGTCGAGGTTGCTGGTGCGGCTCAGCACTGGCGAGGAGAAGCGCAGCGTGCCCGCGGCATAATCGATGTCGTAATCGATGAAGCGGGTCAGGGTGTGCTGCTCGACGATCTTCTCCGAGCGGAGCCGGTCGCGCACTTCGATCACGACCTGCTCGCTGTTCGCGACGACATCGCGTGCGCCGAGCGAATAGGGGCCGGTCAGGCCATTGCCCTGGATCTCGACCCGGTGGTGGTTGGTCGCGATGCGTGCCGCAAACGCCGAGGCATCCACGTGCTTGCCGCGATACTGGGCCTTGAGGCCGGTCGCCGAGCGGGAATAATAGCCGAGATCGGTGTCAGTGAAGCCGGTCTCGAAATCGCCGAACAGGGCATAGAATTGCCGGGTCTCGAGCTTGAGATACAGCTTGCGGGTCGAAGCCGCACCGA
>JBDTXU010000188.1:0-2763 GCA_040006055.1 Sphingomonas bacterium | reverse complement strand
AGGCCGGCGACGCGCGGCGCGAAGGATTTGTTGCTGTCGTAATAAGCGCCCTGCCCGGAAATCGCGGCGCGGAAGCCGGGCTTGTCGAACGGGTGGCCGGTCGAAAGGTCGATCGTCGCGGCGAGCGAGCCTTCGTCCATCTCGGCTGATTGCGTCTTGCTGACCGTAACGCTGTTGAACAGTTCCGACGCGAAGGTCGAATAGTCGAAACCGCGCGTACGGTTGATGCCGGCGACCACGCCGAGCGTCGAGCCCGTCGTCGATGAATAGGCCTCGATCCCGTTCAGCAGGGTGCGGACGAAATCTCCGCCAAGGCCGCGAACCGTTACGTTGCGTCCTTCGCCGGCGTCCCGCGTGATCGACACGCCCGGGATTCGCTGGATCGATTCAGCAAGGTTGGCGTCCGGGAAGCTCGCCATGTCGTCCGCCTTGATGACGTCGACAATGTTGTTCGAAATCCGCTTGTTGGCGATCGCGCTGGCAAGCGCAGCGCGGTAGCCGGTAACGACGATATCGCCGGCGCTGTCAGCGTCCGTATCAGCCGCCACTATAGGCGTATCGGCTGCTGGTGCGGCCTGGGCGGCGGCCCCCGACGGCACGGCGGCAACCGCCAGCATCGTGGTCATGGCCAGCAACGATGAATGGTGAAGCCATCCCCGGCTTCTCTTGGTGACGTCTAAGGTCATTCCCGTGCCTCCCCTGGCGCCTTTTGAATCAAAGGCTTTTGTTCTGGGCGTCCGGGAGAAGTGGTGAGGCGGCCTGGCCGTGAACTCGTACATGCGACTGGCAATGGCCTGCTGCCTCAGATGCTCTCCACGTAACTGTCCAGCGTCAGACTTGTCCAATATATGAAAACGGCTGTAAAGTCCAAATCGTGCGTTCTTGTCCCACATAATGGTCATTTGTCGATTTTCGACATCCACCCTTGCACAGTGGCTGGATAGAACGATGGGTCGGTGCGCTAATTCCCGGCGATGCGTGCTGTATTTCCAGCACGCGCCAGCACGGAAGGCCGGAGCAACTAGCCGGGTCGACACGCCGGCAAGGGCCGCATAGCAGTGCAGCCAATGAACGCTCCGCCGGGACCCGCCGACAGGCACTTCCATTACACGTTGTTCGGCCTGACCGTGCGATCGGAGATGGAGCTTCCCGAATTGCGCCTGACTCAGGCCCGCGAGGCTGACGTCGATATACGTTTGCGCGATCTGGGCGTGACGGCACCTGCAAGAGAGGTGGCGGGGCTAACGCTGACGGCTGAGGGCGTGGTGCTGTACGTGCCGGAAATAAGCCGATATCTGATCGAGCAGGGGCGCCGAATTTTCGTCGATCCGGATCAGGACGTGTCGCCGCGCAACGTGCGGCTGTTCCTGCTCGGCTCGGCGTTCGGTGCGTTGCTGCATCAGCGCGGGCTGTTGCCGCTACATGCGAATGCGATCGTGATCGGGGGCAGGGCGGTGGCCTTCACCGGTCGGTCCGGGGCCGGCAAATCGACCCTGGCCTCGCTTTTCCATGATCGTGGGCACTGTCTGCTTTCGGACGATGTCTGTGTGATCGACTTTGACGGGGCGGGTCAGCCGATCGTCCATGCCGGCATCCCGCATATGCGACTGTGGCGCGATTCGCTCGAGCGGAGCGGGCGAACAGCCGATGACTTTGAAGCGGTCCTCGACGGCCGCGACAAATATACCGTGCCGGCACAGTGGAGCGACACGCCGGAATCGGCACCGCTCGCCGCTGTCTTCACACTTGCGAGCGGCGGTGAGGACGCGGCGCGAGTCGCGATCCGGCGGCTGCGCGGCGCAGAGGCGCTGAATGCCCTGATCGCGAACACCTATCGCGGCCGCTATCTTGCGACGCTTGGCGATTCGCGGCGGCATTGGGCGGCGAGCCTCGACATTGTCTCGAAGGTGCCGGTGTTCGAGCTCGATCGGCCCTGGAGTACGGATTGGTTCGGCGCAACGGTCGACGCGGTGCATGCGCATCTGCGTGGTGATGCGGGATAGCTGGCCGTTTGTCAGATCGTCGTGCGGATGAAATGACCTGCGGCGATCGCTGGAAGCAGGCGCGCGCGATAGAGGCTCTCGGTGTGGGGCGCCTCCCAGTTTGTGGGCCATTCCCCCACAAGGGTCTGGAGACGCGGCATGTCCAGGATCGCAGTTGCTTCCGGGCAACGGTCGATTGCAGCCACCTCGTCCAGCAAGTGGGAGCGGCGTTCGGTCAGCCCCTCATGCCAGCCGGCGCCCTGATAGCCCCGGCGATGCTCTTCGAGCACGACCCGGGGAAGCCGGTCGGCAAGTCCTTGCCGGGCGAGGCCGCGCGCCATGCCGCCGGCAAGGAAATGTTCGACCGGCAACGCCAGTGCGAATTCGACCAGCCGACGGTCCGCAGTCGGGTCCCGGATATCGAGCCCCCAGCCGGCGAGTGCGCCCTTGCCGAAATTGCCGATATCGACGCGCCGGAGCGCCCGCAGGCGAATGGCAAAAGCATCGGTGCTCGGGCGAAGGGCTTTCGCTGACTCGGCGCGAGCGAGCTTTGAGACAGCAGGTAGGGTGAGCCCAGGCTGGGCGTGGCGGTTCCATATTGGCAGGAATGGCTCCATCGTCTGCTTTACCAGCCCAGGCCAGCCTCTCTTGCTGAGCCGCAACTCGGCTACCACCCGCGCCAGGCGTCCCCAATGCCCTCGGACGAACAGATGCGAAAGCGCTTCCTGCCCCGAATAGCTGAAGCTCAGATTACCCATCGAACCGGTGAGCAGGACTGACA
>JBDTXU010000187.1:0-2428 GCA_040006055.1 Sphingomonas bacterium | reverse complement strand
GGCGAAGGCCGCGGGCGTGTTCGTCCTGTCGGGCATCAGCAGCTTTCCCGTCCTGACCGCCGCTGTCCTCCGGGAGATGGCGAAGACGATGGACCTGGTTTCGGTCGAAGGCGGCATCGCGCCGTCACCCTATGCCGGGATCGGCCTGAACGTCATGCGCGCGGTGGTGGGCTATGCCGGCTCCCCGGTGAAGCTGCAGCGGCACGGCAAGCCGTCGCATGGCGTGGGGCTGGCGGAGAGCATGCGCTTCACCATCGCGGTGCCGGGCCGATTGCCGCTTCGGAACACGCTTTTCTCGCTGGTCGATGTGCCGGACCTGCAGGTCATTCCACCCGAGCACCCCACGATAACCGATATCTGGATGGGGGCCGGGCCGGTGCCGGAAATCCTGCACCGCGCGCTCAATCTGCTGGCGAAGGCCCGTGCCACGTTCAGGCTGCCGTCGCTCGAGCCCCTTTCGCGGCTCTGCTATGCGGTGCTCAACCGGATGCGGTTCGGCGAGCATCGCGGCGGCATGTTCGTCCATGCTCGCGGCATCGCGACCGGTCGGGATGTCGAGCGAAGCTGGCATCTGCTGGCTGAGGGCGATGACGGCCCATATATCCCCTCAATGGCGATCGAAGCGATCGTGCGGAACCTGCTGGCCGGCACACGGCCAGAGGCGGGAGCGCGGCCCGGCGTCCGCGCGCTTGATCTCGCCGATTATGAAACGCTGTTTCAGAGCCGGCAGATCTTCACCGGGTTTCGCGAGGGCGATGCGGAGGGGCCGCTGTACCGCAGGATCCTGGGCTCGGCGTTCGCCTCGCTTCCGCCGCGACTTCAGGAACTCCATGGCAATACCGCAGCGCGGCAATGGGCGGGCTTTGCGGAGGTGCGACGCGGCCATGGGCCGGTGGCCGCGCTTGCAGCGGCGCTTATCGGCTTTCCGAGCGCCGCGTCACGCGTGCCCGTCACGGTGACTTTTTCGCGGGAGGGCGGCGCGGAGCGCTGGACGCGCAATTTCGGCGGCAAGTGCTTCTCCTCGGTGCAGTCGGCGGGCACGGGACGGAATGAGCATCTCGTGGCGGAGCGGTTCGGGCTGGCGTCCATCGCGCTGGCTTTGGTGGTTGAGGGCGATCGGCTGCTCCTGATCCCGAGGCGGTGGTCCGTGCTGGGCATTCCCATGCCCCAGTTCCTCCTGCCGACGGGATTGAGCTTTGAAACCGAGCGCGAGGGGCAATTCTGCTTCGATGTGGAAATCAGGCTGCCGGTTTTTGGTCTGCTCGTAGGATATCGGGGGACGCTCAGTCCGGTATCAAGTTGATCGCGTCGGCTAGCAGATATCTCACTCCCAGGCCGCCTTTGCTCAGCTGCGCGGCTTCCAGGTGATCACACGCCAGAGATAGGCGAAGGCGATCACTGCCATGATGCCAATGGCGGCCGGGCCGACGAACCGGTCGAGCTCGTGGAAGTTGGTGCCGAGATAATAGCCGGCGCCGGCGAGGATGCTGTCCCAGACCGCCGCGCCCGCGGCAGTCCAGAGCAGGAATCGCCAGCGCGGCATGTGCGCCATGCCGGCGGGAAGCGACACGATCGTCCGAAAGGTCGGCATGAAGCGGAATACGAACACGATCCATTGGCCGTGGCGCGCGAAGAAGTCGTGGAGTCGTTCGACATCCTGCCATTCGACGGTGAGCCAGCGGCTATAGCGTTCGACCGTCGGCCGGAGCCCAAGATAGCCGAAATGCCGGCCGATCGCGTACCAGACATAATTGCCCGCGACGCTGCCCGCCGTGCCCCACAGGAGCAGCGGCACCATCTCCATCCGCCCTTGCGCGACGGCGATGCCGCCCAGGCCCATGATCACTTCGGAGGGGATTGGCGGGAAGATATTCTCGAGCGCCATCAGCAGGAAGATGCCGAGATAGCCGCCCCAGGCGATGAGGGTGATGATGAGGTCGGTCACTGATCCCCTCACCGATTATGGGCGAGCGCGGACTTCACAAACCGAAGAAGCTAAAGACGGCGTACATCACCAAAAACGCAAGGGCGCTCGTAAGGATAAACAAGACATCATGGGCGGCCAAGACCCATCGCCTGTCGCGCAAATCTCGCCGCACCGCCGGGCCCCCAATGACCAGCGCAGCCAGCCCCATGAGCGCGAGGAAGCCCATCAAACCGTTTTCCTGGCCGACTCAAGGACCTTGGCCTCGATCGCATCCCAGATCAGGCCCGCCACGTCGGTTCCGTCGAAGCGTTCGATCGCGACGATGCCGGTCGGGGAGGTGACGTTGATCTCGGTCAGCCACTTTCCGCCGATCACGTCGATGCCAACGAACAACAGGCCGCGGCGCCGCAATTCGGGCCCGAGGACCGCGCAGATTTCCTCCTCTTCGGGCGTCAGGATCGACTTCTCCGCCGAGCCGCCGACCGCGAGGTTGGAGCGGAT
>JBDTXU010000186.1:0-2255 GCA_040006055.1 Sphingomonas bacterium | reverse complement strand
GGGGCAGCTATGCGATCACCGGCACCAAGATCTTCATCTCGTCGGGCGAGCATGACCTGACCGAGAACATCATCCATCTCGTGCTGGCCAAGACGCCGGGCGCGCCGGACAGCTCGAAGGGCATTTCGCTGTTCGTGGTGCCGAAGTTCCTGGTCAATGAGGACGGCTCGCTCGGCGCGCGCAACGCGGTCACCTGCGGCTCGATCGAGCACAAGATGGGCATCCACGCCAATTCGACCTGCGTGATGAACTATGACGGCGCGACCGGCTGGCTGGTCGGCGAGGAGATGAAGGGCCTCGCCGCGATGTTCATCATGATGAACGCGGCGCGGCTCGGCGTCGGGCTGCAGGGCCTCGCGGTCGCTGAGACCGCCTATCAGAACGCGGTCCAGTACGCCCATGACCGCCGCCAGGGCCGTGCGCTGACCGGGGCGAAGGATCCGCAGGAAAAGGCCGATACGCTGTTCGTCCATCCTGATGTCCGCCGCATGCTGATGGACGCCAAGGCACTGACCGAGGGCATCCGCGCCTTGTGCCTGTGGGGCGCGCTCCAGGCCGATCTCGAGCACGGCGCCGCGACCGAGGAGGAGCGCCAGCTCGCCGCCGATCTGGTCGGGCTGCTGACCCCGGTGATCAAGGGCTATGGCACTGACAAGGGCTATGAGGTCGCGACCAACGCGCAGCAGGTTTATGGCGGTCATGGCTACATCGCCGAATGGGGCATGGAGCAATATGTCCGCGATGCCCGGATTTCGATGATCTATGAGGGCACCAATGGCGTGCAGGCGATGGATCTGGTCGGGCGCAAGCTGGCGCTGAACGGTGGGCGCGCGGTGCAGGCCTTCTTCAAGGTGGTCGGTGAGGATGTCGCGGCGGGCAAGGCCGATCCCGCCACCGCCGATTTCGCCGCGCGGCTCGAAAAGGCCAATGCGGAGCTGCAGCAGGCGACTTTGTGGTTCCTGCAGAACGGGATGAAGAACCCGGAGAATGTCGGTGCCGGCGCTCAGCCCTATCTGCACCTGATGGGGATCGTTGCGGTCGGGCTGATGTGGCTGCGCATGGCGATGGCCGCCGCGAAGCTGAAGGCAGCGGGGGAGGGTGATGCCGCGTTCCTCGACGCCAAGCTGGTGACCGCGCGCTATTATGCCGAGCGGATCATGCCCGATGCCGGCGCCTTCCGCCGCAAGATCGAAGGCGGGGCCGAGGCGATGATGGCGCTGCCGCCGGAGATGTTCGTCGCGGCCTGAGGTGATCGGAACAGCGCGAAGAGCGTCCGCGACTTAACGCATGTCAAGATTGTTTGGTTAATTCGATCGACATCTTCAGCATTCGTCAACCCCACGCTCGTAGGGCGGGTGGATGAGAGAGCGCCGAAGTTCCGATCGCGGCCCCAGGCTGATCGAGCCGCTCTTTCGGTTCGTGAGGCGCTTCACCTTCACCACGCGTCGTCTGTCGATCCTGCTCGCGTTCGCGCTCGCGCTGATGACGTCGTTAACCACGGCGCTTGTCGTCAACCGGGTGCGCGCGACCTCGCAGCATCAGCAGGCGGAGCGCTGGTATGTGCATACGCTAGACGTGCTGATCGAGACCGGGGACCTTCGGGCTTCGGTCTATTCGGCACAGCGCGGCCAGCGCAACTATCTGCTGACCGGGGATCGCGGTTTGCTGCGTGATTTCGCGGACGGGAAACGCCAGACGCTCGCAGCTCTTGCCAAGCTTGGCGCGTTGACCGCCGACAATCCCCGACAACGCGAAAACCTCATGGCGCTGAATCGCGATCTGGCCAATTACTACACGTTGCTCAACCGAGCCTCCGATCTCGAAGCGCAGGGCCGACACGGCGAGGTCGTCGCGATGGTCCGCAAGGACAAGGGCGCAGGGTTCAACGCGGTGCTCGCATCGATCGGCTCGATCGAGAAACTGGAGCGAAGTCTCCTCGCGACGCGCAAACTCGACATGAATATTGCAGACCGGCGGGTGGCGACCCATGGCTATGGGCTGATCGCGATCGGTTTCCTTGTGCTTTCCAGCATGGGGATGGTCGGCATTATCGCGATCCGCGCCCAGGAGCGGGCGACCAGCGCCGCAGCCGACCTCCAACGGATCGCCAACACTGACGCGTTGACCGGCCTGGCCAATCGTCGCGCCTTTTTCGAAGCCCTGGAGGCGGAGGCGGAACGCTCCGAGCGAACCGATGCACCGCTCTGGGTGACGATCCTCGATATCGACCGGTTCAAGCGGATCAACGACAATTA
>JBDTXU010000185.1:0-9129 GCA_040006055.1 Sphingomonas bacterium | reverse complement strand
CGCTCGCCGGTATCGTAATTGAAACCGAGCACCCGCGTGCCGTCTGGCAGGTCAGGCAATTTCTGCAGGATCGCCGCCAGCGTCCCGCCGGAACTAATGCCGACCAGCATGCCTTCCTCAGTGGCAGCGCGCCGCGCCATGTCCTTGGCGACGGCGGCATCGACCTTGATCACCCCGTCGATTGCCTGGGTGTGGAGATTGGCGGGGATGAAGCCGGCGCCGATGCCCTGGATCGGGTGCGGGCCGGGCTGGCCGCCGGAGATGACCGGCGATGCCTCGGGCTCGACCGCATAGACCTTGAGGTGCGGCCATTCCTTCTTCAGCGTCTCGGCGACGCCGGTGATGTGGCCGCCGGTGCCGACTCCGGTGATGATCACGTCGATCGGCGAATCGCGGAAGTCGTTCAGTATCTCCTGCGCCGTCGTGCGGGCATGGACGGCGATATTGGCCGGGTTCTCGAACTGCTGCGGCATCCAGCTGTTCGGGGTCTGCGCGATCAGCTCCAGCCCGCGCTCGATCGCCCCCTTCATGCCCTTTTCGCGCGGCGTGAGGTCGAAGGTCGCGCCATAAGCCAGCATCAGGCGGCGGCGCTCAAGCGACATGCTCTCGGGCATCACGAGGATCAGCTTGTAGCCCTTGACCGCGGCGACCATCGCCAGGCCGACGCCGGTATTGCCGCTGGTCGGTTCGATGATCGTGCCGCCGGGCTTGAGGTCGCCCGATGTTTCGGCCGCCTCGATCATGGCGAGCGCGATCCGGTCCTTGATCGAGCCGCCAGGGTTCGAGCGCTCGGACTTGATCCACACCTCGGCGCCGGGGAACAGCTTCTGCACGCGGATATGCGGGGTATTGCCGATCGTATCGAGGATCGTGTTGGCTTTCATCGTGCTGCCTCCATCTCAATATCTGACGCGTCTTGCGGTGTTGTGGGTGGGTCGAATGTCTTGGCGTTGCGAATAGCGGGGAAGAGATAGGTCCAAAGGATCGTCACGACAATCGCGCCGCCGCCGCCGACCAGCACCGCGCCGACCGGGCCGAGCATCGAGGCGAGGAAACCGGATTCCGCTTCGCCGAGCTCATTGGATGCTGAAATGGTCAGCTGCGAGACAGCGCCGACCCGGCCGCGCATTTCGTCCGGCGTGTAGAGCTGGATCAGCGACTGGCGGATATAGACTGAGAACATGTCGGCCGCGCCGGCGATCGCCAAAGCGATCAGGCTGAGCGGTATCAGCGTCGACAGGCCGAAGATCACAGTCGCGCTGCCATAGACGAGGACGGCGCCGAGCATCTTCGGTCCGACATTGGTCTTGATCGGCCTGAACGAAAAGAACAGCGCGGTCACCGCCGCGCCGACCGCAGGCGCCCCGGCGAGCAGGCTCAGCCCCCTTGGCCCGACATGCAATATGTCATGGGCGTAGATCGGCAGCACAGCGCTGGTGCCGGCGAGGAACACAGCGAACAGATCGAGCGTGATCGTGCCGAGGATCATCTTGTTATGCCCGACATAGGCGAGCCCATCGAGGATCTGCCGGAACGGATGCGCATCGCCGATCTTCGTGGTGCGCGGCACCGGCCCGATCAGGAACAGGCAGAGGAACGCAACGCCGAACAGCCCGGTCGCCAGGAAATAGGCGGCGGAAGGGGCGATCGAATAAGCGAAGCCGCCGATCGCCGGGCCAATGATCGTGCCGACCTGCCACGAGATCGAGCTCAGCGCGATTGCGGTCGGCAGCACTTCACGCGGCACCAGGTTCGGCGCCAGCGACGAAAAGGCCGGGCCGGAAAAGGCGCGGCCGACGCCGAGCAACACGGCGACCGAGAACAATACCGGCAGCGTCATCCAGCCTTCGTAAGTGGCCATGGCGAGAATCAGCGCGCACAGTATCTGGAGCGCGACGGTGAGGCGTGTGATCAGGCGGCGATCGAAGCGATCCGCCACCAAACCGGTGACCGGTGTCAAAACGAACAGCGGCACGAATTGCAGCAGCCCGATCAGGCCGAGCTGTGCCGCGGCGCCCGCCGGGGACATGGTCGTGCGCGCGATCGTATAGGTCTGCCAGCCGATCACGATGATCATGCCGTTCTGCGCCAGCGTCATCATGAAACGTGCGAGCCAATAGGCGCGGAAATTGGCGATGCGTAAGGGGTGCGGGGGCGACTCCATCACGGGTGCCTTTAAGCGCCCGATCCAGCGCGCGGCAATCTTCTTTCCTTGGGCAGGTCAAACTTCTGATGTTCCGGCCGATTGCGCAAAGGCGCGCCAGCCGAGCCAGCCTTTCTCGGGTGGCTTGAGGAAAGGTCACCAATCGCGTGAGGACTGTCCGGATTCGAGATTGACCGCTCCCAATACGACCCGCTCCCCCCGCTGCGGACATGGCCCGGATCGGGCAAAAACAGCGCTTTGCGCCCGAGCGGGCCGGTGGGCACAGGGTTGCCGGCGGCACTCAGCCATCGCTGGTGCGTTGGGCGATTGAAGTCGAGGCAGGATCAGGCCTATAGGGCCGCTTCCTCCCCTACGGAAACGAGGTTTCGCGCACGTGGCCAAAGCCCCCGCTTCTCGCAAAAGCGAGCCCCTGACGCCCAATCGTGAGCGTCCTGACGAACCCACGCCCTACAAGGCCTCCAAGGCCGAACTGCTCGAATTCTACAAGCAGATGCTGCTCATCCGGCGCTTCGAGGAGAAGGCCGGCCAGCTTTACGGCCTCGGCCTGATCGGTGGCTTCTGCCATCTCTATATCGGCCAGGAAGCTGTCGCGGTCGGGCTGCAATCCGCGCTCACCGAAAATGACAGCGTGATCACCGGCTACCGCGACCACGGCCATATGCTGTTGTGCGGCATCCCGCCCCAGGATGTGATGGCTGAGCTGACCGGGCGCCAGGCTGGCATCTCGAAGGGCAAGGGCGGCTCGATGCACATGTTCAGCATCAAGCATAAATTCTATGGCGGCCACGGCATTGTCGGTGCGCAGGTCTCGCTCGGCACCGGGCTCGGCTTTAGCCACAAATACAAGGGCGATGGCGGGGTTTGCCTCGCCTATTTCGGCGACGGCGCCTCGAATCAGGGTCAGGTTTACGAGAGCTTCAACATGGCCGAGCTGTGGAAGCTCCCGGTGATCTACGTCATCGAGAACAACCAGTACGCGATGGGCACCAGCGTCAACCGCTCCTCCTCCGAGGATCAGCTTTATCGTCGCGGCGAGAGCTTCCGCATTCCCGGCATCCAGGTCGACGGCATGGATGTGCTCGCCTGCCGCGGTGCCGCGGAAGAAGCGCTGGCCTGGGTGCGGGCCGGCAAAGGGCCGATCATCCTCGAGATGAAGACCTATCGCTATCGCGGCCATTCCATGTCCGATCCGGCGAAATATCGCAGCCGGGAGGAAGTCCAGTCCGTCCGCGACAAGTCCGATCCGATCGATCACGTAAAAAAGCTGCTCGAGGAGCAGGGCGTGAAGGAGGATGAGTTCAAGAAGGTCGATCAGGAGATCAGGAAGATCGTGAACGAAGCCGCCGATTTCGCCGAACAGACGCCCGAGCCGGACCCAGCCGAACTCTACACCGACATTCTGGTGGAGTCCTATTGATGGCGATCGAGATCAAGATGCCGGCGCTCTCCCCGACGATGGAAGAGGGGACGCTGGCCAAATGGCTCGTCAAGGAAGGCGACACCGTCAAGTCCGGCGACATCATGGCCGAGATCGAGACCGACAAGGCGACGATGGAATTCGAAGCGGTCGACGAAGGTACGATCGGCAAGATCCTGGTTGCCGAGGGCACTGACGGCGTGAAGGTCGGCACCGTCATCGCGACCTTGAACGCGGACGGCGAGGAGGCTGCAGCGCCGACCGCATCAGCCGCACCGGCGACCGCCCAAAAGCCCGTCGAAGAGCCAGCTGAGCAGAAGGCCGAGCCTACGCCCGAACCGAAACAGGTCGAGACCGGCGCCCGGCAGATGTACGATGCTGCGAAGCACGATGCCGAGGTCAGGGACCCCGCAATCCCGGCCGGGACCGAGATGGTCAAGATCACGCTGCGCGAGGCGCTGCGCGACGCGATGGCCGAGGAAATGCGCAAGGACGACCGCGTCTTCGTGATGGGCGAGGAAGTCGCGCAATATCAGGGCGCGTACAAGGTTACCCAGGGCCTGCTCGACGAGTTCGGCGACAAGCGCGTCATCGATACGCCAATCACTGAATATGGCTTTGCCGGCGTCGGCACGGGCGCTGCGATGGGCGGCCTGCGCCCGATCGTCGAGTTCATGACCTTCAACTTCGCGATGCAGGCGATCGACCATATCATCAATTCAGCGGCCAAGACCAATTACATGTCGGGCGGCCAGATGCGCTGCCCGATCGTGTTTCGCGGCCCGAACGGTGCTGCAAGCCGGGTCGGCGCCCAGCACAGCCAGAATTATGCCCCTTGGTATGCCAGCGTCCCCGGGCTGATCGTGATCGCGCCTTACGACGCCGCTGATGCCAAGGGCCTGCTCAAGGCTGCGATCCGCACTGAGGACCCCGTCGTGTTCCTCGAGAATGAGCTGCTTTACGGGCGGACGTTCGAAGTGCCCGCGCTCGACGATTATGTCCTGCCGATCGGCAAGGCGCGGATCATGCGCGAAGGCAAGGACGTGACGATCGTCAGTTATTCGATCGGCGTCGGGCTTGCGCTCGAAGCGGCCGAGGAACTGGCGGGGCAGGGGATCGACGTCGAGGTCATCGATCTGCGCACGCTGCGCCCGCTCGACAAGGCGGCGGTGCTCAAGAGCCTGAAGAAGACCAACCGGATGGTCGTTGTCGAGGAAGGCTGGCCGACCTGCTCGATCAGCTCGGAGATCGTCGCGATCGCGATGGAGGAAGGGTTCGACGATCTCGATGCGCCTGTGTTGCGGGTCAACAACGAGGACGTGCCGATGCCTTACGCGGCCAATCTCGAAAAGCTCGCGCTGGTCAATGCTGGGAAGATCGTGGCCGCCGTGAAGAAGGTGACGTACCGGTAGTACTGGCCTGTGACGGAGGCGAGGTCAGCCACACTCGTCTCCGTATCTTGGCGGTATTTACAGCAGTATCCGGCGACGCGAATAGCGCCTTGTTTAGAGCGTGCCGCGAATAGGTGGAATCCGGCTATTCGCAAACGAGCACGCGACCACAAAGATCTCGGGCGGGCTGCGTTCCATCGAAACACAGCCCGCCCCAGAACAATTATTGCACCAGTCGAGCCGCTTGGAGGGCCGTGGAGAACAGCTGCTGGAGGGCAGTGGTGATGTTGTCATTGGTCGTCACCGTCTGCACCAGCGGCGAACCGTTGGTGCCGGGTGATGCGCAGCTCTGCAGCTGGGTGAGGACCTGATCGCTACTCCCCGCATTGGTTGCCGAATATGGCGAGGGAGGAGCGGGCAGGAACGGAGCGACGTTCGACTGCGACCAGGGGTCGCCAGCGAGCGACTCTGGCAGGTATTGCGTATAGAGGATGGCAATCTTGATGCCCTTGGCCTTGATGGCAGTGCATTCGGTCAGTTCGTTACTCCGCATCGGTCCGAAAAAGCGGCCGCCGCCGTTCGGCTGGTCCAGCATACCGTCGGTGATGATGAACAGTATCTTTTGCGGCACCGCCCCGGGAGCACCCGTTCCCGCGGTGGGGATGGTGGTTTTCATCGTTGTGAGCATATTGGTTACTTCGGTAGCCCGGTCGTCGATGTTGGTGCCGTTGGTGGGTTGCGAATTCTGCCACCAATAGTCGTCTGCCGGGAACAGGGAAGTTGCCGAAAAGCCACTGCTGTACGAAGCGACGTCTGTCAGACTATTGAGCGTGTTGACAGGCGTAGAGTCGCCAGATCGGGTCCAGTCGAAAGAAAACATCTGCGCCCGGTAGGTGACATGATATTGCGAAGCTTGGTTGGTGGCGAAAGGGATCAGCTGGGATGCAGCTGAAACGACCTCGTCCTTGCGCAGGGTAATGCTTGAAGGGTTGCCGTAGATCTGCCCATAATTGTGCGTGAGCCAATATCCGTCAGCCCAGTATCCCTGGTCATAAAGTGTGGTGGACGTGGTGGCGGTTCCCGTGGTTGTGGTGGTGGTCGCGACGCCAGTGCTGACAAGAGTGCTCACCACTGTCGTGGTCGGCGTCGACGTCACATTCTTGTAGACACCAGACGGACCGGTGGTGCTGTTGCCAACCGTATATGTGGTGACCGACACGGTCGTCACGGTCGTGACGATGTTCCTTCGGCTGCTTCCGCTTCCGGACGTTGTCGTGGTCGGTCCCGAGACTGACGTCGAGGTAGAGCTCATGGAATTTCCTGAGCTATCGTAGACCAGGTTGGCTACGTTATCCCACCGATACCAGACATTTTGCTTTGATGAACCGGAAGTATAATATCCCGTCGACAATAGGACATGGCGACTTGACGTATCTCTGATGTAGATCTTGTCCAGTTTAGCCATCTGCGCATGACACGCAAAGGCGCAACCGTTCGGCAGCACGCCGGATAGTTTCGTCGCCGCGATGATCTTGCTGATTCCATCGGAAGTCGCGGGCAGCAGCATCGAGGGCGAATTGTCCATCGCCAGGTAAAAATCGACATTGGGCGGTTGCGCGGCGCTTGCCGTGGACTTTCCGCTCACCGTCAGGGTAGCGGCGCCCAGAATTCCGCCAAACAGGTTGATCGACTTGACCGTATAGGTGACGGTAACCTTCCGAAGATAGCCCAGAGCGCCGGCGGTGCTGGAAGTACCCTCCGTAAACGTGGGAGTCATCTGCAGATCCTGGTAACCGGTCACCAGGGCGGCCTGCGCGTTGAACATGGCCATCGCGGCGGCCCGCGATGTGGGCTGATCCTGAAGGATCATCTGGGGTGAGACAGCCGCCAGCGCGGCAGCGTCGGCGGCGGCATTCAAGTGAGTCTGGAGACTCATGGCACGTGCATAGTCGACGCCGAAACCAACTGCGAAGGTCAGCGGAATGATCGCAAGCCCCGTTATCATCATGACCCCGCCTCGCTGATCAGCTTTTAGCCGAGCAACGAGCCTGAATGCAGACGAAGATCTGAACGAGAATAGTTTATTCATCATGCAAGCACCTAGAAGAGGCGAGGAACCATATAGATGGTGTGGGTGAACGCTGTGGTCGTGATCGGGACAAAGCTGACCACTGGCGTGAAGTTGTAGGTGATCTTGCCCATATACAGCCAACCCCCGGCCGTGCCGACCTGGGTCTTCGTGCTGGTACCCGGAGCAAAATTTCCACACACATTCGAGCCGTCCGGCGAGGCTGGCACCATCGTAGCGGTGATCATGTTGCTTGGGATGGAGATGACATTGCTGGCCGTCTGTGTTCCACTCGCCGGGAGCGTGCCCGCTGTGTGGCTTGAGGTCGCGGCGGTAACGGTGCTGCCACTGGCATTCTGCGTCTGGGCCTGGGTCCAGGCGACATAGGCATGTGTGGCATCGCAGACCCTGATCAGCGAAATCTGCTCCGTCGCGTTATTGAGCTTGTAAGGCGTCAGGACGACCGCACTGGCGCTGAGGTAGGATTTGGCGTTGGCGCTCTCTGGGTCATTGTAGACGATCGCGGGCGACATGGTTCGGCCGACGAGATCGACCAGCGAACGGGTCGCGATGGTGACCTTGCGGTTGCAGGCGATCATATCCGACAAACAGGTTCCGCCCATGTACAGGAGCAGAAGCACCGGCAGGCAGTAAGCGAATTCCACGATTACCGCGCCGCGAGCGTCTTGGGAGAGGCGCTTCAGCATGAGGTTTGCGATGCGCTGCATGTATAGTCCTCCGTCGTGAACACCGACGTTGCCACAAGTTTGCGATTGGCGTTGGGCTGATCGGACATGTTCAGACGCAGCGGCCCCGTTCCTGTTGGCCACAGGTAGATCAGTTGCAGGATGATGATGTTGTTTTTACCGGCGCCGTTCGTCTGGTAATTGTAGCTCGTGTTCGTTGCGGTCAGTGCGCCACTGCTGTCATAAGTGAATGTCGGCGAAGAGGTGCTGGCCACGTTGTAGGTGGTTGCGGTGGTAACGTTGACCGTGAGCTTAGAGCAGGACAGCATCGCCGGCAACATCGCAGGAATCGTGACAGCCGCACCATTGGCATCCGTGCCAGTGTACCCATTGCAGATGGCATTCTTGAAGTCGCTCGCTTGCATGCCGACGTGCCCGTTGGCCAGCGTGGTCGTTTGAGCCGCACCGGTCAGTAGCAGGCGCCCTGCGCTCTGGGCCGCAGTCTCCAGCATCTGTTGCGCGAGGTAGATGAGCATCGTGTACAAAATCGCGAGCAACAGCGCGAGGAAGGCTGGCCCGACAATGGCGAACTCGATCGCGGCCACGCCGTCACGGTTCTTCCACAGGCTCCTGCGGACTCGGCGGCACTCCCTTGGTGCACAATCGGTACTGCGCAAAATCACCACGCGACGCCTCCTAAAGGCTGTTCTTCACGATCAGCGTGCAGATTTCGTAAACAGCCGGAAGCGCCGGCCGGCGAGCCCGTGTCGCAGGCGTGTTGCAGTCGTGTCCTGGGGATGTACATTCCGCTGATGTCGATGCAGCCACCGATCAGTCTGGCAAGCGCGCCCATGATCGCAAGAGGGGCGTCGCGCACATCGTGCGCCAGACGACTCATGGAGCCGCGCGGAAACGCGGTCTTTTCAGCCCTCTTGCCCCCCATTTTCTTGTCCCACCCGATCAAAAAAATCCCCACACGCATACTATGGGGTCGGAAGGGATAATGGTGCCTCAAGAGACAAGGTTAACGTGGTTTGCACTGTCATTGTCCCGCGAGACAACGCAGTGAACGGTGTGGGGCCGGCCCCGGACCCGGAGTTGCAGCTGGCATTGCACTACGCATCCGCGTTCGCTTCTCGGGCGCTTCACGCCCTGTTCGCGCTGGACGCGGCGCTCGGCCAAGTGCTGCGCACCACCCGCGAGCCGATGGTGGGGCAGATGCGGCTGACCTGGTGGCATGAGGCGCTGACCCGGCTCGACAGCGGGCCGCCGCCGGCCGAACCGGTCCTGCAGACGCTGGCGCAGCATGTCCTGCCGCGTGGGATTGCAGGCGCGCGCCTGGCTGGGTTGATCGACGGCTGGGAGGAGCTTCTCGATGGGGAGACGCTGGACGATGCGGCGAT
>JBDTXU010000184.1:0-1887 GCA_040006055.1 Sphingomonas bacterium | reverse complement strand
AAGCGATGCAGGCATAGAAGGTATAGAGCCACCAGCGCGGCATGGGCGTATCGAGCTCCTCGATCCCGTCCCATTCGTGCCCGACAAAGCTCGTTCCGGTCGGCTCGTCGATGCGCTTCTCGTCAGCCATCCACGTCGTCCTCTTGCTCGAAGATGCTCATTGCCGCCTGCCGATGACCGGCCGAGACGGAACGAAGGAAAGTCCAGCCGACAAAGGCCAGAAAGGCGACGGCCATCAGGACCAGGCCCCAGCTGTCGGCAAACTCGCGCAACAGATCATAGGTCGTCATCGCGCCTGCTCCCGCGGCGCCGCCGACTTGAAGTCGACCTGGGTGCCGAGGCCCTGGAGATAGGCGACCAGCGCGTCCATCTCGGTCAGCTGACCGGGCTTGCCGTCAAAGTCCCGCGCCAGCGCCTTGGGGTAGCGTTTCAGCAGCCCGGCGGTATCGCCCTCGCCCGTTGCCTGCGCCGCGACATCGTCAGCCGCCTTGGCGATTCCCACATCGGAATAGGGCACGCCGACGCGGCGCAGCGCTGTCAGATGATCGCCGATATGGCTGGTATCGAGGTCACGATCGGCCAGAAATGCATAGGGCGGCATGATCGATTCCGGCACGACCGCGCGCGGGTCCACCAGATGCTGGACATGCCATTCATCCGAATAGCGCCCGCCGACGCGCGCCAGATCCGGCCCGGTGCGCTTCGATCCCCATTGGAAGGGGTGATCATACATGCTCTCGGCAGCGAGACTGTAATGGCCATAGCGTTCGGTTTCGTCGCGGAACGGCCGGATCATCTGGCTATGGCAGCCATAGCAGCCCTCGCGGATATAGATGTCGCGACCGGCCAGCTCGAGCGGCGTGTAAGGGCGGACCCCCTCCACCCTGGTGACCGTCGAGTCGATCCAGAACAGGGGCGCGATCTCGACGATGCCGCCGATCGCGACGGTGATGAAGGCAAGGATCGCGAGCAACGTGACGTTGCGCTCGATCACCTTGTGACGGTTGAGGAGATTGGCCATGGGATCGCGTCCTTACGCGGCAGTGACGGGCTGGAGCGGACGGTCGCGCGCCGGATCATAGGCGGGCGACGACATGGGTGCCTCGTCGCGGAGCTTGCCCGCGATCGTCATCCAGATGTTCCAGACCATGATCAGAGCCCCGGCCAGATAGAGCAGCCCGCCAGTCACCCGGATCAGGTAATAGGGGTGCATCGCCTGGACGACTTCGGCGAAGGAGTAGACGAGATAGCCGTCGCTCCCATATTCGCGCCACATCAGCCCCTGCATGATGCCCGCGACCCACATCGACGAGGCGTAGAGGACGATGCCGAGAGTCGCGCACCAGAAGTGCCAGTTGACCATGCGCAGCGAATAGAGCCGGCTGCGCCCCCAGAGCCGCGGCGCCATGAAATACAGTGCGCCGAAGGTGATCATGCCGTTCCAGCCGAGCGCGGCGGAATGGACATGGCCGATGGTCCAGTCGGTATAATGGCTGAGCGAGTTGACCTCCTTGATCGACATCATCGGCCCCTCGAAGGTGGCCATGCCGTAAAAGGCGAGCGCGAAGACCATCATGCGGATGATCGGATCGGTGCGGATCTTGTCCCAGGCGCCGTTGAGCGTCATCAGGCCGTTGATCATGCCGCCCCAGCTCGGCATCCACAGCATCACCGAGAAGACCTCGCCGAGCGTCTGCGCCCAGTCCGGCAACGCGGTGTAATGAAGGTGGTGCGGGCCGGCCCAGATGTAGAGGAAGATCAGCGACCAGAAATGGATGATCGACAGCCGGTAGCTGTAGATCGGCCGCTCGGCCTGTTTCGGCACGAAATAATACATCATGCCGAGGAAGCCGGCGGTCAGGAAGAAGCCGACCGCGTTATGGCCGT
>JBDTXU010000183.1:0-8304 GCA_040006055.1 Sphingomonas bacterium | reverse complement strand
TATGGCCCTGTGGCGCGAGCTCGCAGATGCGGTGGAGGATCAGTGCGGCTGAGGTGGATTTGCCGGTACCCGTCGAGCCGAGCAGCGCGAAATGCTTGCCGAGCATGGCATCGATGTAGAGTGCGGCACGAATATCCTTGGTGGGATAGACAGTGCCGATATCGATGCTGGCGCGATCCTCGGCGGCGTAGATCTGCTTGAGATCGGCGGTGGTGACCGGAAAGACTCGGGCGCCCGGCGTCGGGTAGCGGGTGACGCCACGGCGGAACTTGTAGAGTTTGCCGGTGAGCTTCTCCTCGTCGCCTTCGCCGAGGAAATCGACCTGCGCAACAATTCGCTCGTCCGACCCGTCGATGAGCTTCAGCGATCGGATATTGGCGATCAGCCAGGCGGCACCGACGCGCACCTTGACCTGGCTGCCGACCTGGCCGGCGCTTGCCGCGACCGGATCGCTGTCGCGCGACGCGATGGCGATGGCGGCCGAATCGAGAATGATCTGGCTGCTCGATCCGGAAATCTCCGAGACAAGGCCGATGCTGCCAGCAAGAGATACTGTCGGCTCCGCGACGGCCGGTGCAGCGTGTTCAAAGGCGTGGCTGCCCAACATTTCAGTCATTCGATCGGGTCTCCGGGGTTAACCAACCAAGCTATGGCGATGACAGGTAAAGATTGCGTTTGGGAAACCTGATCTCGTTCGAGCCAGCTGGAAGTGTTGCTCACGCAAAGGCGCAAAGGCGCGAAGAGGTTGTGGAAGAGGCGGCGCCCGCCCTGCCGATTCCAAGCTGGCTCAAAGAGTAGCGCCTGCCGGCGCGGACAGACTTCCGTCCAGGCACCCTCTTTGCGCCTTTGCGTGCACCGATCAGGCTATCGACCCGACTCGGACCACACCCTAGAATCGTCGGGCGATCCAGCCTGCCGACCAGCCGAACAGCACGGACAAGGCGACCGCGACCAGCCCGTAGAGGATCGAGTGGCGTTCCGCCGAGCGGGCGACGAAGCGTTCGAAGCCCGATTTGCGGATTTCAATGTCGCGAGTCGCCGCCGCCAGCACGCGGCCGTCGCGGATCAGGAAGGTCTCGGCGGTGAAGCGGCCGACCGGCACGCGCGCCGGGATCGTCAGCCGGGCGCGGTAGAGCACGCCATCCGTGATCTCGACTGCGCCGGGCGCCTGGAAATACAGGCCGGAGCGGCGCTTGAGATCGACCAGGCCGCGCGCGAACCGGTCCTGCTCGGGCGCCGGCGCATTGCTCGCGGGCGAAAGCTGCAGGCTGTCGAGCCCGAGTTCGTAGATCGCCTGGGTGCGATCGTCGATCAGCTTGCCGATCGGGCGCGACGAGGCGATGGCGTAGAAGCTCGGCGCCGAGCGGTAGCGCAGCCGGGCGGCATTGACCCAGATGCCGGCGACCTTTTCCTTTTCGCGGACCAGGATCGACTGGACCGGACCCTTGACCACCACGACGATGTCAGTCGGCTTGTCGTCATCGGGCAGGCGCCCGCCGGGATAGAGGATCGCGCCGAACAGCAGCAGCTCGGCGCCGGTGAAGCTATAGGCGATCTCGATATCGCGCTGCGACACATCGGGGACGAGGACAGGCTTCGAGGCCGGGCGCGACGGCGTTGGGTGGGATTGGGCCATCAGCAGCGGCACGAACAGGACGAGCCAGGCCTTTTTCATGACAGCTCGACCGAATAGATTTCATCGGGCCGCCAGCCCAGACCGAGGCCGATCCGGAAGGCGACCAGCAGCACGATGACGGCGAGCGCGAGGCGGAGATATTCCGGCTTCGCCTTGGTCGCGAGGCGGGCGCCCACCTGCGCGCCGGCGACCGAGCCGAGCAGCAGAAGCGCTGCGAGGACGATATCGACTGCCTTGGTGGTCGTCGCATGGACCATCGTCGCCATCGCGGTGACGAACAGCGTCTGGAACAATGAGGTGCCGACCACGACCTGGGTGGTCATGCCGAGCAGATAAAGCATTGCGGGCACAAGGATGAAGCCGCCGCCGATGCCGAGCAGGATCGTCAGGATGCCGGTGAAAAAGCCGAGCATGAGCGGCGCCAGCGGCGAGATATAGAGGCCCGAGCGATAGAAGCGCGTCCGCAGCGGGAGCGAGGCGACCAGCGGATGATGGCGCCGCTTGCGCGCGCGGGGCGGGGCACCGGTGCGAGCGGCATGGATTGTCGTCCAGGATTCGCGCGCCATCAGCCCGCCGATCGAGCTGAGCATGACGACATAGACGATGGCGATAACGGTATCGATCTGGCCGCTCATCTGGAGCAGACGGAAGATCCAGCCGCCCGCGATCGACCCCATCAGCCCGCCCGCGACGAGCACGCCGCCCATCTTGGTATCGACCCCGCCGCGCCGGATATGGGCGAACACGCCCGAAACGCTGGCGCCCGTCACCTGGCTTGCGGCCGAGGCGGCGGCGACCGTGGGGGGGATGCCATAGACGATCAGCAAGGGCGTCGTCAGGAAGCCGCCGCCGACGCCGAACATCCCCGACAACAGCCCGACACCGCCGCCGAGAAGGACGATGACAAGGGCATTCACCGACAGGTTGGCGATGGGCAGATAGATGTCCATTGCGGTTGCGGATATCCTGTTCGGCGCGATGCGCAAAGCGGTGCTTCGAGAAAAGCGGGAGGCTGCGCAAAGTGCGCACCAGGGCTGACCCAAACTCCCAAGGGAGAGGATGAAGGGAAACGATACGATCTCGCGATGCCGTCATGACGGCATATCAATCCACTGGACTTGGCCCCGCATCCGGTCTTAGCCTGCAGCATCCCCGGGAGAGTATCCGATGAAGCTCGCTATCCGTCTGGCACTTCTCGGGCTTGCGCTCGCGCCCGTCATCGCCTCCGCCGACAATCGTCCCGAGGTCGTGATGGCGACCCCCGGCATTGGTGCTGGCGGATCGATCCAGACCTTCACCGTCCGATTCAGCCAGCCGATGGTCGCGCTCGGCGATCCGCGGGCGAAATCGCCTTATGCCGTGACCTGTACGATCGATGGCGCCGGCCGCTGGGTGGACCCGCAGACCTTCGTCTATGATTTCGCCAGTCCGCTTCCCGGTGGCACCGCCTGCAGCTTCAAGATGATAGCGGGGCTGAAGAGCATTTCGGGCTATGCCCTGACCGGCCAGCAGGAGTTCAAGGTCGATGCCGGCGGGCCGGTGGCGCGCGCGGTACTGCCCGCGGCGAATGATGGCGAGATCGAGGAGGACCAGGTCTTTCTCGTCGCGCCCAACATGGCTGCGACCCCCGCTTCAGTCGCAGCCAATGCTTATTGCGCGGTCGACGGCATCGGCGAGAAAATCCCGGTCGACGTCATGGCCGCCGGGCTGCCAGCCTCGCTGCTCGGCGAGATGGGCACCGACAACTGGAATGTCCGCAGCTTCCTCGACGATGCCGGGCTGCCCAGCACGATTCCGGCCAGCGCCGCCGATCGTGAAAAGGCCTTTGCCGGCGTGATCGCGGTGAAATGCCATCGGCCGCTACCGGCCGGGCGCGACATGGCTCTGGTCTGGGGTGCGAACATCGCGAGCGCCGGCGGCAAGCTGGCGGGCGCCGATCAGCGCTTCGACTATACCGTCCGCAAGCCCTTTGCGGCGCGCTTCGAGTGCAGCCGGGTGAACGCAGCGGCCGGGTGCAGCCCGGTGGAGAAGGCGACCGTCTCCTTCTCGGCACCGATCGCGATGAGCGCCGCCCAGGCGATCCGCATCCAGACCGCTGACGGCAAGCAGATCTCGCCGGTGTTCGACAAGGACGACCAGAAAAAGGCGACGATCGAGACGATCACGTTCAAGGCCCCGCTGCCGCCCGCCACCGCGGCAAAGCTGATCCTGCCTGCCGGCATCAAGGACGAAAGCGGCCGATTGCTGTCGAATGCCGAACGTTTCCCGCTCGACATACGGTTCGACCAGGCGCCGCCGCTGGTGAAATTCGCCGCGGCCTTCGGCATCCTCGAGGCGAAGCAAGGCGGCGTCCTTCCCGTCACCGTGCGCAATGTCGAGGAATCGCTGCAGGGAACCAATCTGGGCATTGGCGGGCAGAGCCTGCGAGTCTCCGGCTCGGACGGCGAAATCGCGGAGTGGCTCCGCACGGTCGACAGCGCTGACGATTATGAAGGCCATGACGTCAAACAGGGCAAGGAAACCATCACCATCAACGATACCGGATCGAAGCCGATCCTGGGTGGTGGCACCGGAACCGCCTTCAAGCTTGGTCTGCCGGGCAAGGGCAAGGAGTTCGAAGTCGTCGGCGTGCCGCTGACCAAACCCGGATTCTATGTCGTCGAGCTCGCCAGCCCGGTGCTGGGCGAAGCGCTGCTCGGGCGCAAGGCGCCGCGCTATGTCGCCTCGGCCGCGCTCGTCACGAACATGACGGTGCATTTCAAATGGGGCCGCGAGAAATCGCTCGCCTGGGTGACCTCGCTCGACAGTGGCAAACCGGTGGCCAATGCCGAAGTGCATATCACTGACAGTTGCACGGGCAAGCTGCTCGCGCGCGGCGCGACCGACTCGAGCGGCGGCTTGCTGGTACCGCCCGGCCTGCCTGAACCGACCACCGATAGCGGCTGTGAAAACGATGGGGCTCACCCGCTGATGATCTCGGCGCGATCCGGCGACGATTTCAGCTTCACGCTGACGGCATGGGGCGAGGGCATCCGGCCTTATGATTTCGACCTGCCTTATGGCTATGAAGCCAAGGGCGATATTCTCCATACCGTGTTCGACCGCGCGCTCGTCCGCCAGGGCGAGACGATCCATATGAAGCATATCCTGCGCACCTCGGTCGGCGCGGGCTTCGGCATGGCGCCGGCGATGAGCGGCACGCTGCGTCTTTCGCATCGTGGATCCGAGACCCAGTTCGACATGCCGCTTGCGATCGACGCCAACGGCATCGGCGAATCGACCTGGACCGCGCCCAAGGGCGCGCCGATGGGCGATTATGATCTGAACGTGATCGTCGGCGACAAGACGATCTATACCGGGCAGAGCTTCAAGGTCGACGAATACAAGCTGCCGACGATGCGCGCGACCGTGACCGGGCCGAAAGAGGCAGCGGTGCGGCCCAAGACCCTGCCGCTCGACCTGTTCGTCGGCTATCTTTCGGGCGGTGGCGCCTCGAACCTGCCGGTCGATCTGCGCGTCGGCTATTTCGGGCGGAGTTCGACCCCCGATGGCTATGAGGGCTACACCTTTGGCGGCAACGCGGTCACCGAAGGCACCAAGGCGCTGAACGGCGAGGGCGAGGAGGAGCAGACCCCGCTCCCGCCGACCCAGACCTTGCCCGCGACCCTGGGTGGTGACGGCACTGGCAAGAGCGTGATCGAGGTGCCGCAGACGCTGGACAGCGCGACCGACATGCTCGTCGAGATGGATTATCAGGATGCGAACGGTCAGGTGCTGACCGCCTCCAAGACGATCCCGATCTTTCCGTCCGCCGTACAGCTCGGCGTCAAGACCGATGGATGGCTGATGAAGCAGGACGATCTGCGGCTGCGCTTCGTCGCGCTCGACACGCAGGGCAAGCCGATCGCCAGCCAGAAGGTGACGGTCGCACTCTACAGCCGCAAGATATTGACGGCACGGCGGCGGCTGATCGGCGGCTTCTATGCCTATGACAACCAGATGAAGACCGAAAAGCTCGCCCAGACCTGCACCGCGACCACGGACGCGCAGGGAACGGCGCAGTGCAAGGTCGCGCCGGGCATTTCGGGCGAGGTCTA
Organism: Sphingomonas bacterium; assembly: GCA_040006055.1. GTDB lineage: Bacteria > Pseudomonadota > Alphaproteobacteria > Sphingomonadales > Sphingomonadaceae > Sphingomonas. Next base: position 2,571 of record JBDTXU010000183.1, on the reverse strand, counting down.
TGCCGTCGCGACGACGGCTGACGCCAATGGCAATGTCGCGCGGGCGACCACCTCGGTGTGGCTCGCGGGCGATGAGGATTGGTGGTTCGGCGGCGACAACGGCGACCGCATGGACGTGGTCGCCGAAAAGACCAGCTATGCCGCCGGCGAAACAGCGCGCTTCCAGGTGCGGATGCCGTTCCGCGAGGCGACCGCGCTCGTCACCGTCGAGCGTGAGGGCGTGCTCGCCTCTTATGTGACTGAGCTTTCGGGCGCCGATCCAGTCGTCGAGGTGCAGATGCCGGGGAGCTATGCGCCCGACATCTTCGTCTCGGTGATGGTGGTGCGTGGCCGGGTCGAGGGCGGCTTCTGGAGCTGGATGCACGGCATCGCGCAAAGCCTGGGGCTTGCCAGCGGTCCGCCGCAATCGACCGAGCCGACCGCTTTGGTCGATCTCGCCAAGCCCGCCTACCGCCTCGGCATCGCCAAGGTGAAGGTCGGTTGGGAGGCCCATAAACTCCAGGTCGCGGTAAAGGCCGATCGCGAGCGATATGCCGCGCGCGACACAGCCCAGGTCGATATCCAGGTGAAGGGCCCGGACGGCAAGCCGGCGGCGAGCGCTGATGTGGCCTTTGCTGCGGTCGACCAGGCCTTGCTCCAGCTGGCGCCCAATGAGAGCTGGGACGTGCTGACTGCGATGATGGGCGAGCGCTCGCTCTCGGTGATCACCTCGACCGGGCAGATGCAGGTCGTCGGCAAGCGCCATTATGGCCGCAAGGCGGTCGAGGCGGGTGGCGGCGGCGGCAGCGACATGTCGGGCCTCAACCGCGAGAATTTCCAGCCGGTGCTGCTGTGGAAGGGCAAGGTCGCGCTCGACGCCGAGGGCCGTGCGCGGGTTCCGGTTCCGCTGAGCGATGCGCTGTCTTCGTTCAAGCTGGTCGCGATCGCGACCGACGGATCGCAATTGTTCGGCACGGGCATGGCGAATGTGCGGACCGCGCAGGATCTGTCGATCTATGCCGGCCTGCCGCCTTTGGTGCGGAGCGGCGATTTCTATGCGGCTGCCTTTACGCTCCGCAACGGATCGAGCCAGCCGATGAAGGTTACCGCGACCGTCGATGTGACGCCGCGGATCGCGCAGGGGCGTCCGCTGACCGTGACGATCCCGGCGGGCGGCGCTGTGCCGGTTGCCTGGAACCTGACGGCGCCGGGCAATATCGCCAATCTGCGCTGGCATGTCAGCGCCAAGGCGGACGGCGGCAAGGCGATCGATCAGCTGACCGTCAACCAGGATGTGATCCCAGCGGTGCCTGTCGAGGTATGGGCGGCGACGCTCACCCGGGTCGGCACCGACACCTCAATTGCGATCGCGCCGCCGATGGGCGCGCTGGCGGGGCGGGGCAGCGTCGATATACAGCTCGACGATACGCTCGCGCCGCCGCTGCAGGGGGTCCGCGACTATATGACCGCCTATCCCTATGATTGTTTCGAGCAGCGTCTCTCCAAAGCGGTGGCCCTGGGCGATACCGGCGCCTGGACCAGACTTGCGAATGATATCCCGACCTATCAGGCGCCCGACGGGTTGCTCCGTTACTGGCCATCGGACAGCATGGACGGCTCCGAGGCGCTGACCGCCTATGTCCTATCGCTGACGGCGGACGCCGGGCTTCCGATCCCCGAAGGGCCGCGCACGCGGATGATCGAGGCGATGAAGGCTGTGCTCGACGGGCGGCTCCGCCACGAGAGTTATGGCGATGCCCGCTATCAGCGGCTTGCGGCGCTGTCGGCACTGGCGCGGGCCGGGGCGGGGACGCCGGCGATGCTCGGCCAGATCGGGATCGTCCCGAAGGACATGCCGACCGCGTCGCTGGCCGATTATCTCGTCGCGCTCGACCATATCCCCGGCATCGCCAATGCGAACGCCCTCAAGGCCGATGCCCAGGCGGTGCTGCGGACGCGGCTGGCCTATGAGGGCACGAGGCTCGACCTTACCGACCAGAACAGCGCCGCGTGGTGGCTGATGTCATCGGGCGACGAGGCCGCCATCAAGGCGGTGATCGCGACGCTCGGCCGGCCCGGCTGGCAAGACGATGCGCCGAAGATGATGGTCGGCGTCTCGCTTCGCCAGGCGCGTGGACATTGGGACACGACCACCGCCAATGCCTGGGGGACGATCGCCGCGCGCAAATTCTCGGCGCTCTATCCTGCCGAGGCGATCGGCGGGACGACAAGCCTGGCTTTGGGGACTCAAACGATCAGCAGATCATGGCCGCTGGCGGTGAACCTGCGCCAGGCGAGCTTCCCGCTGCCGCGCGCGGCAGCGCCGCTCCGGCTGTCGCAATCGGGTGGCGCGGGGCCATGGGCGAATGTGTCGGTCTCGGCGGCGGTGCCGCTGACCAAGTCTCTGTTCGCCGGCTACAAAATGACGAAGCAGGTCGATGTCGTGCAGGCCCGGACCAAGGGCGTGCTGACCCGCGGCGATGTGCTCAAGGTGACGATCACGGTCGAGGCGAGCGCCGAACGCAATTGGGTGGTGGTCAACGACCCGATCCCGGCGGGCGCGACGATCATCGGCGATCTTGGCGGGCAATC
>JBDTXU010000182.1:0-3291 GCA_040006055.1 Sphingomonas bacterium | reverse complement strand
GCAAGATCATCCCGCAGATCTACAAGGCGCTCAATCGCCGCGAGCGCCATGAGGAGCTGATCGACTTTGCGATCGAAGGTGCGGTCCAGCAGGTCAAGCGCGCGTACGATATTTCGGGCGGCAAGGGCGCGATCAACATCAATGTGTTGTGGGAAATGGGCGGCGCCCAGCGCATCCTGCACGGCGTGCTCGAACGGACCCGCGGTATGGTCGCGGGCGTCACCTGCGGCGCCGGCATGCCCTACAAGCTTTCCGAGATCGCAGCCTCCTACAATGTCCATTATCTGCCGATCATCAGCTCGGGCCGCGCCTTCCGCGCGCTGTGGAAGCGTGCCTATTCGAAGGCGGCAGAATGGCTGGCTGCCGTCGTGTACGAGGATCCTTGGCTCGCCGGCGGCCATAACGGCCTGTCCAACGCCGAAGACCCGTTGAAGCCCGAGGATCCGTATCCCCGCGTGAAGGCACTGCGCGAGACGATGCGCGAGGGCGGCATCCCGGACAGCGTGCCGATCATCATGGCCGGCGGCGTCTGGTATTTGCGCGACTGGAGCAACTGGATCGACAATCCCGAGCTCGGCCAGATCGCCTTCCAGTTCGGCACCCGCCCGCTCCTCACGCAGGAAAGCCCGATCCCCGAAGGCTGGAAAGCCAAGCTGACCAATATCGAGGAAGGCGAGGTCCTCCTCCACCGCTTCTCGCCGACCGGCTTTTATTCGAGCGCGGTCCGCAACCCGTTCCTCCGCTCGCTCGAAGCGCGGTCCGAGCGCCAGATCGCCTTCTCGACCCAGTCAGCCGGTGACCATGTCTTCCAGCTCGATGTCGGCGTGAAGGGCAAGAATTTCTGGGTCACCCGCAATGACCTGCTCCGCGCGCGGCAGTGGTTCGGCGAGGGCTTCACCGACGCGCTCAAGACGCCCGACAACACGCTGGTGTTCGTCACACCCGAGGAAAAGGGCGTGATCCGCAAGGATCAGTCAGACTGCATGGGCTGTCTCAGCCAATGCGCCTTCTCGTCCTGGGCCGATAGCGAAACCAACTCGACTGGCCGCCTCGCCGATCCGCGCAGCTTCTGCATCCAGAAGACACTGCAGGACATCGCCCATGGCGGGCCGATCGACCAGAACCTGATGTTCGCAGGCCACGGCGCCTATAATTTCAAGCGCGATCCCTTTTATTCGAACGGCTTCGTGCCGACGGTGAAGCAGCTGGTGGACCGCATCCTCACCGGCGATTGAGCGCTTTAGATTAGGGCAGCCAGTTGGGTCGGGAGCTAATCCCCCTCCCGCTTGCTGGAGGGGCTAGGGGTGGGCTCGCGCTCACAACGAGCGATACCGTTGGTGGAGGTAGGGAGCCCACCCCCAACCCAGTGGCGCGGCTGATCAGTCGCACCACTCGCAAGCGGGGGAAGACGAGGCGGCGGAGTCCCACTCACCGACATTTACCGCCACCAAGAAACCCTAGGGTTGCGAGCGCGCGCCTGTCCTCTAGCGTGGCGCCATGAAACACGCGCTCGTCATCCGTCACGTCGTCCATGAAGGCCTTGCCGGCTACCGTGCCCCGATCGAGCAGGCGGGCTATGAGATCCAGCGTGTTGCCGCCTGCCAGACCGATTTCGCCACGCTCGACCTCGTCTCGCCCGATCTCCTCGTCGTGATGGGCGGGCCGATGGGGGTGTATGATATTGACGCCCATCCCTGGATCCCCGACGAGATCACGGCGATTGCCGCACGGTTGGAGGCCGATCGCCCGACACTTGGCGTATGCCTCGGCAGCCAGATGCTGGCCGCCGCGCTGGGCGCCAGGGTTTATGCCGGGCCGGTGCGCGAGGTCGGTTTCGCGCCCATCGCTCTGAGCGAGACGGCGAAGGAGTCGCCACTGCGGCATGTCGCCGATGTCGATGTTCTGCACTGGCATGGCGATACGTTCGACCTTCCGGAAGGCACCGAGTTGCTCGCCTCAACCCCGGCCTATCCCAATCAGGCATTCCGGCGTGGCGACAGGCTTCTGGCGCTCCAGTTCCATGCCGAGATGGGCGAAGATCCGCGCTTCCACGACTGGATGGCCGACGAGCCCTATATCCGGGGCGCCGGCGTCGATCCGGCCGCGTTGCAGGACGACCATGACCGGCTCGGCCCGCCGGCGGTGCGCGCCGGAGAGCGGATGATCGCGGATTGGCTGACACGCCTCGAGGCGATTCAACTATAGCGACACGGTGCTATTCCGGGCGCATTGATGGTTCCTGCCGAGACAGGTGGCCTAAACCCAGCCCTCGAGCACCTGGTCCGGCGGGCGGTGGCCGTCGGCCCACATCCGGATATTGGCGATCACCTTCTCGCCCATCGCCAACCGGCCCTCATAGGTCGCCGATCCCATATGCGGCAGCATCACGACATTGGGCAGCGCCAGCAGCCGCGGATCGATCTGCGGCTCATGCTTCCAGACATCGAGGCCCGCGCCGGCGAGCCGGCCAGCCTCGAGCGCATCGATCAGCGCATCCTCGTCGACAATGCCGCCGCGCGCCGCGTTAATCACAAAGGCGTGCGGACCCATCAGGCCGATGCGGCGCGCGTCGATCAAATTCTCGCTCTCGGCGTTGCGCGGGGTGTGGATGGTCAGGATGTCGATCTGGCCCAGCATGCCGTCGAGCGTATCGTGCCAGGTCGCGCCGAACTCGGCCTCGACCGACGCCGGCAGCCGGTGACGGTTATGATAGTGGATCGACAGGCCGAACGCCCGCGCCCGGGTTGCGACCGCGCGACCGATCCGCCCCATGCCGACAATGCCGAGCGCCCTGCCGCCGATGCGGTGCCCGAGCATGCCGCCCGGTGCCCAGCCTTTCCATTGGCCCGATCGCACCAGCTTCTCGCCCTCGGCGAGGCGGCGCGGCACGGAGAGGATTAGCGCCATCGTCATGTCGGCGGTGTCTTCGGTTAGCACGCCCGGCGTGTTGGTGACGATAATGCCGCGCGCCCGCGCTGCCTTGAGGTCGATATGGTTCACGCCCGCGCCGTAATTGGCGATCAGCTTCAGCCTCTCGCCGGCGCCTTCGATCAGGCCCGCGTTGATGTCATCCGTCACGGTCGGCACGAACACATCGGTGTCGGCCATGGCCGCCGCGAGCTGCGCCTGCTCCATCGGCGCGTCGCCGCGATTGTTCGTCGTATCGAACAATTGCTCCATGCGCCCCATCACCACATCCGCGAGCTCGCGGGTGACGATAACCTTGGGGTTCGGGACGCGTCTCATTTCGGGCATGAATCCGGCTTGGCGAAGCGTTTTGCCCTCGTCAAC
>JBDTXU010000181.1:0-3750 GCA_040006055.1 Sphingomonas bacterium | reverse complement strand
CGCGCGAACCCGCTGATCATCGGCGTCTTGGCGCGGTTGAGCGCATCGGCATCGACCCCGCGCACCGACAGATCAGCGATCGTGCTGTCGAGCGCCGCCTCGAAGTCCGGGATGCGCGCGACGTCGAGCTGAACCCCTGCCTTGAAGGTCCCGTAATGCGCGAGGTCTTCGGACTGGCCGCTGGAAACGAACGGCGAATAGGTGCCGCCGGTCTTTTCACGGAAATCCTCGACCAGGCGGGTCTCGATGATCGAGGCAGCCAGCCGCAACGCCCGGCTCTCGGCGATGTCGCCATAGACGCCGGTCGTGGGCCAGATCCGGAGCACGATCGCCTGCCCAGCGCCGCCGCGATGATTGAGGATGATCGGCGCCGCTGCGGGCGCTGAGGGGCGTATGTCGAGCTGCGCGGGCGTTGGCGGATGGTCGGGCCGGGGCGGCAATGCCCCGAAGCTTGCGTCCACCGCGGCAACCAGCGCGTCACGATTGAAATCGCCGACCGCGATGATCCTGATCGGGCCGGCCGCCAGCTTGGCCGTCCAATAGGTCTTGAACGCGTCGAGCGTCAGTCCGCGCACCTGCTTTGGATCGGGGATGCCCTGGAATCTCTTGTCGCCGCGATAGTCATAGCGTTCGCCAAAGGCGCCGAGCACTGAGCCTGGCTGCCCGAAAATCGTCTGGTAGCTCGCCTCGAACGAGCTTTTGAGGCGCTGCAGCGACGTCGCCGCGAAATGCGGCTGAGTCAGCAGCCCGGTCATCAGGCGCAGCGTATCGGGCAGGTCATGCGGATCGGTGCGCGTGGCGAGGACCAGGCCCTTATAGGTGGGCCGGACGGCGAAACCGGTCTGGCGCCCGGCCGATAATTTGGTCAGCTCGTCAGCAGTGAAGGGGCCAAGCCCGCTCTCCAGCAGCGCGGCGCTGCTCCAGGAAAGCACGGGCTCGTCCTGGTCCTGGTTGAGCATGCCGTGCCCGATCATCACCTGAACCCTGATCGCCCGCTTCTCGATCGCCGTTTTCTTCAGCACCAGCTCGATGCCATTGGCGAAGCGGACTCGCTCGGCATCGAAAGCGGGGAGAGCCGTTGTCGCCACCGCTTTGCCGGCAGGTCCCGGCAGCGCCAGCTCGCTGATCGAGACGCTCCTGACCTCGGTCCGCGCCGAGGCCGCGACCTTGCGCGCACCGGCGAGCGCGCTCGCCACGGCCGCGGCATCGCCGGCCACCGCGTCCTTGCTCGCAAGGATCAGGCGAGGATCGGCGGCGAACAGCCGGTGCAGCGTTGCGGTGATCAGCGCCGGCTTGATCGTCGGTCGCATCGCGTTGAAGGCGTTGCGATAGAAGATGCGGCTCGCGCTGACATCGCCGCTATCGACATCGCCGATAAAGGTATCGGCAAGCGCCGCCGAGCCCTCGGTTTCACGGCTGGTCGCTGATCCCGCATAGCTTTCCCGCATGCGCGAGAGCTGCTGGTCGACCTCGCCCGGTGATGGCGGTTCGGCGAGCGCGCCGTTGAGGACGGCGAACACCCGGTCCAGCGCCGCGTGCCAGTCGCCGGCCTTGGGCATCGCAAAGATCATGGTCTGATCGACTGAATGCTGGCCGTTTCCCCGCCGCGCCCCGGCGGAGAGGATCGCGCCGCCGCCTTGCGCCTCGGTCGCGAGGCGCCGCTCGAGAATGCCGATCGCCGCCTGCTCGACAAAAGCATTCTGGACGCGGGCCAGCGTCCAGGGGCGCTCGTCATGCGGACGAAGCCAGATGAGCTGGAGCGCGCTCGGCGCCTGCGGGTCGCTCACGACCGCCACCGGCAGCGCGGGCATCTGGAGCGCACCATAATCAGGTTCGGACGGACGCGGGCCGCTGGCCTGCCAGCCGCCGAACACCTTTTTGACGGCAGCCTCGAGCTCAGCCGGATCGGCATCGCCGACGATCACCACGACCGCGCGCTCGGGCCGATACCAGCGGTGATAGAAGCTGCGCAGCCCATCCGCGCTCGCCGCGGCGAGGGTTTCGGGATTGCCTGCGATATTGCGCCGCCCCGCGAGCAGCCCGGGAAGGATGACCGCCTCGCTCGCCACGCGAAACTTCTCGCTGAGCGGCGTCAGCCGGAGCGCCCGTTCGGCCAGCACCACCTTGCGTTCGATCTCGACGGATTTGGGGTCGATCGTCGCATTCTGCATCATGTCGGCAAGGATGCCGGTCGCTCTGTCGATCGCGGCGCCATCCGCCTTGGGCAGATCGAGCTCATAGGTCGTCGCGGTCTGCGAGGTATGGGCGTTGGAATCGGTGCCGAAGCTCGCGCCCATCCGCTGCCAGATCCGCACCCCTTCGCCGTCCGCCAGGGCCCTGGTGCCGCGGAACACCATATGCTCGAGGAAATGCACCCAGCCCTGCTGCGCATCGCTTTCCATCAGCGCGCCGACGTCCAGGCGAATCCTGATCGAGGCCGCGCCGGCGGGTTTGGGGTTGCGCCGCACCGCGTAGCGCACGCCATTGGCGAGCGTGCCGGTGCGCCAGGCTGGATCGGCGGGAATGTCGCTGCCGGCGTGCTGCCACGAAGTGGCGACCGGTATGCTGTCCGCCGTCGCCACCGGCGGCGCCGTCTGGCCCAGGGCCGCCGCGCTGGTAACGAGCAGTAACCCGGCCAGTATTGACTTTCGTGTCGCGGGACCGAGGAATGGCGCACTCGAGCCCCGGCTATGTGGCATCGGTCAGGCCCCTGCCACGTCCAGCGCGGAAAGTTGATCGGGCGTGAGCGTCAGCGCCATCGAGCCCAACAGCTCCTCGACCTGCGCGGGGCTGGTCGCGCTGGCGATCGGCGCGGTGACGCCCGCCTGAGCCGCGAGCCAGGCCAGCGATATCTGCGCCGGCGACGCCCCGGTCTCGGCTGCGACCTTGTCCAGCGCCGCCAGCACAACCGGCCCCTTGCCCTCGAAATAGGCCGCCATTCTCGGGCCACGGATGGCGCTTTTGCCAGAGTCGGCCGGGCTACGATATTTGCCGGTGAGGAAGCCGTTCGCGAGCCCGAAAAAGGGCACGACGCCGATATTATGCTCGACGCAATAATCCTGGAGCTGGCCTTCGAAGCTGTGCCGGCTGATCAGATTATATTCGGGCTGAAGCACATGATAATGCGGCAAGCCATGCGCCTTCGCCGCGTCATTGGCGGATTTCAGGCGGGCCGCGTGGAACTTCGAGGCGCCGAGCGCACGGATCTTGCCGGCGTCGATCAGCCTGCCGAACGCGGCCAGCACATCCTCCTGCGGCACGCTATCGTCGTCCTGATGCGCGAAATAGAGGTCGATGCGATCGATGCCCAGTCGCTTGAGCGAGGCTTCAGCGGAGGCGACGATATGGGCGGGCGCAAGCTTCTCGCCATTCGGGCCTGGAAGCATGCCGACCTTGGTCGCGATCTGGACCTGATCCCGCTTGCCCGATGCCTTGAGCCATTCGCCGATCAGCGTCTCGGATTCGCCGCCCTTGTTGCCGGGCGCCCAGGCCGAATAGACATCGGCTGTGTCGATCATCGTGCCGCCGCCGGCGACGAAGGCATCGAGCACGGCAAAGCTCGCCGCCCGGTCGAGGTTCCAGCCAAACACATTGCCGCCAAGCACCAGCGGCGCGATATGGAGATCAGTCGCGCCAAGGCGACGTAACTTGGTCATTGCGGCTGGTCCTGGTCCATCGAATTGGCGGTGACGGCATTGATGTCGACGCTGTTGGCGTCGAGCATCGCCGCCGCGTCATTGAGCTGTTCCG
>JBDTXU010000180.1:0-5911 GCA_040006055.1 Sphingomonas bacterium | reverse complement strand
CGTCACCGAGCCGGCCCATCGGGATCTTGGCGAGCATATATTCGACCTGGCTCGGCGGCAGCTGATCGAGGATCGGGCTGTCGAAGGTCGCCGGGGTCACAGCATTGGCGATCACGCCGCGCGTCGCGAGTTCCTTGCCGAGCGATTTGGTGAAGCCGATCACCCCCGCCTTCGACGCCGAATAGGCCGAGGCGTTGGGATTACCCTCCTTGCCCGCGACGGAGGAGACGTTGACGATCCGGCCATAACCGTTCGCCACCATGTGCGGCACGACCGCGCGGCAGCAATAGAAGAGGCCGTTGAGGTTGACGTCGATCACGCTCAGCCAGCTGTCGATCGGATAGGCATCGACCGGGGCGGTCGCGCCGGTGATGCCCGCCGAATTGACGAGGATGTCGATCCGCCCGAGCAGCTTCATGCTGTCCACGGTGGCGCGCTCCACGGCGGCATTGTCAGCGACGCTGAGAGGGATGGCGGCGACCGCGCCGACAGCCACCCTCGCTTCATTCACCCATTCCGCGTGAAGATCCCAGAGGATGACACGTCCGCCCTCGGCGACGATCCGGCGAGCGACCTCACGGCCAAGCCCCGACGCGCCGCCGGTGACGATCGCTGTCCGCCCGTCGAATCGACCCGTATAGAGTGTCACGCGGCGGATGCCCCTTGAGGATGCCAGGCGATGACATCCTGGCGCTGATCGCCGAGCTTCTCGATGCCGAGCGTGACGACATCGCCAGGCTTCAGAAACCAGGGTTCGGGCTTCTGCCCCATGCCGACGCCGGGGGGAGTGCCCGTGGTGATGATGTCGCCAGGCTCGAGCGTCAGGAATTCGCTGAGATAAGAGACGAGTTTGGCGACACCGAAGATCATCGTCTTGCTGCTGCCGGTCTGGACGCGCTTGCCATTGACCTCAAGCCACATGTCGAGATTCTGCGGATCGCCGACTTCGTCGGCGGTGACCAGCCAGGGGCCGACGGGTCCGAAGGTGTCGCAGCCCTTACCCTTGTCCCAGGTGCCGCCGCGGTTGAGCTGAAAATCGCGCTCCGAGAGATCATTGATCGTGCAATAGCCGGCGACGTAATCGGGCGCTTCGGCCTCGGTGACATAAGAGGCGCGGCTGCCGATGATCACGCCGAGCTCGACCTCCCAATCGGTCTTCACCGATCCGCGCGGGATCATCACGGTATCGTTCGGCCCCTGCAGGCAGGAGACCGCCTTGGTGAAGAAGATCGGCTCGGGGGGAATCGGCATGTTCGATTCAGCGGCGTGATCGGCATAGTTGAGACCGATCGCGAGGAATTTGCGCGTGCCCGCCACCGGGACGCCCAGGCGCGGCGATCCCTCGACCAGCGGCAGCGAAGCAGGATCGATCGCGGCGAGCTTAGCAAGGCCGGCGGGCGAGATCTCAGCCGCAGCAAGATCGGCGACATGGCCCGACAGATCGCGGATGCGCCCTTCAGCATCGAGCAGGCCTGGCTTTTCCTGGCCCACCGGGCCGTAACGCAGCAATTTCATCAGATGGGCATCCTCAACGGGTATAAGGTCGGTGCAGCGCGATATCGCGATTGAGCTCGACACCGAACCCGGGTTTGTCGAGCGCCGAGGCGCGGATACGGCCATTTTCCGGGATCGGCTCGCCGATCAGCTGCGGATGAAACATCGGCACGACCTTGTCGGCTTTGGGCGCCATCATCAGGAACTCAGCGAACGGGCTGTTATGGCGCGTGATCACGAAATGGTAGGAATAGACCGAAGAGCCATGCGGCACGACGAGCTTGCCGTGCGCATCGGCCAGCGCGGAGATTTTGAGCAACTCAGTCACGCCACCGCACCAGCCGACATCGGGCTGGATGATGTCGCAGCAGTCCATTTCAAACAGCATCCGGAAGCCCCAGCGGGTCGCCTCATGCTCGCCGGTGGTGACGAGCATGCCTTTGGGCACGTTGCGCTTGAGCTCGGCATAACCCCAATAATCGTCGGGGCTGATCGCCTCCTCGATCCATTTCAGGCCGTGCTCGTGCGCGCGCTGAGCAAGCCGCGTCGCGTAATTCACATCGAGCGCCATCCAGCAATCGAGCATCAGCCAGAAATCCGGCCCGCACTTCGCGCGCATGTCAGCAAGGGCGGCAATGTTCTTGTCGAGCCCTTCCTCGCCCTCGGCAGGACCATGATGGAGCGGCAGCTTGCCGCCGATGAACCCCATCTCCTTCGCCAGATCGGGCCGGGCGCCGGTCGCGTAGAATTGCAGTTCGTCGCGCACCGCGCCGCCGAGCATGTGATAGACCGGCTCTTGCCTGAGCCGCCCGAGCAGATCCCAGAGCGCCAGATCGACCCCGGAGATGGCATTCACCACCAACCCCTTGCGGCCATAATATTGAGTTGAGAAATACATCTGGTCCCAGATCTTCTCATACTCGGCCGGGTCGCGCCCTTCGAGGAAGCGGGCGAGATGCTTTTCGACGATATAGGCCGCGGGCTCGCCCCCGGTCGTCACCGCGAAACCGATCGTGCCGTCATCGGCCTCGATCTCCACCACCAGAGTGCCGAGCACATTGATGCCGAAGCTGCGCCGCGACTGGCGATATTCGGGATAGCGGCTCATCGGGGTGGCGATATGATCGTCGATCCAGTGGCCATCGCCCTGATCGTGATAATCCGCGCCGCCGCCGCGAACGACAAAGGCGCGGACATGCTTGATGCGGGGAAATGTCATGTCGGCTCCGCGGCAGGCGAAAGGTGACCCCCGGATACGACTTCATGCGAGCCTATAGGCACCGCGTACCAGTATTTGGTACGGCGTCGCGCTGCCGTCAGCGGATCCGATTGCACTGCGCCCTACCCCTCTCTCGATATTACTACTTGCAAAGTTCCATATAATGGGAAAGAATATTATTAGATGAGAAACGCTACGTCAAATGCTGATTTCGCCAGCGATGCCAAATCTCAGCCCGGCAGCCAGACATTGCTGCGCGGACTTGATGTGATCGACGCGGTCGTTGACGGGCCGATCATGCTGGCGGATCTGGCGGCCAGGCTCGGCCTGACTCGGTCTACCACGCACCGGCTCGCCACCGCGCTGATCGACCGCCGGTATCTGACCTTCGTACCACGGCTCGGGTATCATTTCGGGCCGAAGCTGCTCGAGCTCGGCTTCCTCGCCCAGCAGCAGACCGATGTCGTTCAGGTCGCCCGCCCCCATCTCGAGCAGCTCGCCGCCGCCACCGAGGACACGGTCCATCTCGGCGTGCTCGACAACGAGCGGGCGCTTTATCTCGACAAGATCCCGGGCCGCCGGCGAGTCGAGATCAGCAGCCGGGTCGGCGATCGCCAGCCGCTTACCTCGACCGGCCTCGGCAAGGCGCTGCTGCTCGACGACGACGCCGGCCATTGGCGCAAATTGTTCGACGAGGACCGCGCTGCCGGCGCACCACAGGCCGATTACGCGGTCTGGGAAGAGCGGATGCGCAATTATGTCCAGGTCGGCCGCGCCTTCGATCTCGAAGAGAATGAGGATCTGATCCGCTGTGTCTCCGCGCCAATCCGCGATGTGAGCGGGCGGATCGTCGCTGCGCTCAGCGTGTCGAGCGCCGCGCAATATATGGCCGACGAGCGGATGCAGGCATTGTCGGACGATGTGCGCGGCACCGCGATGGCGATCAGCCGGGATCTCGGCTGGTCGGAAGGCGTCGCGCGCAAACCCGCATCAAAGTCTCGCAGATAAGGAACGCAGGTGGGATTGCTCGAAGGAAAGACCGTCCTGGTCACTGGCGCTTCAGCGGGAATCGGTCGGGCGGCTGCGATCGGCGCGGCCCGCCACGGTGCCGATGTCGCGATCAACTATCTGCACGATGACGCGGGCGCGGCCTCGTGCATTGCCGAAATCGAGGCGCTCGGCCGCCGCGCGATCGCGGTGCATGGCGATGTGGCGGATCCTGAAACCGCGACGGCGTTCGTCGCAGCGGCGGTGGACGCGTTCGGCAAGGTCGATGTGTTCGTCAACAATGCGGGCATCTGCCCATTCCACGCCTTTCTCGACATGCCGGTCGAGACCTTTGAGCGAACGATGCAGGTCAATCTCCACGGCGCCTATTTCATGGTCCAGGCGGCGGCGAACCAGATGGTGGCGCAAGGCCATGGCGGCGCGATCATCGCGGTCTCGTCGATCTCGGCTTTGGTCGGTGGCGAATATCAGACGCACTACACGCCGACCAAGGCGGGGGTGCACTCGCTGATGCAATCGGCCGCGATCGCGCTCGGCAAGCATGGCATTCGCTGCAACTCAGTGCTGCCGGGCACGATCCTGACCGATATAAACAAGGAGGATCTCGCCGATCCGGCCAAGCGCGCCCATATGGAGAAGCGCGTGCCGCTCGGGCGATTGGGGCAGCCCGACGATCTGGCGGGACCGATCATCTTCCTCGCGTCCGATCTTGCAAATTACGTCACCGGCGCGGCCCTGCTCGTCGACGGCGGCGCCTATGTGAACTTGCAATAGGCGAGAAGTGACGAGCATCGCGATCATCGGCGCCGGCGCGATCGGGGGAACGATCGCTGCTTGGCTGGCTCAGTCTCCCGGCCACGCCGTGACGCTGTGCGTGCGGACGCCTCTGACCGATCTCGAAATCGAAACGCCCGAAGGCCTGATCCGCGCCAGTCCGCGCGTGATATGTGATCCGGGTGCCGCCGAGCCAGTTGACTGGATCCTCGCGGCAACCAAGGCCTATGACAGCGCTGCCGCCGCAACCTGGCTCTCCCGCCTTGCACGCCCGGACACGTATATCGGTGTGCTCCAGAACGGCGTCGAACATCGCGAGCGCTTCCGCGGTTTCGGGCCTGCTGACCAAATCATTCCAGCTATCGTCGACATACCCGCCGAACGTAGCGCCCCCGGGCGGATCCGCCAGCGCCGCACCGGCTCCATTCTGGTGCCTGAAGGCACCGCAGGCCGCGCCTTCGCCGCCCTGTTTACCGGAACGCCGATCGCGGTTGCCACCACGCCCGATTTTGTGACCGCCGCCTGGCGCAAACTCGCCGTCAATTGTGCCGGAATCGTCAACGCGCTGACCTTACGTCCGGCCGAGGTGGCGAACGATCCCGCGATCGGGGACGTCATGCGGGAGCTGGTCGCCGAATGCGTCGCGGTAGGCCGCGCCGAGGGCGCCGACATGCCAGACTCGCTACCTGACACGGTCGTCGCCGGGTACCGCGCCGCGGCACCGGACTCGATCAACTCGATCCACGCCGATCGGCTTGCCGGCCGCCCAATGGAGATCGACGCGCGCAACGGCGTGATCGTAAGGCTCGGCGAACGCCACGGCATTCCAACTCCCTATAACCGCATGGCGGCAGCGGTGCTCGCGAGCCTGTCAGCGGCCTGATCGAACGAGCGGAATCCGTGATCGGTACTAGTGGCGCCTGATGACGATGTCGCCGATCATTGCGTGGCGACAGGAATCAGCTCGGCGGGGCGTGCAGGAGCGACCACCTGGCGCACCGGCACCCCACCGGCGACATTGCGCAACGTCACCAGCCTGACCGCCTCCAGCGCATCGCCCGGCGCACTGTCCGAGGTGACCGCCAGCGCGACCGTATTGGCGCCCCGGTGATTCAGGATACCCTCGGGGATCGGGAACACGCGCTGCGGCCCGACATGGGCGATGAACTGGCCCATGTTCCAGCCATTGACGAAGATCAGCACACGGTACCGCCCCGGCGATCGCGGCATTGCGGTATCGCCGAATGCGAGCGCGATCGTTGCGTCCTGTCCCTTCGGTACAGCGAGATCGAAGCGCGTGCGATACCAGGTGGTGCCGGCCGACGGTGCCGCCTCGGGAACCGTCGCGGCTGCCCATGTCGCGTCGTCGAACCCGGGAAGGTGCCAGCCCATCCGCTCGCCATATTGGCCGCCATT
>JBDTXU010000179.1:0-5234 GCA_040006055.1 Sphingomonas bacterium | reverse complement strand
AAGCCGGCACGGGATAAGCACGCATGGCCGAGAAGGACGAAAAGGCGGCGCGCCTCGCGGCCGCATTGCGTGAGAATCTGCGCAAGCGGAAAGCGCAGGCGCGGGCAAATGAAGCGCTCCCCCCGCCGCGCGAGGAGGAACCTAGCCGATAGGCGCGCATTTCGCCTGGAGCCATGCCAGCTCAGCACCTTCCATCTCGGGGCCGAGAATCTCCTGCACCTTCGCATGGTACGCGTCCAACCAGTCGCGCTCTGCGACACTCAGCAGATCGGCAATAATCAGCGAACGCTCGATCGGGCAGAAAGTCAGCGTCTCGAAGCCAAGCATCGGCTCGTCGCCGCCCGGGATGATTCGCTCCTCGACAAGAATCAGGTTCTCGATCCGGATGCCGTATTCGCCCGCCTTGTAATAGCCGGGCTCGTTCGAGATGATCATGCCCGGCCGAAGCGGCTCCGACGGGCCGCCGCCGGGATAGCTCGGCTTGGCGATGCGCTGCGGCCCTTCATGCACCGCGAGATGGGCGCCGACGCCGTGACCGGTGCCGTGCGCGAAATCGAGGCCTGCTTCCCATAGGGGCCGGCGTGCGAACGAATCGAGCTGGCCGCCATTGGTGCCGGGCGGGAAGATCGCGGTGGCGAGGCCGATATGGCCCTTGAGCACCCGGGTGAAGCGATCGCGCATCTCGTCGCTGGGCGTGCCAATCGGCAGGACGCGCGTCACATCGGTGGTGCCATCCGCATATTGGCCGCCCGAATCGACCAGATAGAGCTGGCCCGGGTCGAGCGGCACGTTCGATTCGAGCGTCGAATGATAATGCGGGCTCGCGCCATGCGCGCCTGTCGCCGAGATGGTGTCGAACGAGGTGTCCTTGAGCACACCGGTCGCCTCGCGGAATTCCTGCAGCTTCGCCACGCAGGAAAGCTCGGTCAGGCCCCCTTTGGGCGCCTCTTCCTCGACCCATTTCAGGAACCGTGCAAGCGCGGCGCCGTCCCGCACCGACGCGGCGCGGTGCCCGGCAATCTCGGTCGGGTTCTTCATCGCCTTGGCGAGAATCACCGGGTCGCGCAGCGGCAGCACCGTCGCCCCGCCCGTCTCGAGCCGCCCGAAGATCGCCGCGACCGCCCGCTCGGGGTCAGCGGCGACGCGCTTGCCAGCATAGTTGCCGAGCGCCGCCGGAAAAGCCGCACGGTCGCGCACCCTGATGGCGTTGCCGAGATGCTGGAGGACATCGTCGCCGATCTTCTCCGGCGCGACGAACAGATCGGCAGTGCCGTCAGCATCGACGATCGCATAGGCCAGCGCGACCGGCGTGTGCGCCACGTCCTGTCCACGCACATTTAGCGTCCAGGCAATCGAATCCAGCGCCGACAATATGACTGCGTCCGCCTTGCGCTCGGCCAGCCAGTCGGCAATCGCGGCGCGCTTTTCGGCGGAGGATTGCCCGGCGCGGGCATCGTCCTGCACCGCCAGCTTCGCATCGGAAGGTTGCGGCCGATCGGGCCAGACCGCGTCGACCGGGTTGGTATCGACCGGCACCAGCTCAGCACCGCACTCCGCAAGCGCCCTGCGCGCCTCCTCGACCCAGGTGCGGGTGTGCAGCCAGGGATCATAACCGACGCGGGCGCCTGCCGCCGCATGCGCACCGAGCCATGAGGACATGCTCGTCCCCGGTACCGAGACGAACTCCCAGTCGCTACCGTCGACCTGCTCGCACACCTGGAGCGTATAGCGCCCGTCAGTGAAGATCGCGGCTTCCTCAGGCAGTACCACCGCACTCCCCGCCGAGCCCTGGAAGCCGGTGAGCCAGGCCAGCCGCTGCGCATAGGCACCGACATATTCGCTCATATGCTCGTCAGTGAGCGGCACGACGAAGCCGTCGAGGCGATCGCGCTTCAGCTGCTCACGCAGCGCCCTGAGGCGGTCTTGATAGGTGGACATGGGGAGAACTCCTCTTGGCTTCGAAGATTAGAGGAAAGAACGGGGCTTCGACAAGCTCGGCCCGGACGGTATGGGGGGGCATGACCGCATCCAAGCCCCCAATCGCCGATCAGCGCGCGCACAGCTTCACCCTTCACGGCGTCACCATTGAAGACCCTTATGCCTGGATCAAGGATCCCGGCTATCCCGACGTCACCGACAAGGACGTGCTTGCCTATCTCGAGGCGGAGAATGCGCATTTCGAAAGCGTGATGGCGCCGCACAAGCCGCTGATCGATAAGCTCTATGAAGAGATGAAGGGCCGCATCAAGGAAGACGACAGCTCGGTTCCGCAAAAGGACGGCGACTGGCTCTACTGGACGGCGTTCGAGACCGGCGGGCAATATCGCAAATGGTGGCGCAAGCCGGTTGCCGGCGGGCCGGACGAGCTGATCCTGGACGAGCCGGCGCTCGCCGAGGGCAAGGAATATTTCCGGCTCGGCGCCTTCTCGGTCAGCAACAATGCGAAGCTGCTCGCCTATGCGATCGACGATAATGGTTCGGAGCGGTTCGAGGTGCGGGTCAAGGACCTGACCACCGGCGAGCATCTGCCCGATGTGATCCCCGGCATGCTCTCAGAGATCGTCTGGACAGCCGATGACAGCGGCTTTCTGTACGGCCTCGCCAATGAGCAATGGCGCACCGACAATGCGCGGCTGCACCGGCTCGGCACGCCGATCGATCAGGACATAGAGCTGTTCAAGGAAGCCGATGAAGGCTTTCGTGTCGGCGTCAGCGAGACAAGCTCGCGCAAATGGATCGTGATCGCATCCGGCGATCACGTGACGAGCGAGATCTACCTGCTGCCCGCCGACGACGTCCTCGCCGAACCGGTCTGCGTCTCCCCGCGCAAGGTTGGCCGCGAATATGATGTCGACGAGCATGACGGCACGCTGTTCATCCACACCAATGACGTGGACCCGAACTTCCGGCTCTGCACCGCCCCGATCGAGTCTCCCGGCGAATGGACCGAGCTCATCGGCCCATCGAAGCATTTCTACATGACCGGGATCGACAGTTTCCGCGATTTCTTCATTGTCGATGGGCGCGAGGACGGGCTCGATCAAATCGAGATCCACCGGTACGATTCGCACATCCCGCCGCAGCGGATCGTCTTCCCTGAGGCGAGCTATGACGCCGGCCTCGGCAACAATCCGGAATATGCGATGGACGTGCTCCGCCTAGGCTATGAGTCGATGGTCACGCCCGGTACTGAATATGATTATGACGTCGCCACCGGCGAGCTGACGGTGCTCAAGGTGCAGGAAATCCCCTCGGGCTATGATGCGGACAAATACCGCACTGAGCGGCTGAAGATCGTTGCGCGCGACGGTACTGAGGTGCCGGTCTCGATCGTCTATCCGAAGGATTTCCCGAAGGACGGCTCAGCGCCTCTCTTCCTCTATGCGTATGGCGCTTATGGCTATGCGATCCCGCCGGGTTTCTCGACCGGGCGATTGTCGCTTCTCGATCGCGGCTTCGCTTATGCCATCGCGCATATCCGCGGCGGCGACGATCTCGGCCAGCAATGGTATCTCGACGGCAAGCTGGAGAAGCGCACCAACACCTTCAATGATTTCGTCGATGTGGCGAGAGGGCTGATCGCGGACGGCTGGACCAGCGCCGGCAAGATCGCCATCGCCGGTCGGTCTGCGGGTGGCGAGCTGATGGGTGCGGTGGTCAACAGCGACCCCGAGCTATGGGGTGCGGTAATCGCCGATGTTCCGTTCGTCGATGTGCTCAACACCATGCTCGACGAGAGCCTGCCGCTCACCCCGGGCGAATGGCCGGAATGGGGCAATCCGATCGAGGACAAGGCGGCGTTCGAGCTGATCCACTCCTATTCGCCTTATGATCAGGTGGCGGCGCACGCCTATCCGCCGATGTTCATTTCGGGCGGCCTCAATGATCCGCGCGTGACCTATTGGGAGCCGGCCAAATGGGCGGCCAAGCTCCGCGCCACCAAGACCGACGACAATGTGCTGCTGCTCAAGACCAATATGGGCGCCGGCCATGGTGGCAAATCGGGGCGGTTCGAGAGCTTGCGCGAGGCGGCCGAGGAGCATGCCTTTGTGTTGTGGCAGCTGGGCGTCGAGGGGTGACGTTGACCCGCACAAGCGGTGCCTTGATCGTGATCTCGGCTATTGCCTTGGTGTGGGGCTCTTTGCTTTTTTCCAGTACCAACCAGCCCGAACTCCTGCCCGCTCTGAGCGGCTGTTACGCGGCGCCCGGCCAGCCCCGGATTTCGATCGCGCCACGCGGCATTTTGCACTTCGGGCGCGAGGAGGTGACGGTGACGGCCTATCGTGACAAGGTCGGCGTCGCCCTCCTTCCGGTCAAAGGGGTGTATGTCGACAGTCAGGATCACGACCGGCTCGAACTGGATTCAAGCGTCCTGCTGATCCGATTCAGCGACGACCGACAAAGCTTTGTCGTGCCGGATTACAGGCAGGGCGCCGGGATCCGCTTCGTCCGGACGGTTTGCAGCTAGGGCGCAGGCAATGTTCACCTTGCAGATCACCGCGACCGAGGCCGACATCGATGAGCTCGGTCACGTCAACAATGTGGTGTGGGTGAAGTGGATTCAGGACATCGCGGTCGCGCATTGGGCGGCGATCGCGACACCGGACCAACAGGACGCCTATATCTGGGTCGTGACCCGGCATGAGATCGATTACCGCGGCAATGTCGGCCCGGGCGAGACGGTGACGGGTGAAACCTGGGTGCCGGAACCGCCCCGAGGGGCGCGGTTCGACCGGCATGCTCAGTTCACCGGCGCCGATGGCAAGGTGAAGGTGGAAGCGGTGTCGACCTGGGCGTTGCTCGACCGGGCAAGTGGGCGGTTGTTGCGAGTGAGACCGGAACTGGCGGCGCCTTTTCTTTCTTAGTTCCTCCCCGGAACGGGGAGGGCGTTCTTCAGCGGGTGGTGGAGGGGCTTGGGTGCGGAACGCCTGCCCCGCGCTCCAAGCCCCTCCACCAGCTTCGCTGGTCCCCCTCCCCGTTCCGGCGAGGAATGATCAACCCGAATTCCTGAGCGCCGTCGCGATCGCGTTGATCGACAGGAGAATCCCCTCGCCGATCCGCTCGTCCGTCTCGCCGGCGCGGTGGCGTTTCATCAGTTCGATCTGGAGCATGTTCAGCGGCTCGATATAGGGCAGGCGCAGCCGGATCGAGGCATCGAGCGCGGGATGCTTTTCCAGCAGCCGCGACTGGCCGGTGATCCCCAGCAGCCCGTCATGCGTCTGCTGCCAGCCGTC
>JBDTXU010000178.1:0-2349 GCA_040006055.1 Sphingomonas bacterium | reverse complement strand
CCAGCAGATCCTGGTCGAACGCCCGACCCAGCGCGCGATCGTGCTCGGCAAGGGCGGCGCACGGATCAAGGAGATCGGCGCGCGGGCGCGAGCCGAACTCAGCGCGATCATGGGCAAGCCTGTGCACCTGTATCTGCATGTGAAGGTGAAACCCGGCTGGGACGATGAGCGAGACATCTATCGCGAGATGGGCCTCGACTGGGTGGAGTGAGGACTCAGGAGAGGACCTCCCCAACCCAGGATGGCACCAGCTCGCTTGCCGGGCCGAGCCGCGTTTCGGCGAAATAAGGGCTGCCGATCGAGGGTTCGAGGTTCATTTCGAGGGTCTGCGCGCCGTGATAGCGGGCGGTCTGGACGAAGCCTGCCGCTGGATAGACAGCGCCTGACGTGCCGATCGACACGAACAGATCGGCCTCGGCCAGCGCATGCTCGATCCGGTCCATCGCATAGGGCATCTCGCCGAAGAACACGATGTCCGGCCTGAGCGCGGGCTCGCTGCAGGCCGGGCATGGCGTACGCGGCGGCATCGCGCCCGACCAGCTCGAGCGCGCGCCGCATGAAGCGCAGAGCGCCGAGTTCAGCTCGCCATGCATGTGCAGCAAGCGCTTCGCCCCGGCGCGCTCGTGCAGATCGTCGACATTCTGGGTGACGATCAGCAACTCGCCCGGCCATTCCGCATCGAGCCTCGCAAGCGCGCGGTGCGCCGCATTGGGCTCGACTGTTGCGAGCGCGGCGCGGCGCGCGTCATGGAAACGGTGCACCAGCTCTGGATCGTCGGCGAGCGCTTCGGGCGTGCACACATCCTCGACCCGGTGCCCTTCCCACAGGCCGCCCGGCCCGCGAAAGGTTGCGAGGCCGCTTTCGGCGGAGACGCCGGCGCCGGTGAGGATCACGATGTTGCGAGGCTTGGTCATGCCGTGTTTTTAGGCGAGCATGAACGCAGGCGCCACCGCCAAGCCTTTGTGATCCGACCGGCCGCTTCACGGTTCGATCGGCACGACATAGCTTTGCACCCCAGTCGTGCCGGAGACCGCGTAGATGCCCATCAGCGAATTCTGGTAGATGCTGTTGCCGGTGGTGATCTCCGAACCAGTAAATTTATAGGGCACCCAGGTCGCATCGCTGAACGAGCCGTCCGGATTGACCTCGATCGATGCGAACAAGGCGAGCGAGCCGGTCGAGCCGCCCGCCAGGTTGAAGCCCTTGGGCGTGCCGACAATGCCTTCGAAATGGGTGACGAGCTGCGGCTGATCGAGATAGGAGTAGAGCTTCATATTGCCGAACTTGGCGGTAGCTGAATCATAGTCGATCACCAGGCCCTTGTTCACGCCGTGCCCGTCCCGCGTTCCGCCGACGATCGTGTAATGCGTGCTGCCGATGCCATTCTGCCAGATCCCATAGGCCGTGGTCAGGCTACAGCCAGGAATGTCGAACAAGGTCCATTGCTTGGTCGGGATATGGTAGACAAAGGCGTTGGCGGACAGGCGCACGCCGAGCAGATCGTAATTGCCGACAATGAGATCGCCCATCGTGCTGTGCGGGATGAGGTTCCACACCGTCTCCCCGCCGACAAGCTCGCTCGGAATTTCGATCGGCGACCAGCCCCCACCCCCCTGGGGCGGCCCCTCATACACCATGCCGCAGTTAAGGACGTCGCCGCTTTCGGCATATTGATAGCTGCCGACCGCGCGGATCTGCCCTACGCCCAGCTTCGGATTGAATATGAAAGTGTCCGGCCCATAGAAGGTCGAGGTCGTCACCGTCCGCCCGTTGATGGCGGGCGCCAGCGTATAGATGCCGCCGCTGTCGGTAGGCGAAAGCGGGCCGAGATAGATCAGCGCGGTCACCGGGCTGATGGCCGCGTTGGACCCGGTCAGCACCACGTCCGAACCGGTCCAGCCGCGGACTCCGGTCACGAGTTGATTGGGACCGAGGATGGTTGTGCCTGTGGTCATGCCATGTCTCCAGCCGAGCCAGCCCGTGGCGCACCATGCCCACGGCCCACGGCAATGCCATTTCCCCCGGCAAGCCGGAGAAAAGAGGATAGATTTGCTGTGCAACTCGGTATTGGCTTTTTTACCGCCCGCACCCTCGGTGCGAAAGCGCAACAATATCCAGAGTCACTATGATCGACGCCATGACGCCCGATATTCATACGCCCGAACCGGGCCCGAGCGCGGCCGGCGAGGCTCGCCGACCTGGGCCTCTGTCCTATCGCCTTGCATTGTGGCATCTGCCCGCCAACGGCTTGAATATGGATTCGGGGCGTGATCCAGAATGGCGAAAATCGCTCGAGTCCCCGGAGAGGAAGCGCATGACCACGATCGGAATCATCGGCAGCGCGGGCCG
>JBDTXU010000177.1:0-2422 GCA_040006055.1 Sphingomonas bacterium | reverse complement strand
CCCGGACGGTAAGTCGATTGACGGCTTACCGGAAGGCGCCGGCGATGATCCCGGCGATTATGCCGCTGGTGACGCCGACCAGCACTGCATCATTGCCCGAACGGACATAATGATAGCCGCGCGGCGGGGTCCGCAGGCGATAGGTACGATAGTTGTTGATCACCCGGTAATTGTGCGCCCGGCGGTAGTCGAAACGCTCGCCGCGGCGCCAGTCGCTGCGGTACTGCGGGCCATGGTTGCGGGTCACGGTGCGGTCGACGACCACGGTGCGGCCCGGCTGATGGCGGACGACGGTTTCGTGGCGCTGGTGCGGATAGCCCTGCGCTGACGCTTCGGTGGCGACCATCGGGCTGGCGATCATCGACGCGGCGATCGCGCTCAGGATGAACTTCTTCATGATAATACTCCTCGGTTCGACGCCTCGTTCGGCGTCCAGACCTATTTAGGAGGCGGTTGTCGCAGACCCGTCCCAAAGACACGGCAAAATGGTCGCCATTTGTCGCGGCTTGCCTAACTTCGTTCAGCTTTCTAGTCCGCCAGCCTGAAGTGCCGGCCTGAACGAAGGAAACCAGATATGCGCGCATTCATCTTCCCCGGGCAGGGCAGCCAGGCTGTCGGTATGGGCAAGGCTTTGGCCGAGGCGAGTGCCGTGGCTCGCGCCGTGTTCGAGGAAGTCGATGAGGCGCTCGGCCAGCATCTCTTCAAGCTGATGTGCGAGGGGCCTGAGGACCAGCTCCAGCTGACCGAGAATGCCCAGCCGGCGATCATGGCCAATGCGATCGCGACCTTGCGGGTGCTCGAGAAGGAAGGCGGCGTCCGCCTGGCGGACAAGGCGGATTATGTCGCTGGCCATTCGCTCGGCGAATATAGCGCGCTGTGTGCGGCGGGGGCGCTCGATCTCGCGACCACGGCGTTGCTGCTCAAGCATCGCGGGCTGGCGATGCAGGCGGCGGTGCCGGTCGGCGTCGGCGCGATGGCGGCTTTGCTCGGCGCCGATGTCGAAAAGGCGCGGATCATTGCGAATGCGGCGGCTGAGGGCGAGGTGTGTACCGTCGCCAATGACAATGATCCGTCGCAGGTGGTGATTTCCGGCGCGCGCGAGGCGATCGAGCGGGCGGTGAATATCGCCAAGGAATATGGCGCCAAGCGTGCCGTGCTGCTGCCGGTGTCCGCGCCGTTCCACTGCCCGCTGATGCAGCCCGCCGCCGATGCGATGGAGAAGGCGCTCGCCGAGGCGCGGATCGATTCGCCGCTGGTGCCGGTGTTCGCCAATGTCACCGCGCAGCCGGTCAGCGACCCGGATACGATCCGGCGTCTGCTGGCTGAGCAGGTGACGGGTATGGTGCGCTGGCGCGAATCGGTGCTGGCGATGGTTGATACTGGGGTCGAGCGCTTCGTCGAATTCGGCGGCAAGGTGCTGGCGCCGATGGTACGACGGATCGCGCCTGACGTGGATGCGGTGAGCGTGATCACGATGGATGATATCGAAGGATTGGTGAAAAGCCTCTAGCGTCCCCCCGGCGGAGGCCGGGTCCGCTGCGTTACTTCGCGTAACCGGCGTTTCGAACCAAACATAGCGGCCCCAGCCACCGCCGGGGTGACGGAGAGAAGAATGTTCGACCTTACAGGCATGACCGCATTGGTGACCGGCGCTTCCGGAGGGCTGGGCTCGGCGATTGCCGAGGCGCTGGCGCGGCAGGGGGCTCGGCTCGCTGTGTCGGGATCGAATGTCGAGAAGCTCGAGGCGTTCAGGGCGGGGCTGGGGGGCGATCATGTCGCGCTGCCGTGCGATCTGTCCGATGCGGCGTCGGTCGATGCGCTGGTGCCGCAGGCGGTCGAGGCGCTCGGGAAGCTCGATATCCTCATCAACAATGCCGGTGTCACCCGCGATAACCTCGTCATGCGGATGAAGGACGAGGAATGGGACATGGTGATCCGGGTCAATCTGGAAGCCGCCTTCCGCCTCGCCCGCGCCGCCGCACGGCCGATGATGAAGGCGCGGTTCGGGCGGATCATCTCGGTTACCTCCGTTGTGGGGACGACCGGGAACCCGGGCCAGGCGAATTACGCTGCGTCCAAGGCTGGGCTGGTCGGCATGTCGAAGGCGCTGGCGCAGGAACTGGCCTCGCGCGGCATCACGGTGAACTGCGTCGCGCCGGGCTTTATCGCGTCGCCGATGACCGATGTGCTGCCTGAGGCGCAGAAGGAGGCTCTCAACGCGCGCATCCCCATGGGGAAGATGGGCGAGGGCGGCGATATCGGTGCTGCGGTGGTCTATCTCGCCAGCAAGGAAGCCGGCTATGTTACAGGCCAGACGCTCCATGTGAACGGCGGCATGGCAATGATCTGATCGCGCGCATGACGGCTCCCCCTTGCAAGGGCCCCACACGCGTTCTACGTGCGTTCAGGAATTCAAAACCCC
>JBDTXU010000176.1:0-3913 GCA_040006055.1 Sphingomonas bacterium | reverse complement strand
GCGTCCCTGGCGCAAAGCTCAAAGCACTCCCGCGCGCGGATATCGGCGATGCCATTGGTGATGACACAGCGCTGCTTTTGCTCACCCATGTCCATTACAAGACGGCAGAACGTTACGACATGGCGGCCTGGACCGCCCGCGCCCATGAAGCCGGCGCACTGGTCCTCTGGGACCTCAGCCACAGCGTCGGCGCGGTACACGTCGACCTGAACGGCGCCGCTGCCGATCTCGCCGTGGGATGCGGCTATAAATATCTGAACGGCGGCCCAGGTGCGCCGGCATTTATCTATGTTCACACGAAATGGCAGGATCAGCTCTTAAACCCGCTGTCAGGCTGGATGGGCCATGCGGCGCCGTTTGCGTTCGAGGACGGCTATCGCCCGGCCGCCGGCATGACTCGCTGGCTCACGGGCACCCCGCCGATGCTCTGCATGGCCGGCCTGGAAACAGGCGTCGACCTGATGCTGGAAGCCGATCCAGCGCTGATCGCAGCCAAGAGCGCTGCCCTGTTCGACCGCTTCGCCGTGATCGGCGAATCGCTCGGCCTCGACTGCGTCTCGCCCCGCGATCCGGCGCTACGCGGCAGCCATATCAGCTTCCGCCATGCCCAAGCCTATCAGCTCTGCCAGGCGCTGATCGCAAAAGGCGTGATCGGCGATTTCCGCGATCCGGACATTGTGCGCTTTGGCCTGACTCCACTGTATCTCGGCTTCGAAGATGTGGCGCGCGCGGGCGAAATCCTGCGCGGCATCCTTGAAAGCGGTATATACCGTGACCCGGAATTCTCGAAACGGAACGCGGTCACCTGATCGGGCATTTCCGCGTTAACCATTTATATACTATATCTCCGCCCGATTCTTGGGGGAAATAGTCGATGCGAGTCGTAACGGTGATGGCGGCGCTTTTGATGCTCGCCGCATGCGATCAGGTTCCAGGCCAGGCGGACGCCAGCGCAACGGGCGCCACCAGCCAACCCGCAACCGGGCCGATCCCACCAGCCTCAGCTTTCGACTATCGTTACGCCTTCCGCCTTCCCTCGGCGAAGATCTCAGCCGTGCAGGAAAGCCACGCACAGGGTTGCGATCAGCTTGGCCCGGCGCGCTGCCGGATCACCGCGGTGCGCTATGATGTCGATGACCAGAATCACGTCACCGCCACATTGACGCTGAAGCTCGATCCAACGCTTGCCCGCGCCTATGGCAAAGCCGCGATCGCGACCGTAACGGGGGCGCACGGTGCGTTGAGCAAAGCCGATATTGCCGGCGCGGATTCAGTCGCGGCGGCAGGGCGCAGCGACACCGTGATCGCCCGGCTCCGCGACGCGAGCGCCAATGCCGAGGTGCAGTTGCGCGGAACCGTCACTCCCGAACAGCGCGCCCAGCTCTCCGCCAAGGCTGATCGCCTCCGTGCCGCCATGGCGACGATCGGGGAAGTGGATCAGGGCGCCGGCACGAGCGTCGCAACCACGCCGATGATCTTCACATACGCCTCTGGTGGCTCCGTTGCTGGCGCGCTTGGTTCATCGGACGCAACCTTCGATTCCGCCGGCGCCACGCTGATGTCGTCTCTGGCCGGACTCGCTACTGTGCTTGCCGGGGTTGGCCCCTGGCTGATCCTCCTCCTCGGGGGTGCGCTGATCCTGCGCCGGATTGTCCAGGGCGATCCCAAAAAAGCACCAGCGCCCGAACTCCCTGCCGCGCCGCCCGAGCGCAGCGAGGATCGAAACGTCATCCAGCGCTGGTTTTCGCGCGACGAGCATCACGTAGCCGAGCACGCCGAATAGCCGGTAAAAGCCGCGGCCCGGCCTCAGCCTTGCGCCCGCCGGGGAACATGAAGGCCCGCCAAGCTGATTGCACGGCCACTAGCCTTTCGATATAGCGCTGGTCTCCCGGCCCCGGCCCGCGCTTCCCGCGCCGCCGGGGCTGCTCATTTCCAGAAGGTATCGCCTCATGGCTCGCCGCCGCCAGATCTACGAGGGCAAGGCCAAGATCCTCTATGAGGGGCCCGAACCCGGCACGCTCATCCAGTATTTCAAGGATGACGCGACTGCATTCAACGCCCAGAAAAAGGGCACGATCAGCGGGAAGGGTGTGCTCAACAACCGCATCTCCGAGCATGTCTTCACCCTGCTCGGGCTGATCGGCGTGCCGACGCACTTCATTCGCCGTCTCAACATGCGCGAGCAACTCATTCGGCAGGTCGAGATCATCCCCATCGAGGTGGTGATCCGCAATGTGGCAGCGGGCTCGCTCTCGACGCGCCTCGGCATCGAGGAGGGCACCCAGCTCCCGCGCACGATCATCGAATATTATTACAAGGACGATGCGCTCGGCGATCCGATGATCACTGACGAGCATATCGCGGCCTTCGGCTGGGCAAGCCAGGAGGAGATGCACGACATCGCCGACCTCGCGATCCGGGTGAATGATTTCCTGTGCGGCCTGTTCGCCGGAATCGGCATCCGCCTCGTCGATTTCAAGCTCGAGTTCGGCCGGATCTGGGACAATGACTATGCCCGCATTCTGCTCGCCGACGAGATCAGCCCCGATGGCTGCCGCCTGTGGGACATGCACACCAACGAGAAGCTGGACAAGGACCGCTTCCGTCGGGATCTCGGCGGCGAAGTCGAGGCCTATCAGGAAGTCGCGCGCCGCTTGGGCTTGCTGCCGGAGGGCGCCGACGGCGCCGTGCTTGATCTGGAAAAGCACCGGCTCAGCAAGGGCAAATAATTGACCCTGCCCTCTCCCGCTTTCGCGGGGGAGGCGCGAGACTCGCAAGTGTGCCGAATTCGTCGCGAAGATTTGCGTTTTTCTCGATCGACAAAAAATGAAACGAACGCGATGCGCGATAACCCTGTTTCTCGGAAAAATTTCTTTGCCTCTCCAATTGATTAGATCAAATTCGGGCTGCGCGATGATAGCGGGATGATGCTGATTTTGTCGGGACCATCGAGCCGAAAAGCTGAGCTTCTCCGCAGAGGCACTCAGCGCCGAACGCCAGCATGGTGGCCATCCAGTCAGCGATCAGGTTGGTAGAAAACTGGGCATGCAGTTCACCCTCGACGATCGCGATCGCATCAAGTCGATATCCGCCATATCAAGGCGGTTCGACAATGATTGCAGTGACTGGCGGGGCAGCACCTATCTCACCTTCGAGCGTACGGTAACGCGCAATCTGGCGCTCTCGACCGGGGCGTTCGCGCATGGCGACCGGCTCAACGCCGGCGCCTCTTCGAACAAGGAATTCGGCGTCATCGCCGGTATCGACGGAGAATTGCGCGCGGCATCAACTTCTGCCTCAGCGTTAGCATCTCACCCGTGAAATTTGATGGGCCCGATGTGAGTCTTCTCGAATCCGCGCAAGACCTGGCGCTACAATCTTCGCGCGACGCTGGGTGATCGACACATCCGCGTGCTCGGCTTTTCGCCGCAGATCAGTATCAGCTATTCGCGGATCGATTCGTCGATCGACTATTACAACAGCCAGCGCACCCGCTTCCGCTTCGCCCTCGCTCGCTATTTCTAAGGCAATACGGACGTGACTTGTCAGCCGGCGCTCCCATTGCCGCCGAGCTAACCCTTCACCCGGAATCCGCAGATGATCCCGAATATGAAGGAGCTGAAAAGTGCCAGTTGAACATGCTCCTCCGGGTCGCTCCATCCAAAATATTGCCGGCCAAACGCGAATAGCGCGATGAACAAGACGATTGCCAAACCGGCCATGTCCGAAACTCCTACACCGCCAGGCCCCAAAGCCTGACGTGCGCGAAAGCTGAGCCCGCGGCGCAAATTTTCCGTCAAGTGCGCACCATGATCCTTGCGGGAGCCCCCCGGTCTCGCCATAGCGGCGCCATCCGATCAGCAGCCAGGAAATGCCCATGAAGCTCCGTATCTTCGTCACGCTGAAGAACGGC
>JBDTXU010000175.1:0-2598 GCA_040006055.1 Sphingomonas bacterium | reverse complement strand
CCGGGTTGAACTCGACCTGGATCTTCACGTCCTTGGCGATCGGGAACAGGGTCGATGTCGCCTCGTCGACCAGGGTCTTCCGCGCCTCGCCGATCGTGTCGATATAGGCGGCGGTGCCATTGCCGTTCTGCGCCAGCGTCTGCATCAGCGCATCATTGTAATTGCCCATGCCGAAGCCGAGCACGGAGAGGAACACGCCCTTGCCGCGCTCGCGCTCGATATAGCCCTTGAGCTCGTCCTGGTTGGTGATGCCGATATTGAAATCGCCGTCGGTCGCCAGGATGACCCGGTTGACGCCCTCGCGATCGAGATTCTGCTCGGCCAGCGTATAGGCCTGACGAATGCCCTCCGCGCCCGCCGTGCCGCCACCGGCGCCGAGCCCATCGATGACCGCCAGGATCTTCTCCTTCTCACCGGCCCGTGTCGGCGCCAGCGCGGTGCCCGCATAGCCGGCATAGGTGACGATCGAGACCCGATCGTCGCGATCGAGCTGGTTGACCAGCATCGACAGCGACTGCTTCACCAAAGGCAGCTTGTTGGGCTCGTTCATCGAGCCCGAGGTGTCGACCAGAAAGACGAGATTGGCGCGCGGCCTGGTCGCGTGCTGGATCGCATAGCCCTTGATGCCGATCCGGACGAGCTTGCGCCCCGGCGTCCAGGGGCTCGGGAACACAGCGACATTGGTGCTGAACGGCTGCTCAGCGGAGCGGGCTGCCGCGTAATGATAGGGAAAGTAATTGACCAGCTCCTCGGTCCGCACCGCTGCCGGCTGCGGCAGGACATTGCGGTTGAGCGAGGCCCGGACAAAGGCATAGGACGCGGTGTCGACATCGATCGAGAAGGTCGAGACCGGCTCTTCCTGGACGAGCTTGAACGGATTTTCCGAGACGGCGGTGAATTTATCGCGGCCGACGTCATGATAGGGTGGCGGCACAGCCCGGAAGTCTCTCTCATAATTGCCGGCAATGCGCGGCGACACCATGGACAAAGACTGGGCGGCCACGCGACCTCCCGCCCGGTTCACCTTGTCCGCTGTCATCACAATAGGCGGCAACGCGGGGGGCGGGGGCGGAGCATATGCCTCTACTGGAGCCGGGCCATCTTTGAGTTCCGCAAACGCCTCGTCCCGGCGCTGCCCGGTCACGACAATTTCCGAAGCCGCCGCTTGCCGCTGGTCGGAAGCCGTTGCGGGCGCCTTGTCGACGGTTTCGCTGCAGGACACGACAAGCATGGCAGCCAGCCCGACAAGGACCGCCTGATGAAGAGGGGGCGCGTGGCGTAAGCGAGGCATAGGATTCTCCCAGATGGCAGCGGCACACAATCGTCCGCATGTCACTGGGACGCGCCGGCTCGGGAAATCCTTGGGTCGGCGCGAAAATTTTTCTGAGCCGGCGCCGTCCCGTTCGACCGTCATGCCGGACATGTTCCGCCTCCACGGTCCCACAAATGCGTCGCGCCTAGTTTCTTGTCTTCCGATACACCCCCGAAAAGGAGACGTTGTGGCCATTGCAGATCGGCGCATTGGGATCGAACGCGATCAAATGGACGCCGACGAGCATGAAGGTGACAGTGCAGTCCGAATCCTGCCCCGTTATCGCTTCGAGGCGCCCGCCGCGCGGCACCGAATCAGCGCTGATCTCACCAATGTTTTCGCCGCCCGCAGGATATGCCCAGCTGGCATTTCCCTCGACATGGAGGTGACCCGATATGCGCCGGATGGTCAGATCGTCCTTGTCGCGTCTTCTCTGCGATATCTTTTCCCAATGGCCGGCCCATAGGCTCCAGCCATCGGCTGGCGCTTCTTTATCAAGCATGGTTACAGACGAAGCGGGCACGCACCCTTCAACACCGACACCACGCGGGTCGAAGATCGGGACATAGCCGTCGCGTTCGCCTGCCAGGAGGACGATAGTCCCTCGCGGCAGGTTTCGCTTCGGATACCCGTTCATGATCCGCACAGACTTCGGGGCGACACGGCCCAACCGATAGCTTGGCGTCGCTGCGGGGTACGGGTCAGTAAAAGCATGGCAAAATCGATAGCTTCGACCGTCGATCTCGCGATCGAGCGCGGCGATCGGATCGCCGGCCTGAAGCATCAACAGGGCACCCAGGGCCAAAACCATTACACACACTTTCCGAAAAATAGTTGGCGCTGATCCATGCCGTATTGGGCGCTACCTGCCGAACTACCAAGCGCCTCCCTTTGGTGATGATACGTTGCGGCATCGAACCTCGGCCTCAATCCGCCCGCTCAGGCGACCTCGCCACCACCTGCCACCAGCATCCGCCGCACCTCATGCATCCGCCAGGACACGGTGGCTTCGGCGACCCCCAATATCTCCGCAGCTTCGGCATGGGTCAGCTGCTGGCCGGCGACGAGCACGGCTGCATCGCGATACGCCGGCTTGAGCCGGGCGATCGCGCTTTTCAGCCAGATCGCGTCATACAGGTCACGGCCATCCGGCCCGCGCGCCAGACCGGCCAGCACCGCCAGCCGCTCGGTGAAGCCGCTGAACGACCGGCGGCGGCGGCGATGGTCGCGACAGGCGTTGAAGACGATGCTGCACAGCCAGGTGGTGAATTTGGCATCGCCCCGAA
>JBDTXU010000174.1:0-1821 GCA_040006055.1 Sphingomonas bacterium | reverse complement strand
CGAAGTAGGCGGCCATCCTTTACGAGGAGGCCGCGCTGGTTCTCGGCAACAATGACTTCCTTGCGGATCATCGCCGTCCTCCTCCTTCACCGCCGGCTCGATTGCCGGAGCGGGAGGGGGCCTCTAGGGGGCGATCGTTACGGGTGCAAGCTCTAAATGCTGCACTGCAACATATAAGGAAATGTGTATATCTTGATGAGCTTAGCCCGCCCGAAGAGGGGCCGGGGAAAGGTCGGCCGGGGGATGTTCCCCAGGGTCACAGCGGTCCAGCGATTGAGGCAGGCGGTTGGCGATTGAGCATTCCCGCAGCATCCGGGCCGTGGCCCGAACCTGGAAGAAATGCCGCCTCGTCGCGCGGCCTGCCGGTATCCTCGCCGGCACAAAGCCGGACACCGGGTGGTTTTCCGGATCAGCGCGTCGGTTGGGGCCTTCGCGCATCTTCCTTCAACCTGAACACCCCGCCGGCCTTCCTCAAAGGAAATGCCTTGTTCAGGGGCATGTTTTGGAGCGGGATTCGAACCCGCTACACACAGATTACAAGTCTGTTGCTCTACCGATGAGCTATCCAAAGGTGACGGAATCGAACCGTCAAGTCTCGCGTGTAAGGCAAGTGCCCACCATGGGCGCAGCTCTGTCATGGAACACGGCACCGGCAAAGCCGACCGCGCCCGCGGGGTCTCGAGAGCCCCAACGAAATGACAAACCCGGGCGGGCCTATAGGCAGCGAAACCGCGGATGTCGAGCCGGCGCTCTCCGCCTCGACATCCCTTGTTGATCCGCTCGCGCATCTCGCCCCGCAGGGTCGCGTCCTTGAGACAGGCTGCGCCGGCACGCGCCCCTCCCGTCGCTCACATGGGTGTTGGCGCCTTTATTTCTTCTTGCCTTTCGGCTTCTTCTTTTTGGTCTCGCCCTTGCCCAGTGCGGAGGCGGCAATCGCCTTGATCTGCTCAATGGTGGGCACGATGCGGTCGGCAAGAATGTCCGAGGCGAGCTGCGAGATCTTCTCGGAGGTTTCCTGGAAAACCGACTTGGATGACGCCTTGCCCGCCGCCTTTGCCTTGGGCGCAACGCTCTTCTTCGGCTTGCTCATGGTGGTGAGCGCCGCCGGTTCAGCGGCGGGCTTGGTCGCGGTGGGCTTGGTCGCGGTGGGCTTGGTCGCGGCGGGCTTGGTCGCGGCGGGCTTGGTCGCGGCGGGCTTGGTCGCCGGAGGCTTGCTCGCGGATTTGGTCGGCTTGGCCGGTTTTGGTTTTACCGGGACTCCAGCTTCGGCGGCCGGCTTTGTCGCGGCTTTGCTCGGCGATTTTGCCATGATCTTTAATTCCTTTCGGTAGTCCAGGAGAGTAGTGGCCTCGCCGGGGCTATCCACGCTGCACCCGGTGCGCTCAAATGTCGAGCCATGTGCGGACGATCGCTGCCCAACCGGCATCATCGCCTGATCCGATCGTCACATGCCCGATCGTCACATGATTGTCGCGTGCGGGGTCCAAGATGATCCCGGCGGGGGAATCGCATGGAGATTCCGACATGACTGATGCAACGACAGGCGATGTTCCCGAAATCGATCGGGATGTTGAAATCGACGAGTCGGATTGGCTCATCGCTTCGAACAAGATCGAGGGCACGACCGTTTATAATGAAGACGGCGACAAGCTCGGCACGATCCACAATTTCATGGTCGACAAGCTTTCGGGCCAGGTCGAATATGCCGTGCTTACCTTTGGCGGGCTGTTCGGCCTCGGCGCCGATTACTATCCCCTGCCATGGGATTCGCTGACCTACGACACCGATCAGGACGGCTATGTCGTCGATATCGACAAGGAG
>JBDTXU010000173.1:0-1874 GCA_040006055.1 Sphingomonas bacterium | reverse complement strand
CTCCGGCGCGCAAAGACCCGACGGCGAATGCGAGCGCTCCGGCTGATACCGATGCTACCGGCGAGGTCGTGCAGAACAGCGATCTCGAGATTCTCGCCGGGATCATGAACGGGAATTGAGACTCAGCGCCCCGCGAACATAAACGCGGCGGCACCGACAAGGCACGCGAACGCGCCGAGATGGCGCCAGCCGAGCGGTTCGCCGAGCACCGTCACCATGAAGACGCCGAACACGACAAGCGTGATCACCTCCTGCGCGATCTTCAGTTGCCCGCCGCTCCAGCCGGACGTGTAGCCGAGGCGGTTCGCCGGCACCGCGAGACAATATTCGAACAGGGCAATGCCCCAGCTGATCAGGATCACGACGAAGATCGGCTTCGTCATCCCGCCCTTCAGATGCCAGTACCAGGCGATCGTCATGAAGCAGTTGGAGGCGATCAGCAGCAAAAGCGTCGGCATCGGCCACCTTTGGGTTTGTGGAGAAATACCTGAATCGCCCGAATGGGACAATCTGGCTTTGCCGTTTGGTTCCGCCATCCGCACCGGAGCAGTTATTTCTCCACGGGGCCTTATGGCCGTGTCGGCGCCGGCTTCAAGTCGATGCTGCGGATATGCCAGCTTTTCTGCTCGGCGGTCGCGCCGTCTATATCGGCGGTGCGGTGGAGCGTGACGCTGCCGATCTGATATTCCGCGGCGGCGCCTTTTTTGAGCCGGGCGGAAATCTGCACGGGTACCGTCACATAGCGCTGGCCGGCCCCCGCATCCACAGCGCCGGGCGCGCCGATATTGGCATGATATTCGGAGTAGCGGGCGAACCGCGCTGCGAAAGCATCGGGGTTGGCACCTGACGCCTTGCCGCCATCCGCCCACAGCGACCGGGCCCGGGCATATTTCCCTTCGCCGATCAGCGCATAATAGGTCTGCACGACATTGGCCGCGCCCTGTGCGCTGTCAGACGTGAAGGGCGCTTCGGAGACAGGCGTACGATCGTCCGGCAGCCCGCCCGGCGTTCCTGGTGCCGGAGGGTTCAGAGCGGCGGGTTCCTGGGCGGGTGTCGGCGTGGGGCTGGGGTCCGCCGTCACATTGGCGGCATAGGCATCGACGCTGTCCTGAGCCTGGACGGCGGCGGCGTTGATGTCGATCGTCTGGTTTGCGGCGGCATCCTTACCCGAGGAGCAGCCGGCAATGAGCAGGAGGGAAAGTGCGGCGAGATAGCGCAAAGGGCAGCCTCTTCATGACGGATGCCCCTAACGCCGCGTCTCGCCGCAACGTTCCGCCGCCGCTTATTTCCCGGCGGTGAAATCCTTGAACCGCTCATTGCCGATAAAGCCCAGTTTTGTGATCCCGGCGCGCTCGATCACGGCGAGGGTCTGGTCGAACCGGTCATAGCGCGCGGCCGCATCGGCACGGATCTGCACAGCGACACTCGGATCGGACTTGATCGCGTCGAGCCGCGCCTTGAGCCCCACGGTGTCGACGGGCGAGCCGTCCCAGGCGACAGCGCCTTTGGCATCGAGATCGATCATATGGGTCACCTGCGGCATCTTTAGCGGAAGCAGGCTGGGCGGTTGCAGGTCGAGCGGTACCTTGTGCGTCATCGTCGGGATCGACAGAATCATCATCACCAGCAGCACGAGCATCACGTCGATCAGCGGCGTGATGTTCAGTTCGGAGAGGGGTTCAAAGTCGCGGGTGGCCTGCGACCGGATTGCGATTGCGCGTGCGCTCATCATGTCCTCCGTTAATTGGTGACGTTACACCATATCACGAAAGACCTGATCGGCAAGCGCGAAAATCACTGCCTCAGACAGTCAGCATTCTTCGTATTTCCAGTTCCTGCGTTTGCCCTCGCGGAGCAGCGCGATCGTCTCGCCG
>JBDTXU010000172.1:0-2335 GCA_040006055.1 Sphingomonas bacterium | reverse complement strand
TCGGTTTGTCGAGGAGCAAGAGCGTGATGATTCGCAGCCTGTTGGTCATTCCCCTGCTGGTCTTGGCCGGCGGTACGGCGCTCGCGCAAACGCCGCCGCCCGCACCCGGGAAACCCGCCTCGATCCCCTTTGTCGATATGCGCGGCATCGAGGATTTCGAGCCCGACGGCGATCATGCGGTCTATCTCCAGGATCGCAGCCGGAAATGGTATCGCGCCACGATCATGGGCCCGTGCCTCGGCCTGTCCTACGCCACGCGGATCGGGGTGAAGACCCGGGGCAGCGGCTCGCTCGACAAATATGGTTCGCTGCTGGTCGATGGCGACGAATGCCGGATCGAGGAGCTGGTGACGAGCGGCCCGCCGCCGAAGAAGGTGAAGAAGGCGAAACACAAGGGCTGAGCGCGCCGCTGGCGCATGCCGGGTCGCGTCCCTAGATGCGAGCGATGAATATCGAAACCATCATTCATGCTCTCGCGACCTGGATCATGCCGCTCGTCATCGCCATCGTGTTCCACGAGGTCGCGCATGGCAGGGTCGCCAGTGCGCTCGGCGACCCCACCGCGCGCAATCAAAACCGGCTGAGTTTCAATCCGGTCGAGCATGTCGATCCGGTCGGCACGATCCTCGTCCCGCTCAGCCTCGCCATCGCGCATCTGCCCGTCTTCGGCTGGGCCAAGCCGGTGCCGGTGGTCGCAAGCCAGTTGCGCAATCCCCGGCGCGACATGGTGATCGTCGCGCTCGCCGGCCCGGCGATGAACCTGCTGCTGGCGCTGACGGCCGCGCTGGCGCTCGCCCTGTTCGCTGCGGTCTGGCACAGCGATTTCTCGAGCGGCGTTGCCCGTCTTCTGGTCGAGAATCTGGTCAACTTCGTCAAGATCAACGTCTTCCTGGCTGTGTTCAACCTGTTGCCGATCCCGCCCTTCGATGGCGGACATGTCGTCGAGGGGCTGTTGCCGCGGCCGCTCGCGCGCCAATATGGCCAGATCGCGCGTTATGGCTTTCCGGTGATGCTGCTCCTGCTGGTCGTCCTGCCGACGCTCGTGCCGGCCGCGAATGTCGTGCAATGGGTGGTGGGGCCGCCGGCTCAAGCGCTGACCCGGCTCTTCCTCGGTATTGCCGTTCCCGGGGCCTGACGCGATGCACGGCTGGATCATCCTGGACAAGCCGGTCGGTCTCGGCTCGACCCAGGCCGTCTCTGCGGTCAAGCGCGCGCTCCGTGCCGGTGGCTACGGCAAGTTCAAGGTCGGACATGGTGGCACGCTCGATCCCCTCGCCTCGGGCGTGCTCCCGATCGCGATCGGCGAGGCGACTAAGCTTGCCGGACGGATGCTCGACAGCGACAAGGTGTATGCGTTCACCATCGCTTTCGGGATGCAGACCGACACGCTCGATGGCGAAGGCCTTGAGATCGCGCGGTCGGAGGTGCGGCCCACCCGCGCCGATATCGAGGCGATCTTGCCGCGCTTTACCGGCCCGATTGAACAGATACCACCGGCCTATTCGGCGCTGAAGGTCGACGGCCAGCGCGCTTATGATCTGGCGCGGGCTGGTGAGGATGTGGTCCTGGCGAGCCGGTCTGTTGTCATCCACAACCTCTCCCTCCGTCACCCCGGACTTGTTCCGGGGTCCATCGTCCCCCAAGCGCAAGCGTCCGGGGAGGCATGGATGCCGGAACAAGTCCGGCATGACGGCGTGGTTGATGCCGTCACCCTCACCGCCTTTGTCTCCAAGGGCACCTATATCCGCAGCCTTGCGCGCGACATCGCGCAGGCCCTGGGAACGGTCGGCCATGTCACCATGCTGCGCCGGATCAAGGCCGGTCCGTTCACCCTGGCGGACTCGATATCGCTGGACAAACTGGCCGAACTCGGCCATGGGCGCGCCCTTGAAGACAAACTCCTGCCATTGAGGGCGGGGCTGGACGACATCCCGGCTCTATCCCTCACCCCCGATCAGGCAGGGCTGCTCCGACAGGGGCGGGTGTTGATCGGGATCGCCGCAGACGATGGCCTCCGCTTCGCGATATCGGACGATGTTCCGGTCGCTCTGGTGGAAGTTCAGGACCGCGAGGTCCGTGTCGTTCGTGGTTTCAACCTCTGATTCGAAAGGAACACGATGTCGATTACGCAAGAGCGCAAGGAAGCGCTCGTCAAGGATCATGCCCGCGCCGAAGGCGATACGGGTTCCCCCGAAGTCCAGGTCGCGATCCTCACCGAGCGCATCCGCAACCTGACCGAGCACTTCAAGGCCCACAAGAAGGACAATCATTCGCGCCGCGGGCTGCTGATGATGGTCAACAAGCGTCGGTCGCTGCTCGACTATCTCCGTCACAA
>JBDTXU010000171.1:0-1623 GCA_040006055.1 Sphingomonas bacterium | reverse complement strand
ATCTTCTGGGCGCGGTCCTCGCGGCGCTGGGTGCGCTTTTCGAACACCATTTCGAGCGCGATCAGGAACAGCATGATGCCGCCGGCGATGCGGAAGCTCGCCAGGCTGATGCCGAGCGCGTGGAGCAGATCCTCGCCGAACAGGGCGAACACGAACAGGATCGCCGAGGCGACCAGCACCGCCCGCACCGCCATCGCGCGGCGATGTGCTGGCGGCGCGCCGGCCGACAGCCCTGCATAGATTGGCGCGCAGCCGGGCGGATCGATCACCACGAAAAAGGTGATCAGCGAGGAGATATAGAGGGCGAGCATCAGCCGGCAGCAATACGATCGGCGACGACGCTTCGCATCTGGCGACCGTCCCAGAGCCAGGCATCGAAGCTCCGCGCGCCATCGGGCGCGACATGCCAGCGCCAGGCAAGCGTGCGGTCTTCGGACTGGCCTTCGCCGGTCTCGCCATCACGGTAGCGCACCGCCGCGACCGTCGAAGGACTGCCCTTGCACGAGGCGCGGCGGATCCTGGGGCCATCGCCAGCCGGTCGGGGCGTGCCGAGCGCATCGCCGCCGTCCATCGTCCATTTCCAGCCGCCATCCGGCTGACGAAGCCACACGGTCGAGAAATAGCCGACCGCCTTGGCCCAGGGGCGCATCCATGGCCCGGTATTGACGGCTGCGTGGCCGTCACAGGCGACATAGCTCTCTGCCGCCCACCAGAGGACTGCGTAGGGCGGATCCTTGCGGTCCTTCAGCCAGGCCTGGGCATTGGCTGCCCGTGGCACGAACATCACTGCATCGTCAGTGGCGAAGCGACGAAACGCACTCCATTGGCCCGCCTGGGCTGCGCTCGCAAAGGTGCGCTCCGCATCGGCCGCGCTCGGTGTGGCGGCCGCGAGCAGGACGGCGAGGATCACAGCGCGTCCTTGTCATAAGGCACGCGCGCGCGGCGGTGCGCCGAAACCAGCGTGTTGCGGAGCAGGACAGCGATCGTCATCGGCCCGACTCCGCCTGGCACCGGCGTGATCGCAGCGGCGACGCTGGCGGCACCGGCGAAATCGACATCGCCGACCAGGCCGCTAGCGGTCCGATTGATGCCGACATCGATCACGGTCGCGCCCGGCTTGATCCATTCGCCGCGAACCATCTCGGGCCGGCCGACCGCGGCGATGACGATATCGGCGCGGCGCACCACGCTCGACAGGTCCCGCGTCCGCGAATGCGCGACCGTGACGGTGCAGCTCTCCTTGATCAGCAGCTGCGCCATCGGCTTGCCGACGATGTTCGACCGGCCGATCACTACCGCATCAAGGCCGGAGAGGTCGCCGAGCCGGTCCTTGAGCAGCATCAGGCAACCGAGCGGTGTGCACGGCACGAAGCCGTGAAGGCCGGTCGCGAGACGCCCGGCATTGACCGGGTGGAAGCCGTCGACATCCTTGTCAGGGTCGATCCGCGTCGTGACCACGCGCTCGTCGATATGCGGCGGCAGCGGCAGCTGGACGAGGATGCCGTCGACATTGACGTCCGCATTGAGCCGGTCGACCAGAGCGAGCAGCTCGGCCTCGGGCACATCGGCTGGGAAGCGATATTCGAAGCCTTCCATCCCGGCCTCGCGCACTGCCTTGTGCTT
>JBDTXU010000170.1:0-1901 GCA_040006055.1 Sphingomonas bacterium | reverse complement strand
ATGATCGCCCTGGATCAGCTTCGGCTGCCCGATCACCCCGTCGAGGATGAACGGATACAGCCCAACCTTGTACTGAGCCGCCAGATCGGGCCAGATCCGGTTGAAAGCATTGCCATAATCCGGCCCGAGATTGGGCGGCGCCATCATCCCCGTCAGCAGCGCCGGGATATGCCTTTTGCCCAGCATATCGAGCATCGCCGCGAGATTGGCGCGCGTCTCGGCCGGCGCGATCTGGCGGAGCACGTCGTTGCCGCCAAGACCGAGCATCACCAGGTCGGGCTTGCGCGCCAGGTTATCGAGCGCGAAGCCGAGCCGCGCGCGGCCATCGGCGCTGGTGTCGCCCGAGACGCCGGCATTGACGAAGGTCGCGTTGATCCCCTGCCGCCGCAGCCGCATCTGGAGCGCATCAGGCAGGCTCTGCCCGCGCGGCAGGCCATAACCGGCATAAAGGCTGTCGCCAAAGGCGAGTACGAGACGCTCAGGTCCCACCGGCCGCGGCGCATCGAGCGGCGCGACCACGACGCTGTTGCCGTCAGGGGCAGGGGAGGGCGCGGCCGCCGGCTCGCTATTGCATCCCGCCAACAGCAACACTTGGAGAAGCAGCGCGGCCACCCCATAACGTATCGGTCCACGCTCCAAGGCGATTTCCCCCTTCATGCCGAATGATCTCAACGCCGATATGGTGCCCGATGCTATGGTTATAATCGCGCGCGGTGTCACGCTCACCTTGGGCGCCGCCGCCGCGCCGACCAGCATCCTGCGCAGCATCGACCTCGATGTCGCGCGCGGCGCCAGCGTCGCTCTGCTCGGCCCCTCGGGCTCGGGCAAGTCCTCGCTGATGGCGATCCTCTCCGGGCTCGAGCGCGCGACCTCGGGCAAGGTCGAGGTCGCCGAGCTCGATTTCGGCGCGCTCGACGAGGATGCGCTCGCCCGTGCCCGTCGCGGCCGGATCGGCATCGTCCTCCAGGCCTTCCACCTCCTGCCGACCATGACCGCGCGCGAGAATGTCGCCGTCCCGATGGAACTCGCCGGCATCCCCGACGCCTTCGCCCGCGCCGATGCCGAGCTCGAGGCGGTCGGCCTTGGCCATCGGCTCGATCATTATCCGGCGCAACTCTCGGGCGGCGAGCAGCAGCGCGTCGCCATCGCCCGCGCGCTCGGCCCGCGCCCGGCCCTGGTCTTCGCAGACGAACCGACCGGCAATCTCGATACCAAGACCGGCGCCGCGATCATGGACCTGCTGTTCGAACGCCAGAAAGCGGCCGGCGCCACGCTGATCGTGATCACCCATGACGCCCACCTCGCCGAGCGCTGCGACCGCATCGTCGAGCTCGCCGACGGCCGGATCGTTGCCGACCATGCTCCGGGCGTGCCAGCAGGTATTGGGGCGTGAACGACTGGCGCATGGCGTGGCGGCTCGCCCGCCGCGAGCTCGATCTGAAGTTCCGCGGGCTGCGGCTGCTGCTCGCCTGCCTGTTCCTCGGCGTCGGCGCGCTCGCCGCGATCGGCAGCCTCACCCAGGCAATCCAGCGCGAGCTCGCCTCGCGCGGCGCGATGGTGCTTGGCGGCGATCTCGAATTCGCGGTGTCGCAGCGCCCCGCCGCGCCGGGCGAACGTGCCGTCATGACGTCACTCGGCACCGTCTCGGAGACGATGCGGATGCAAGGCACCGCGGTCGGCGGCACGCCCGCCACGCCGCTGATCGTGCCGATCGAGCTCAAGGGCATCGACAGCGCCTATCCGCTCTACGGCAGCCTCAAGCTCGCCGACGGCCGCGTGGTGCATGCGCCCGACCCGACCACCGCCTGGATCGCGCCAGCCCTGGCCGAGCGCCTCGGCGTCCACCCCGGCAACCAGTTCCGGCTCGGCTCGGCGATGTTCAGGGTCGGCGGCGTCATCGC
>JBDTXU010000169.1:0-3689 GCA_040006055.1 Sphingomonas bacterium | reverse complement strand
GGCTGGTCTGTTCGCCCGCCAGCCTGATCCAGGGCCATGCGGTCTGGCACCTGCTTGGGGCGCTCTCGATGTGGCTGTGCTTCGCTTATTATCGCAGTGAATGTGAAGGGGCGATTGCCACCTGATCAGGTGGTGCTGCGCTTCTCGCGGCGAATGGTCTGGGGTCCGGCCTGCAGGACTTGCGCCTTGCAGGTCGCGCCTGGCGCGCCCGTCGTCGCGCAATAGGTGCTGGCGACGCCGACACTGGTGACATTGCCAGCCTCGCCCTTCACCACGGTGAGCGATTGCGGCTGCGCGCCGGGATCGTCGAATTTGAAGATGCAGTTGCCGCTCGAGCTTTGCTTGCAGGAGAAGATCGCGATGCCCTTGTCCGCATCGACATCGACTGAATAGGCGATGACCTCGGACTTGGTGACCCCGCAGGCGGCAAGCGGGATGGCGAGGGCTGTCGCCAGGAATACCGCTTTCGACATTGCCGTCTCCATCATCCGTCCGAGCTGTCAGTGTATTATAGTATCAACACACAGTCAACGCGGTGGTGCGGTCAGACCGGAACGCCGAACAGGTCGTGCTCGTCGGCATCCTCGATCTCG
This sequence comes from Sphingomonas bacterium, assembly GCA_040006055.1. Taxonomy (GTDB): domain Bacteria; phylum Pseudomonadota; class Alphaproteobacteria; order Sphingomonadales; family Sphingomonadaceae; genus Sphingomonas. The sequence continues at coordinate 3,096 of JBDTXU010000169.1, read as the reverse complement.
GCGCGAATGATGTCGCCTTGGGCGAGATGGCCGGCATCGCGGAGATGGACTTCGCCGTCGATCTCGGGAGCGTCTGCCTTTGAGCGGCCGGTCGCGCCGCCACTTTCCGCATCGACCGCATCGATGATCACATCGAGGGTGCGGCCGATCTTTGCTGCGAGCTTCTCGGCGGAAATCCGCGCGGTCAGCTCCATCAGGCGGGCGTAGCGCTCTTCCTTGATCTCTTCGGGGACGGGATTGGGCAGATCGTTTGCTGCCGCACCCTCGACCGGCTCGAAGCGGAAGGCGCCGACGCGGTCGAGCTGGGCCTCTTCGAGCCAGTCCATCAGATAGCGGAAATCATCCTCGGTCTCGCCGGGGAAGCCGACGACGAAGGTCGAGCGGATTGCGATATCGGGTTCGATCGTACGCCAGTTTCTGATGCGCTCGAGGATTTTGGCTTCGTTGGCGGGGCGTTTCATCGCCTTGAGCACTGCGCGCGAGGCGTGCTGGAACGGGATGTCGAGATAGGGGAGGACGAGCCCCTCGGCCATCAGCGGGATGACCTGGTCGACATGGGGGTAGGGGTAGACATAGTGGAGCCGCACCCAGGCGCCGAGCTTGCCGAGCTCGCGCGAGAGGTCAGTCATATGGGCGCGGACTTCATGGCCATGCCACATGCGCGGGTGGTGGCGGATATCGACGCCGTAAGCCGAGGTATCCTGGCTGATGACCAGCAGCTCTTTGGTGCCCGCTTCGATCAGCTTTTCGGCTTCGCGCAGGATCGCGTCGGGACGGCGGCTGACGAGATCGCCGCGCAGGCTCGGGATGATGCAGAAGGCGCAGCGGTGATTGCAGCCCTCCGAGATCTTCAGATAGCTGTAATGGCGCGGGGTGAGCTTCAGCCCCGCATCGGGGACCAGGTTGAGGAAGGCACTGGGCGGCATCGGCGCGGCCTCATGGACCGCGCCGACGACTTCCTCATATTGATGCGCACCGGTGACGGCGAGGACGTTGGGGAAGCGGGCGCGGATGACCTCCGCTTCCTTGCCCATGCAGCCGGTGACGATGACCCGGCCATTCTCGGCGATTGCCTCGCCGATCGCTTCGAGCGATTCTTCCTTGGCTGAATCGAGGAAGCCGCAGGTGTTGACGAGCACGACATCGGCGCCGGCATAATCCGGGGACATGGCATAGCCATCCGAGCGGAGCTTGGTGAGGATGCGTTCGCTGTCGACCAGGTTCTTGGGACAGCCGAGCGAAACCATGCCGATTTTCGGCGGGGTGGGGAGGATTGTTGCCATGGGAAGCGTCGCACATAGCGATTTTAGACGCTTTTGAACAGGGCGGGCGAGTCCGCTTTCCGTGTCGGCCGAATGGGCATATCGTGGCGCCAACGAAACGAGGGGAGAAGCACCGTGGGAACTGAAGTGCATATGCTGTCGATTCTGGTCGCGGCGGTTTCGGGATTCCTTGTCGGCGGCCTCTGGTACGGGCCCCTCTTCGGCAAGGCGTGGCAGGCGGCGCGCGGCCTGAGCGACGATGCGATGAAGAACGCCAACATGCCGATGATCTTTGGCCTGACCTTCGTGCTGAACCTGTTTTCGGCCTTCATCCTCGATCACACGCTGAGCACCTATGGCGCACCAGGCCTGAACCTTTCGGTGATGATCTCCAGCGGTGTAGCGCTCGGCTTCATCGTGCCGGCCATCGGCGTGAACTATCTGTTTTCGCGCCAGTCGCTGCGGCTGTTCATGATCGATGCGGGATATTGGCTGGTCATCTATTCCGTGATGGGGGTGGTGTTCGCGCTGCTGTAGAGGGCGGCCGCTCGAGCTATTCTCGCCCTTCCCCGGCGAAGGCCGGGGTCCAGTCGGGGGACGTTTCTTTGGATGAGCAGTTCTTCGTCCACATCATGGCGAGTGCACGTAACGGAACGATCTATATCGGCTCGACCAACGATCTCGTCCGACGGGCGTGGGAACGCCGCAACGGTGTCGTGGAGGGATTCACCAAGAAGTACGATTGCCGGCTTCTGGTTTGGTACGAGGCGCATTCTGATCTGGAGGCGGCACGGGTGCGAGAGTTTCGGATGAAGGACTGGAAGCGGGCGTGGAAAGTTCGCGAGATCGAAGGCCTTAACCCCGATTGGGAAGACCTTTACGACCGGATCGCACAACCATGACCGACGCCCCAACTGGGCCCCAGCCTTCGCTGGGGAAGGAAGAAGGGTTTGCGCTTGTGCCCCACCCGGATTTCCCGAGCCGCGCCATCACGGCGGTCAATGTAACCGCCGAACGGAACGGTGGCAGTCTCACATTCTGGTTCACGCTGGTGGGAGATATCGATCAGGTCAGTTTGCCCGGCCCTTGTTCCGATTGCATTCGTGCAGATGGCTTGTGGGAGCATACCTGCTTCGAAGCGTTCGTGTGCGTTCAGGGAAGGCCGGGTTACAGCGAGCTCAATTACGCTCCGTCGGGGCAATGGGCTGCTTACTCGTTTGATGCTTATCGGAAGGGAATGCGCAATCTGGAGAGTTCTGATGGAGAGCCGTTCGTACAGGTTGGGTATCGCGGGGGAATGGACGACTGGCACGCATGGGAGTTCCAGACCGCGGATGCGTTCGAGCAACAAGCGGAATGGCAACTCGGCCTCTCCGCCATCATCGAGGCGAAGGACGGCAGCAAATCCTATTGGGCGCTTTCCCACGCGCCGGGTCCGCCCGATTTCCACAACCGGGATTGCTTTACCGCCCGCCTCGCGGCACCCACTCGGTCATGAAATTCGGTATCGATCGTCTGCTCGCCGACCGCGCCCTCCGTGCGCCGCTGGAGGGCAAGCGCGTCGCGCTTTTGGCGCATCCCGCCTCGGTGACGGCGGACCTCACCCATTCGCTCGACGCCCTGGTGGCGAGCGGGCTCAATGTCAGCGCTGTGTTCGGGCCGCAGCACGGTGTGCGGGGCGACCTGCAGGACAATATGATGGAGTCACCGGACTTCACCGATCCGACCTATGGCGTGCCGGTGTTCAGCCTTTACGGCGAGGTGCGCCGCCCCACCGGGCAGTCGATGGGCACGTTCGACGTGATGCTCGTCGACATGCAGGATCTGGGCTGCC
>JBDTXU010000168.1:0-2180 GCA_040006055.1 Sphingomonas bacterium | reverse complement strand
TTCTTCCTTCCCCGGCGGAGGCCGGGGCCCAGTTGGGAAACAGAGGGTAACGGCCGATACCCGTTGTCATGAATGTCCCCCAACTGGGCCCCAGCCTTCGCTGGGGAAGGTAGAAGGAGGTGGCGGTCACAGCTCACGCAGCACTCTTGCGGGGCGGACGCCGAGGATCGGCCAGGCGCCTGCCAATCCCAAGCCCATGACGATCAGGATACCGCCCGCCAGCGTTCCCGCGACGACGGCGTAATCGGGGAGCCAGGCGAACTCGAACAGTTCGACCACCACATACCAGGCACCGCCGAGCCCCAGCGCGAGTGCCAGCAGGGCTAGGACCGCGCTCAGCACGGCATATTCGATCGCCTGGCTGGCCAGCACCTGGGCGCGGGTGGCGCCCAATGTGCGGAGGATGACGCTGTCATAGGTGCGGGCCTCGCGCGCCGCGGCGATGGCGCCGACCAGCACGGCGATGCCGGCGAGCACGGCGACCGAGGTGGCGGCGGTGATCGCTGCGGCCATCTGCGCGACGAGATCGCGGACCTGGGCGAGGACGCCGCCGACCTCGATCACCGAGACCGAGGGGAAGGGCTTGAGCAGCGCGCGGAGCACCGGCTGGACGCGGGCCTTGGGCAGATCGATGGTCGCGGCGAGATTGTGGGGCGCGTCCGAGATGGCGTTGGGCGAGAAGACCAGGACATAGTTGAAGCCGAGCGTGTCCCATTCAATCTGGCGGAACGAGGCGATCGTGGCGGTGCGTTCGACGCCGAGCAGGCTGTAGCTGAGCGTGTCGCCGATCTTCACGCCGAGCACCTCGGCGAGCTTCGCATCGATCGAGACCAGTGGCGGGCCGGCATAGTTTTTCGGCCACCAATGGCCGGCGGTGAGCGAGCTGCCTTCGGGGAGGGTTTCCGAATAGGTCAGGCCGCGCTCGCCGCGGAGCGCCCAGGCGCCGTCGGGGATGGTCTTGAGATCGGCGACGCGGACCTTGCCATAGCCGGTGATGGTGCCGCGCATCGCCGGGACGGTCGCGACCTTCGCATTGGGGGCGATGCCGGCGATGACCTTGCGGAACTCGGCCTCGCGGGTCGAGGGGACGTCGAGCGCGAACAGCGCCGGCGCTCGGGCGGGCACGGTGCGGGCGATATTGGCGTCGATGCTGGTGCGGATCGCCGCCAGCAGCACGAACAGGGTCAGGCCGAGGCCGAGCGCGACGACCAGGGTGCCGGTGCGCGCGCCGGGGCGGTGGAGTGCTGCGATGGCGAGGCGGAGCAACGGCCGGCGCGATCTCGGCAGCATCGCCGCACCCTTGCGGACCAGCCAGCCGAAGCCGGCCAGCGCCAGCAGCACGCCGGCGACCGCACCGAGGAAGCTCGCGGTGAGCCAGGGTTGCGCGGCCGAGGCCATCGCCAGCGCTATAATCGCGATGCCGGCGCCCGCCATCCAGGGCAGCACCCGGCGGAGCGGCGCGCGGCGCTGGTCGAAATGGCCGCGCAGCAGGCCCGATGCGGGGACACTGCCGGCCGCGACCAGGGGTGGTGCGGCGAAGGCGAAGGCGATCAGCAGGCCGTAGATCGCGGCCAGCGCGAGCGGCATCACCTCTACCGAGAATTTGGGCGCGACCGGCAGGACGTCGCCCGCGAGCCAGACGATCAGCGGCACCGCGCCCACGCCGACCGCGAGCCCGGCGGCGATGCCGATCGCGGCGACCACGCCGATCTGCAGCACATAGACGCGCGCGATGATGCCGGAGGTCGCGCCGAGGATCTTGAGCGTGGCGATGCCGGGTCGGCGCGCGGCGAGATAGGAGGAGACGCCGTTGCCGACGCCGATGCCGGCGATCACCAGGGCCGAGAGCGCGACCAGCATCAGGAACTGGCCCATCCGCTCGACGAAGCGCGCAGCGCCCGGGGTGGCACGGTCGCGGGTCTTGGCCTGCCAGCCGCCCTCCGGGAAGCGCGCCTTGAAGCGGTCGGCCAGCGCCTGGAGGTTGCGCGATCCGCGCACGGCGACGCGGTATTTGCTGTTGTAGAGGCTGCCCGGCTGGATCAGTCCGGTGCGGGCGATGCCAGCGGTGGAGACGATCGCGACGGGCCCGAGCGTGAAGCCTTCGCCGAGCCGATCGGGTTCATCAGCGATGACGCCGCCGACCCTGAACATCGCCGAGCCGAGCCGGAACTGGTTGCCGG
>JBDTXU010000167.1:0-2628 GCA_040006055.1 Sphingomonas bacterium | reverse complement strand
ATCGTGCAATCCGCCTTCACCAGCGCCGGACAGCGCTGCACCGCCGCGCGCCGGCTGATCGTCGACGAGCGTGTTTACGATCCGCTGATCGCCGAGGTGAACAAGCTGGTCGGCCGGATCATTGTCGACGAGCCGCACGCGAAGCCGCAGCCTTTCATGGGGCCGGTGATCGACAATCAGTCCGCCGACATGCTGACCGAAAGCTTTGTCGAACTGATGACGCTCGGCGGCCATGTGATCCGGCATCTCGAGCGCCCATTCGAGAATCTGCCGTTCCTGAAGCCGGCGCTGATCGACACTACCGACGTGGCCGAGCGCCCCGATATCGAGCTGTTCGGCCCGATCCTCCAGGTGATGCGCGCCAAGACCTTCGAGGATGCGATCGCCGAGGCGAACAACACGCGGTACGGGCTTTCGGCGTCGCTGCTCAGCCAGGACCCCGCGCTCTACGACCAGTTCTGGGCCAATGCGCGCGCTGGCATCGTCAACTGGAACAAGCCGACCAACGGCGCCTCGTCGGGCGCGCCGTTCGGCGGCATCGGCTGGTCGGGAAATCATCGACCCAGCGCCTATTATGCGGCGGATTATTGCGCCTATCCTGTGGTCTCGTCCGAGGCCGAACAGGCCAGGGCTTCGATCGGCGTCGGGCTGACGGAATATAAGGTCGATTGACGTGCTGCGGGCGGTTTTAGCCCCGTAGGGCGAAATGCGTTGCGGCGGCTATTGCTTGACGCCCTCGAACAGAACCTGGCCCTTTTCGTTGATCGGGTTGCGGTCGTTCTGCACGCAGATGAACTCGATCTGGTCGAGCGCGCGCTCGCGCTTAAAGCGCGCGATCGTGTGCCAGGGCGCGGCAAGCGCCTTGGGATCAGTGAAGCTTGTCTCGATGACGAGCTGATCCTTGTTCTTGGCGTCGAGGTGGATGCGCTCGGTCAGCTTGACCTGGTCGCTATAGGTGATGCCCCAGCGCCCCATCGTCGCGCCTTCGCGCAGGCCGACCGTGGTCACCACCAGCGTATCGCCTTCCCAGTGCCCGATCGAGCTGCCGTTATAAGTGGGATCCGGATCCTCGGGCAGCGGCCGGCCGTCGGTGAAGACCCGGCGCACCTGCATATAGGCCTCCTGGATGATCGTGACCCGGCCCGGCGTGTACAGGAACTCGAGATCATAGGGCTGAGTCATGATCCCCGGCATCCCCGGCGGCTCGCATGCCGAGGTGCGACGCTCGACCTTGAGGGTCGCCTCGGGATCGCCGCTTTTGATCAGCGCCTGTATCTCGTCATAATGGGTTTTATATTGGCCGAGCAGCTGCGGGATTTCCGGCTTGCCGCCCCCGCCCATGATGGGGGTCCAGATGCCCCGCCAGTCGGGCAGCTTCCGCAATGACGCATAATCGACCTGCTCGGCCGAGGCTGGCCAAACTTTATCGGGCACCACGGTCTCCGCCGGCGCTGGCGCCCCGGCCTGTTCGGCAGTGCCGGGACCGGTGATCGACGCGGCGGCCAGCGCCACGAGCGGCAGCATGAATCGCATCGTCGATCCCTTCGTTATTTGTTCTTGAGCACGGTGCCGTCGGGGAGCTTGACGCTCACCAGCGCGCCGCCGGGCTTGCCGTTGAGCAACGGGTGATAGGTCACCGTCACCTTGTCGCCCGGCTTGAGCGACGAGCGTCGCCAGCCGCCATGAACGAGAGTGTTCGGGCTGGTCATCTCGATCGCCCAGGTAGTCGCGGCGCCCTGCGCGCCCGGCACGATTAGGTGCATGAACGAATGCGGATTGGTCCAGCGAAATTCGGTGATGGTGCCGCTCACCGTCACGTCCTTTGTCATGTCGAACATCGCAAAGCTGTGGTGCGCCGTTGCCGGCACCGCGATTGCGATCAGGCCCAGCGCCATCCAGTGCTTGTGCTGCATCATCTCGCTCCTCAATTCGCCGTCGGCACGTTGATCGGCTTGCCGTCGGCGCCGCGCCTGTCGCCCAGCATACGCCCGTCGGGCAATATGATCGTGCTGAATAAGCCACCTTTCTTGCCGTCGCGCAGCGGGTTGATCGTCACCGTCACCTTGTCGCCCGGCTTGATCGAGGTCCGCTTCCAACCCTGACGGGTGAGATTGTTGGGGCTGTTGAGCTCGATGCTCCAATGCTCGGACCCGCCGCCCTTCGCCGGAACCTCGAGCTCGATAAAGCTGTGCGGGTTGGTCCATTGGAACTGGGTGACCGTGCCGTTCAACTTCACCGTCTTCGCCTGATCGAACATCGCAAAGCTGTGATGCGCGCCGGCTGGAATAGCCGCCAGCACAAGGGCCGCGCCCGCGACCGCCCCCGCGATCAGACTCACATTACACTTGTTCACATGTCTGCCTTCCATTACTTGGCATGCTCATCGAGCGCCTGCTGACCGCGATCGGTCCCGGGCAGATCGGCGTTGCGCGCCTCGGTGCACTCGACCTCGCCGATGTCGCCCTCGAGCACTCGGTCCCAGCGCTTGGTGTTGCGCCACTCGCCTTTCCACATCTTGGGATCGGTCATGATATATTCGATCTCGAGCGTGTTGCCGCTGTTGACCAGCTTGATCCGCTCGACGATCTGGAATTCGTCGCTCACCGGAATGCCGATATCGATCCAGTG
>JBDTXU010000166.1:0-9784 GCA_040006055.1 Sphingomonas bacterium | reverse complement strand
GGCCGCTATGCTGCGCTCCGCATCGCCCCAGCCGCCTGAATTCTCTGCGCGTATTGTCGCCATCAGTCCGACCCCCACCTTGCTTACGCGGCAACTTTGGCGACGAACTCGCCTGCGCTGTGCTTTAACGTCCCAAGCCTACTATCCAGTGAATCGAAGCCCTGGCCGAAATGCTCGATGTCGGAGGCCACGGTTTCGGTGTCCTCGCGGATCGCTGCGATCGTGTTCGCCATCGAGTCGGCCGCAAGCGCGGTCTCGTCGACTGCGGCCGTAATCGCGGTCACTGTCTGCGCCTGCGCTTCCATCGCGAAGCGGATCCGGTTGGCGCTTTCCTGCACCTCGGAGACGGTCGACTTGATCGAGGCATTGGTGTCGACGGTCGACCGCGTCGCTGACTGGATCGCCGCGATCTTGCCGGCGATATCGTCGGTTGCGCGCGCGGTCTGGTTGGCGAGGCTCTTCACCTCCTGCGCGACGACCGCGAAGCCGCGGCCGGCATCGCCGGCGCGCGCCGCCTCGATGGTTGCGTTGAGCGCGAGCAGATTGGTCTGCCCGGCAATGTCGCGGATCAGGCTCAGGATCGATTCGATCGACTGGGCGTGTTCGGAAAGCGCCTCGGACATGCCGACCGCTTCGCCCGCCTGGGCAGACGCGCGGGTTGCGATCTCGGCAGCAGCCTCGACCTCGGTGCGGGCATCTTCGATCGCGCGGATCAGGCCGGCTGCGGTCTGCGCTGCTTCGCGCATCGCCACAGCTGATTGCTCGGCGGCGGCCGCGACCTCGGAGGTCTTGCCCAGCATGCCGCGCGCGGAGGTGGAAGTGCGCATCGACTGGCCACGCAGCGCGGTCGATTCCTCAGTCGCGTGCTCGACCATGGAAGCGATGCCGTCACGAAATTCGGCGGCGAGCTTGTCGCGGCCGGATTGAGCGAGATGGTCGCGATAGCCATTATAAAGCGCAACGGTGATCTCGCCCTCGATTGCCGAGAGCCGCATCAGCGTGTCGACCAGCACCGGCAGCTTGGCGTCCTTGCGGTCCACCGCGCGGGTGACCACGTCGAGCGCGACCCGGTCGCTTGCGTTGATCATCGACAGCAAGGCAAGCGGCGATACATCGCCGACATAGGCAGCGGCGACCGAGCGCTCGATCGATTCGATCCAGGCGCGGCCCGAGGTGTCGAGGAAACGATTCTTCAGGAACGTACAGCCGACCTCGATCATCTTCTCGGTTTCGTGCGACTGCCACGCGCCGTTGTCGCCGAAACAGCGCTGCCATTGCTGCCAATAGGCCTCTGAAATCGAGCGAATTTCCGGCTCGATCACCTTCCAGGTGTCTCGGCTGGCGCTTGCCAGTGAGCCGTCCACATCGAAAACGCGCAGCCGCGCTGTGAGATCGATCGTCGCGGCGATGGTGCCGGGAACGGGCAAGTCGGAAGAGGTCAAAGGGTGAAACTCCGTGTGTGGCAACCATTCGCCTGTTGGCGGTCCTGAGTACGGGCTAGTATGATTAGGTTAAGGGGGCGTTAGGGCGCGATCTCCGTGTCCCTCTCTAAAAGAGGTATCCCGGAGGTGCTTGCCCCCGAGGTGCTTGCATCGTGAGGCGTGCGGACTAATACGGCGCCACTATCGCCCGAGAGGACCCTACGCCTTGGCCAGCCCACGCAATCCCGCCCGTCCGCTCTCGCCGCATCTTACGGCGTGGAAGCCGGGCATTCACATGACCGTCTCGATCGTCCACCGCATCACCGGAGACGGAATGGCGACTGTCGGGACCCTCTTGCTGGTCTGGTGGCTTGCGGCGCTGGCAAGCGGCAAGGAAGCCTATGACAAGTTCGTCGATGTCTTCACCACTTCGAACGGCGGGCTGAACATCCTCGGCTATATCATCGGCGTGGGGCTGACCCTGTCCTTCTTCCAGCACATGTCGAGCGGCATCCGCCATCTCGTGATGGATGCCGGCGCTGGCTTCGAGCTGAAGGCCAATCGCAGGGGCGCATGGGCCACGGTCATCGCCTCCGTCACGCTCACCGTCCTGTACTGGGCCTATTTGATCATGGGGAAGTAAGATGGGGAACGGCACTGAACTCGGCCGGGTTCGCGGCCTCGGCTCGGCAAAAGAGGGCACGCATCACTGGTGGCATCACCGGCTGACCGCCGGCTCCAACCTGTTCCTGATGCTGTGGCTGGTCATCTCGGTCGCGCGCCAGCCGGCCTATGATTTCGGCGCGCTCCATGCCTGGATGGCCTCGGCCTGGGTGGCGATCCCGATGATCCTGCTGATCGTCTCGGTCTTCTACCATTTCCGCCTCGGCCTGCAGATCCTGATCGAGGATTACCAGCATGGCGAAAGCCGCGTCGTGGCGATGGTGCTGCTCAACTTCTTCGTGATCGCGACCGCCGCGATCGCCATCTTCTCGATCCTCAAGATCGCGCTCGCCGGAGTTCCCGCGTAATGCCCGATGCCTATAAGATCATCGACCACACTTATGACGCCGTGGTCGTGGGCGCCGGCGGATCCGGCCTGCGCGCGACGATGGGCATCGCCGAGAGCGGCCTCAAGACCGCCTGCATCACCAAGGTCTTCCCGACCCGCAGCCACACCGTCGCGGCGCAGGGCGGCATCGCCGCCAGCCTCGGAAACATGGGGGCCGATCACTGGACCTGGCACATGTTCGATACCGTCAAGGGGTCGGACTGGCTCGGCGACCAGGACGCGATCGAATATATGGTGCGCGAGGCGCCCGCCGCCGTTTACGAGCTCGAACATGCCGGCATGCCGTTCAGCCGCACTGACGCCGGCAAGATCTACCAGCGCCCGTTCGGCGGCATGATGCAGAATATGGGCGAGGGCCCGCCCGCGCAGCGCACCTGCGCCGCCGCGGACCGCACCGGCCACGCCATGCTGCACACGCTCTATCAGCAGAGCCTGAAGTACGACGCTGATTTCTACATCGAATATTTCGCGCTCGATCTCATCATGGAGAACGGCCAGTGCCGCGGCGTGATCGCGCTCTGCATGGACGACGGATCGATCCACCGCTTCCGCAGCCATGCCGTGGTGCTCGCCACCGGCGGCTATGGCCGCACCTATTTCTCCGCGACCTCGGCGCACACATGCACCGGTGACGGCGGCGGCATGGTGCTCCGCGCCGGGCTGCCGTTGCAGGACATGGAATTCGTCCAGTTTCACCCGACCGGCATTTACGGCGCGGGCGTGCTCATCACTGAGGGCGCGCGCGGCGAGGGCGGCTATCTCACCAACTCCGAAGGCGAGCGCTTCATGGAGCGCTATGCCCCGTCGGCGAAGGACCTCGCCTCGCGCGACGTCGTGTCACGCTCGATGGCGATGGAGATCCGCGAGGGGCGGGGCGTCGGCAAGGAGAAGGATCATATCTTCCTCCATCTCGACCATATCGATCCCAAGGTGCTGCACGAGCGGCTGCCCGGCATCACCGAAACCGGCAAGATCTTCGCCGGCGTCGATCTGACCCGCCAGCCTTTGCCGGTCACGCCGACCGTGCATTATAATATGGGCGGCATCCCGACCAACTTCCACGGCGAGGTCGTCCAGCTCAAGGACGGCAATCCGGACACTGTCGTCCCCGGCCTGTTTGCGGTGGGCGAGGCGGCGTGCGTCTCGGTGCACGGCGCCAACCGGCTCGGCTCCAACTCGCTGATCGATCTCGTCGTGTTCGGCCGCGCGACCGGCCTGCGCCTCAAGGAAACACTCAAGCCGGGCACGTCGCACAACCCGCTGCCCAACGGCTCGGAGGAGCTGGCGCTCGGCCGGCTCGATCATTTCCGTAACGCCAAGGGTGGCTCACCCACGGCCGAGGTCCGCCTCGAAATGCAGCGCACCATGCAGAAGCATTGCGCTGTTTTCCGCTCGGACGAGTTGCTCAACGAAGGCGTCACCAAGATCGCCGGCACCTACAGCCGCATGACGGACATCGGCATTCAGGATCGCTCGCTGATCTGGAACACCGATCTGGTCGAGACGCTCGAGCTCGACAATCTCATCGCCCAGGCCGTGGTGACGATGAACTCGGCGGCCAACCGCAAGGAAAGCCGCGGCGCACACGTGAACGAGGATTTCCCCGAGCGCGACGACGCCAACTGGATGAAGCACACCACCGCGACCTTCACCGGCTGGGCAGGGACCGGCGGCGCCACCAATATCGGCTATCGCCCGGTGCACGATTACACGCTCACGGACGATATCGAATATATCAAGCCGAAGAAGCGGGTTTACTGAGGCACGGCTTTGGGGTCGATCGGCCTGCGATTGTTGCTCATCTCCGCGCTCGCCACCCTGTCGGCCAGCGCGGAGCCGCTGGTTGCGCCCCCGCCCGCGGCGCTTGATGCAGATCCGTTCTACGCCAAATATATCGACGCGGACGGCATCCCGGTCCTGTCCTCGGCCAAGGTGCCGGATCGCGCGCTGCTAATCGCGAAGGCGATCGTCGAGGGGCTGCTTGCCCATCGGCCGGACCTCGCGCGCGTGCTGGTGGCCTGGAAGTTCCGAGTCGCGGTCATGGCGGAGGACGAGAGCACGCTGGATCTTCCGGAACAGCGAGACTGGAAGAAACCCGCGCGCGATGACAAGCGGCTCACCCGCTGCGAACGCAAGCATTATAACGAGCGGATCGGTCGCCTTACTGACCGGGACTATTGGAACGCCCGCGCGCGCGGCATGTCGGGAGCGCTGGCCAGCGGCTCGGTCGAGGATCTGCTCGGCCAGCGCAATTCGCGCTATTATGGCCAGACGATCTTCCTCCACGAATTCTCCCACAACCTGCTCTGGGCGATCCGCGCGGTCGATCCGCACCTCTATGCAGAGGTCGGGCGCGCTTATGCCGCGGCCCGTCGAGCCGGCCGCTGGAAGGGCGAATATGCCTCGACAACGATCGACGAATATTGGGCGGTCGGCAGCCAGTTCTGGTTCAACTCAGGCCGGGTGGTGATCTTCAACAATCGCCGCGTCCTCAATGATGTCGATCTCAAGGCCTATGATCCGGCGCTCTACGCGGTCCTGGCGAAGGCTTACGGCACAAACCACCATATCGATGCCGACCCCTTCTATATGAGTGACGCGCGCGTCCCGCCCGGACCACTGCCCGCCAATACCGCCGAGGAATGCTGAGGGTCGACTGATCCGGGCGATGCGGGTTTTTCGGCTCAGGTCCGGAACATCGACGCCGAAGCGCAGTTGGGCGCCCCATGCCTGATACCGCAAAATATCCGCTTCTCGCCAAGCCGCACATCCGGCTGTCGGGCACGGTCGATCAGTTCATGTACCAGAGCTTCCGCCAGCAGCTCGATGCCTGCCCCGAGGAAGGCGCGCTGGTGATCGCGCTGACCACGCTCGGGGGTGATCCCGAAGTCGCCCGCACCATGGCCGACGATATCCGCCTGCTCGAGGACCATGACGGCCGCGAGATCCTGTTCCTCGGCAAGGTCGCGGTCTATTCAGCGGGCGCGACCTTCATGGCAGCGTTTCCGGTCGATCGCCGCTTCCTCACCCGGCACACGCGGCTGATGATCCATGAGCGGATCATCTCGAAGCAGCTCAACATCAACGGGCCGCTCCGCATGTGCGTCGCCTCGATCAAGGCAGCGCTCCACGAGATCGAGCATTCTATCCTGATCGAGGAAGAAGGCTTTCGCGATATCGTGAAGGGCAGCCGCGTCGATTTCGAGGAACTGCGCGAAAAGGCGCCGGCCAATTGGTATATCGAGGCCGAGGAAGCCCGCGATCTGGGCCTGGTGCTCGACGTGATCTGACGGCGAGATACGGGTCGTCGGTTTTCGGCGGATGCAGTGATTCAACCGCAACGCAAGATCGGTCATGGGATAGGCACGGGACGCCTGAGAAGCCCGAACTCCTCTTTCTTATCGTCGGATACTGAACGTTTTTCGCCGCGCCGGCGTCATGGCCTGTGCGCGCGATTTCCCTGATAATTCCCTGTTATTCCCTGTTATTCCCTGTTCCGAAGCCCGGCAGAACGACGAAGATTTCCATAAGGATTTGTTAAAAAACGCTATTTTACGAAATTCAGCTGGAGGCAGCATCGAGAAAAAAGAAAAATTCCCTGTTATCGGCGGCGGAACAGGGAATTTGCATAGCCGCCGTGGCGCCGAACGGTCCGCGTAGCCGCAGCCTGCACCCGATCTGCACAATCATTCCTTGCGATCGACTTTGGCCGGTGCGATCGCGGCTCCCTATCCCGGAGCCTCCTACAGGGAGGTTCACTATGTCCGCTCGATCTGCATCCCCACGCTCGCCGACGATGAAGCTTTTGCTTCCGTCCTTGATCGGCGCGCTGCTCGCGATTCCGCTCTTCGCGATCTACCTGCTTGTCTATGATCGCCAGAACCAGTCCGAGACCGCTCAGGCCTCGATCGCTCAGGGGTCGGGCGGTCCGCAGGTGATTGCGGGGCCGGTGCTCGTCATCCCCTGGTCGAAGCAGGTCAGCGAGACCATCACCGGCGAAGACGGCAAGCGTACTACCAAGGTCAGCACTGAGTGGCACGATATGATGCTCTCGCCGGACATGGCCGACCTGAAGACTGATCTCACGCCAAGTGTGCGCCACCGTTCGATCTATGATGTGGTCGTCTATGAGGCGCATAATCGCGGCAGCGTGCGTTTCGTGCTGCCGCCCGATCTCGATCGCTCGGGGATCACGCCCGACACGCTGGCCTTCGATCGCGCCCAGCTTCGCTTCGGCATCAGCGACGCGCACGGGCTGTTCGGGCCCCCGCCCGCGGTCGTGGCGGACGGCAAGCGCCTCGCGCTCCAGCCCGGCAACGGCGTGCGGGAAACCGGCGGGTCCGGCTTTTCGGCCTTTGTCGATGCGAGCCAGTTGAAGGCCCGGCCGATCGGCGTGACGTTCGATTATGGCGTGCGCGGTACCGGATCGCTGTCCTTCGTTCCCAACGCCGGCGACACGAGCTGGAAGATGGCGTCGTCCTGGACGAGCCCAAGTTTCCAGGGCAGCTTCCTGCCAAGCAGCCCACCGAAGATCGGCGATACGGGCTTCACTGCGGTCTGGCGCGGCGGCAATCTCGCGCTCGGCAAGGCGCTCGTCGCGGTCGATGTGCCGCAGACGGATCCCGGGCGCGCCGACAATGCCGATATTTCTTCCCGGTCGGAAGCGATCGTCAGCCACAATGGCGCTCTGGTCGCGCGGGTCGATCTCGTCACGCCAGTAGATATCTACAGCCAGGTCAATCGCTCGGTGAAATACGGCTTTCTGTTCATCGGCTTCACCTTCCTCGCCTTCCTGATGTTCGATGTCATCGGCGGCGTGCGGGTGTCGGCGATCGAATATGCGCTGGTTGGTTCAGGGCTGGTGCTGTTCTTCGTGATGCTGCTCGCCTTTGCCGAGGTCGTCGGCTTCACCCCGGCTTACCTGATCGCTGGCGGCGCGATCATCTCGCTGCTCGCCTTCTATTCGGCCGCGGTGCTGGCCAGCCGGAAGCGCGGTATGTTCATCGCACTCCTGCTCTCGTCGCTTTACGGCATCCTCTATCTGCTGCTCAGCCTCGAGGACCTGTCGCTCCTCGCCGGTTCGGTGCTGCTCTTCCTGGCACTCGCAGCGGTGATGTACCTCACCCGGGGGATCGACTGGGGCGGCGCGGCCCCGGATGGTGAGGCGGTGACAGCGGAGTAGGAGACCGTTCCTTAGCCCCTCCCCTTCAGGGGAGGGGCTTAAGTCCGCCACCTCAAATTCCCCCGCCCAAGCTCGGCCACCGACCTCACCCCCATCAACTTCATGTCGCGCTCGATCTCGTCATGCAGACGCCCGAGCACCCGCTCAACCCCGGCCTGGCCCGCCGCCGCCAGCGCATAAAGATACATTCGTCCGCCCGAACACGCCTTCGCCCCGACGCTCAGCGCCTTCAGCACATGGCTCCCACGCCTTATGCCGCCGTCACAGATCACGTCGATCCTGTCGCCGACCGCATCGACAATCTCCGCCAGCTGATCGAACGGCGCCCGCGATCCATCCAGTTGCCGTCCGCCATGGTTCGACACCATGATCGCCGTCGCGCCGATATCGACCGCGCGTCTTGCATCCTCGACCGACATGATCCCCTTCAGGCAGAATTCCCCGCCCCATTGCGCGCGGACATTCTCCGCCGTCTTCCAGTCCATCGACGGGTCGAGCATCTTGTTGAAATAGTCCGCGACCGACAGCGCGACATTGGTCCCCTCGGAGACATGGTCCTTGAGGTTGGTCAGCTCGAACTTCTCGCGGAACAGATAGTCGAGCGTCCAGCGCGGATGAGTCGCAAAGCTGATCGCCGACGACGGCGTCAGCCGCGGCGGCGAGCTGAAGCCGGTGCGCAGGCAGCGCTCGCGATTGCCGGAAACGATCGTGTCGACGGTCAGCGCGATGCAGTCGAACTTCGCTTCCTTGCACCGCTCGACCAGCGCGTGATTCAACCCTTTGTCCTTGTGGATATAGAGCTGGAACATCTTGGGGGTCGATATCGTCCGACCGATCTCTTCGATGCCGACCGTCGCCAGACTGGAGATGCCGAAATAGGTGCCGAACTTCTCCGCCGCCCGCGCCACGCCGCGCTCGCCCTGCCAGTGGAACAGCCGCTGCAGGGCGGTCGGCGAGAGGAACAGGGGCATCGCGATCTTGCGGCCCATCACCGTCGTGCTCATGTCGATCGTCTCGACGCCCGCGAGCACGCGCGGCACCAGGTCGCAATCGTCGAACGCGGCGGTGTTGCGCGCCTTGGTCGTCTCGTCGTCAGCGGCGCCGTCGATATAATGATAGACCGGGCCAGGCAGGCGCTTGCGGGCGAGGGTCCGGAAATCCTCGACGTTATGGCAATCGCTCAATCTCATATTCTGCCCCATTCGCCCATATTCTGGACTTCGCCTTACGGACCGTGCCCGGCGGCCGCAACGCCGCTGATGGTGCCCGCTCAGCCCGGCTTTCCGCAACCCATCATATTGTCGGTCTCGCTGAGTACGCCAAAGGGTTGCACCCGCGCGCCGAAAGGCATAGCCGCTTTCCGCGACGCACCATTTCGCATCCGCCGGAGAGTTTCAGGCATGGCCGAATTCAGACTGCCCCCGAACAGCCGACCCAAAAAGGGCGGCAAGGTCCATAAGGCAGCGGCGGACGCAAAGCGGGTCCGGAACTTCAAGATCTATCGCTATGACCCCGATGCTGGCGAGAATCCGCATTACGACACATTCGAGGTCGATCTCGACAGCTGCGGCCCGATGGTGCTCGACGCGCTGATCAAGATGAAGTCCGAACAGGATTCGTCGCTCACCTTCCGTCGCTCGTGCCGCGAGGGCATCTGCGGCTCCTGCTCGATGAATATCGACGGCAAGAACGGCCTCGCCTGCACCACCGCGATCGAGGACGTGAAGGGGGATATCAGGATATCGCCCTTGCCGCACATGGATGTGATCAAGGATCTCGTCCCCGATTTCACCCATTTCTATGCGCAATATTCCTCGATCAAGCCGTGGCTGCAGACCGTCACGCCGCCTCCCTCCGGCAAGGAGCGGCTCCAGTCGCCGGCTGACCGCGAGAAGCTCGACGGGCTGTACGAGTGCATCCTGTGCGCCTGCTGCTCGACCGCCTGCCCGAGCTATTGGTGGAATTCGGACAAGTTCCTCGGTCCGGCCATTCTGTTGCAAGCCTATCGCTGGCTCGCCGACAGCCGCGACGAAATGACCGGCGACCGTCTCGACGAGCTCGAGGATCCGTTCCGCCTCTATCGCTGCCACACGATCATGAACTGCGCGA
>JBDTXU010000165.1:0-3459 GCA_040006055.1 Sphingomonas bacterium | reverse complement strand
TGATGGAATCCGCCGCCGCCAAATATTTCGCGAGCGAGATGGTCGGCCGCGTCGCTGACCGGGCGGTGCAGATCTTCGGCGGCGCGGGGTATATCGCCGATTACGGGATCGAGCGCTTGTACCGCGATGTCCGGCTGTTCCGGATTTACGAGGGCACGAGCCAGATCCAGCAGATCATCATTGGGCGCGAGACGATCAAACGGGGCGGGTAAGCCCCTCCGTCACCCCGGACTTGTTCCGGGGTCCACCGTTGACCTTTTCCATCGGCTTGCCTGCTCGCGGCACGGTGGATGCCGGAACAAGTCCGGCATGACGTAAAAATGGAGTAATGCTCAAATGGACACCACAAACCTCTTCCGCCTCGATGGCCGCACCGCCCTCATCACCGGCGGCTCGCGCGGTATCGGCCGGATGATCGCCGCCGGCTTCATCGCCCAGGGCGCGACCGTCTATATCTCCTCGCGCAAAGCGGAGGCCTGTTTCGAAACCGCGAAGGAACTCGGCGAGAAGTGCATCCCGCTGCCGCAGGACGTCTCGACCGTCGCCGGTTGCAAGGCGCTCGCCGCGCAGCTTGCCGAACATACCGACAAGCTCGACATCCTCGTCAACAATGCCGGTGCCGCCTGGGGCGAGCCGTTCGACATTTTCCCCGAAAAGGGCTGGGACAAGGTGATGGACCTGAACGTCAAATCACCCTTCTTCCTCACCCAGGCGCTCCACCCCGCGCTGAAAGCGGCGGCGCGCCGCGAGCGCCCGGCCAAGGTGATCAACATCACCTCGATCGACGGCCAGCGGCTCAATCCGTGGGAGACCTATAGCTATCATGCGTCGAAATCGGCGCTGATCTACCTCACCAAGCGGATGGCTGCGCGGCTGATCGAGGATTCGATCAACGTCACCTCGATCGCCCCCGGCGCCTTTGCCAGCGAGATGAACAAGGCGGCCCGCGACCATGGCGAGGCGATCGCAAAGGGCATTCCGGCGCGCCGCATCGGTGTCGACGAGGACATGGCAGGCGCCGCCATCTACCTCGCCAGCCGCGCAGGCGATTATGTGGTGGGCGACACGATCACCGTCGATGGCGGGCTGGTCAACGCAGCCCTGGGGACGTCAATCGACGCGTGATCACATCGGCCGATGTGCCGCAGCCACCATTGACATGGCGGTCAAGCGCCGCATGAGCCCGGACGATGTCGTCGCGCTATCGCTATGATCGCGGTGAACATTTCTGCTCGGGTGGGGGAGTCGGCACTTGGTAATCAACATGTCCAGGGGCGCATCTCTGGTGTCCTATTTGCTCCTTGCCTTTGCAGCGCTCACGGCAGCTGCGGCGCAGGCTGCCGATCCCGCGGCCACCAGCCTGTTGCATCAGGCGCTTGCGGCCCAGGGCGGTGAAGCGAGATTACGCGCCGTGGGGGCTTTGCGGTGGACCGCGGTCGGCTACCGCAACATGCTCGAGCAATCCGAGCGGCCGGAAGGCCCCTATATTGTCGAGTATCAGACACTATCCGAGATTCACGACCAGAAGGGCGGCCGCCTGCGCAGTGTCACTGATTCAGCAATCTACCCGGTCGCCAGATACTCCAGCGGTTATGTCACCGACGGGACTGCCGCGATGCGCCTCGCAGGAGAAGTGCGCCGGCCCGGCAGCCCCGAAATGATCACCCTGTCACGGGAGACATTGGCGCTGAGTCCGGAGCGGTTGCTGCTGACCGCTCTGGATTCAGCCGACGCGCATCTCGAAGCCGCGGCCGTCCTCCAGTCGACGCCGCAGGACGTAATCGGCTTCAGTCTCGATGGCGCGCCGGTGCGAATCTATCTGAACCGCTACACGCATTTGCCAACCGCGATGGACTATGCCGGACCGCTGGCGCGCAGCGGCTATTGGCGTTTCCTTGGCGATGTCACGATGCGCACCAGTTACGGCTTCTGGTGGATCGCCAAAGGCGGCATCAGGCTGCCGATGCAATGGGACGTGGCGCGCAACGGTTTGCCTGACGCCAGCTATTCCATCCGCGAACTCAGCCTCGATACTCCCGTTCCTGAAACCGACCTCGCGATCGCGCCGGAAATCCGCACCGCATTCGCAGCTCAACCCGCGCCGGTCGGCCTTGGCGATATGCCGTTCGGCACCCCGCGTCAGCCAGCGGTCGACCTCGCCCCCGGCATCGTCCTGGTGCCAGGATCGTGGAACGTCACGTTCGTGCGCCAGGACGACGGCGTGGTCATCATCGAGGCACCGATTTCCTCAGGCTATACCGCCAAATCGATCGCCGAGGCGCGCCGCCGCTTTCCGGGCGTGCCAATCAAGGCGGTCATCACAACATCGGATTCATGGCCGCATGTCGCGGGCATTCGGGAATATGTCGCGCAGGGAATCGCGATCTACCATCTCGATATCAACGCACCGATCCTGAAGCGCGTGATCGGCGCGCCCTATACCAGCCGGCCCGACGCCCTTGAGCGTTCAGGGCGGGCGCGCCCTGCCATCCTGAAGCCGGTGAGCGGCGCCACCGCGTTCGGTTCGGGGCCCAACCGGATGATGATCTATCCGATCCGCGGCGAGACCAGCGAGCGTCAGCTGATGGTCTATTTTCCGGAACACCGCCTGCTCTATGGCAGCGATCCATTCCAGCGCGGCGCCGACGGGTCCCTCTCCTTTCCCCAGGCAGTAACTGAGCTCGCCGACGCCGCCGCCCGCGAAGGGCTGAATCCCGACCGCTTCTTCATGATGCATATCGGCCCGACGCCTTGGGCCGATCTTACCAAAGCGGTGGCAGAGGCAGGGGCCCGCGACACGCCCGACGGCAAATATTGACGCGTGATTTTCAAAGCCCCTCCCAGGGGAGGGGCTTAAAAGCTAGCGCGCAATCCCGCCCGCAGCGAGCACCGCCAGCGTCACCAGTTCGCTCGCCGTCGACGTCATCGGCGCGATCTGCACTGACTTTTCCATCCCGATCAGCATTGGCCCGATCACCGAGTCTCCGCCCAGCTCGCGCAGCAATTTCGCGGAGATGTTGGCGCTCTGCAGCCCCGGCATGATCAGCACATTCGCGGGGCCGGACAGCCGCGCGAACGGATAATTCGCCAGCTGTTTCGGGTTGAGCGCGACATCGGGCGACATCTCGCCCTCATATTCGAAGCCAACCTTGCGCGAATCGAGCACCTGCACCGCAGCACGCAAATTCTCGAGCCAGCGCCCCTCGGGGTTGCCGAAGTTCGAATAGCTCAGGAACGCGACCCTCGGCTCATGCCCCATACGCCTGGCGACCATCGCCGTCTGCTCGGCGATATCGGCAAGCTCCTCGGGGCTCGGCCGCTCGTTGACCGTCGTGTCGGCCATGAACACGGTGTGGCTCTGGCCAACCATCAGGTGGATACCAAAGGCGGTCCGGCCCGCCTCGGGATCGATCACCTTGCGCACCTCGCGCATGGTGTGCGCATAGGTCCGGGTGATGC
>JBDTXU010000164.1:0-4775 GCA_040006055.1 Sphingomonas bacterium | reverse complement strand
TGGAACCCGGTCAATTTCGTGACCAAGTGGCAGACGCCGCAGCTCGTCATCACCAGCGAGGGCGACTACCGGATTCCGTACACGCAAGGTGTTGCGGCGTTCACGGCACTGCAGCGGCGCGACATTCCCTCGCGGCTGGTGGTGTTTCCGGGCGGCAGCCACTGGGTGCTGAAGCCGAAGGAGAGTCGCCAATGGTATGGCGAGGTGCTCGGCTGGATGGGGAAATGGACCGGGAAGAAGGCGGAATAGCTGCCTAACCCAAAGCGCGGACCATCAGGCGGTAGCGGCCCTCGCTGCCGTTCGGGACGACCTGAACATAGAGATCCTTGCCGGGTTCGACGTAGAGCATGAAATCAAGGCCGGCGCCCGCAGCGCCGTCATATTTCTCGGAGAGCCGCGATTTGGTCGCCGAGTAAATCTTGATATGGGGCCGCAGCGTGGCGGACTGGTTTTCGAGCACCACCTGCACCTTGCCGCCCTTCGCGCCGCCGAGATGGAACCAGTCGGTATCCTTACCGTCCATGATGTTGCCGTCGATGGGGGTCTCCCATTTGAGCGGTGTCGGGGTCAGCTGATCGTCATTGGGTTCGTTCGCGTCATAAGCTTTTCGGGCGAGCGCGGAGAGCTGATAGGCGCCGATTGAGTTGGAGGGGCCCACCTCGACATAGATGGTCTGGCCGGGGTCGAGGCTTATCCGCTGTTCGACACTTGCGCCGGCTGTGCGGTTATACATGTTGAGCAGCTGTGCGCGGTGGGCGTTGTAGACCCTGATCTCGGGACGGAGCGTCGCGGATTTATTCTCCAGCCGCACGGTGACCAGATCACGCAGCTTTGCGGGGTTGTCGAAGCGATAGAAATTGCTTGGGCCGTTCGGCAGGATCTCACCCAACACTGTCATGCCGATGGTCGCTACCGGCGTCTTTTCGATCGAGGAGCCCGGCGCCATCGACACTGGTGCGCTCGCATTGCCGCTTCCGGAACTTCCACCCGAACATGCCGCGAGCGCAAGGGCGAGCAGCGCAGCACAAGAAAAGCGATTCATCGCGGGTCCCCTCCCAGATCGTTCAAGCTGTGAGTCGGTCTTTGCTGCCTGCCGCCCACTCGCTCGCGACGTTCAATGTACCCACCCGCCACGCGAAGTCGACTAGCGTTTAAATCACGGGGTGGCGTTTCAGGGCCGTCCAAGGCTAAAGCCCCGGCACCATGACCGAGCTCCCCAAGACCTTCGATCCCGCCGAACTCGAATCCCGCTGGTACGCCCATTGGGAATCGCACGGCCTGTTCCACCCCGAACGCCCGGGCGCGGAGCCGTGGACGATGGTCAACCCGCCGCCCAATGTGACGGGCAACCTCCATATCGGCCATGCGCTCGACAATACGCTGCAGGATATCCTGGCGCGTCACGCCCGGCTGAAGGGCAAGGATGCGCTTTGGGTCGTGGGCACCGATCATGCCGGCATCGCGACGCAGATGGTGGTCGAGCGCAACATGGCGCTGCATCAGCAGAAGCGCACTGACTTCACCCGCGAGGAATTCGTCGCCAAGGTGTGGGAGTGGAAGGCCGAGAGCGGCGGGATCATCACCCAGCAGCTGCGCCGGCTCGGCTGCTCGATGGATTGGGCGAACGAGCGCTTCACGATGGACGAAGGCTTCAGCAAGGCCGTGCTGAAGGTGTTCGTCGATCTGTTCAACGAAGGCCTGATCTACCGCGACAAGCGTCTGGTGAACTGGGATCCGGGCCTCGGTACCGCGATTTCCGATCTCGAGGTCGAGACGCGCGAGATCAATGGGCAGTTCTGGCATCTGCGCTATCCGCTCGAAGACGGATCGGGCTTTATCTCGGTTGCGACGACGCGGCCGGAGACGATGCTCGCCGACATGGCGGTCGCGGTGAACCCGACTGACGAGCGCTACACCGCGCTGATTGGCCGCCATGTGAACCTGCCGATCACGGGGCGGCTGATCCCGATCGTCGCTGACGAGCATGCCGATCCCGAGCTTGGCTCAGGCGCGGTGAAGATCACGCCGGGGCATGATTTCAACGATTTCGAGGTGGGCAAGCGTGCCGGGTTCGCCGCGGGCGAGATGCTCAACATGCTCGATGCGAAGGCGCGGGTCTCGCAGACGTCCGACGGGTTGATCCCCGATGACCTGATTGGCCTCAAGACCGCCGACGCCCGCAAGCGTGTCGTCGCGTTGCTCGATGAGGCGGGGTTGCTGGAGCGCGTCGAGGACCGGGTGATCCAGACGCCGTTCGGCGATCGCTCCGGCGCGGTGATCGAGCCGTGGCTGACCGACCAATGGTATGTCGATGCCGCGACGCTGGCCAAGCCCGCGATCGAAGCCGTGAAGACGGGCGCGGTCAAGGTTGTGCCCAAGACTTGGGAAAAGACCTATTTCAACTGGATGGAGAACATCCAGCCCTGGTGTGTCTCGCGCCAGCTCTGGTGGGGCCACCAGATTCCCGCGTGGTTTGGGCCAGTCATTAATGACAGCGGTGAGCCTGAAGCGAGATTGGAGAGGCAGCCTTCAAGCGTTCCAAATGAGCATCGCTTCGCGCTGAAGCTCGATAAGGCGTTCGTCGCCGAAACAGAAGACGAGGCATTTCGACAGGCTGCAAAGTACTATGGCCTAGACGTTGAAGAGTTGAGAGCAAACTCGGCACCTGATCAAGTCTATCGCTTGCCCCCAGATACACCAAGACTTCTTCGAGACCCGGACGTGCTCGACACCTGGTTCTCCTCCGCGCTCTGGCCCTTCGCGACGATGGGCTGGCCCGAGGATGACAATCCCACGCTCCAGGGCCGCTACCCCAACGATGTGCTCGTCTCGGGCTTCGACATCCTGTTCTTCTGGGACGCCCGCATGATGATGCAGGGCATCCATCTCATGAAGGATGTGCCGTTCCGCACGCTCTACCTGCACGGGCTGGTCCGCGCGGCGGACGGGTCGAAGATGTCCAAGTCGAAGAACAACACGGTCGATCCGCTGGGCCTAATCGATCGCTACGGCGCCGATGCACTGCGCTTCTTCATGGCGGCGATGGAAAGCCAAGGCCGCGACATCAAGATGGATGAGCAGCGGGTCGAGGGCTATCGCAACTTCGCCACCAAGCTGTGGAATGCTGCGCGCTTCTGTCAGTCGAACGGCATTGGCGCGAGCACTACGCTCGAGGCGCCCGAGGCGAACCTCGCGGTCAATCGCTGGATCATCGCCGAGACGATCCAGACGGTGCAGGCGGTTGACCTCGCACTGGCGGACTATCGCTTCGATGGTGCGGCCAACGCGATCTATCAGTTCGTCTGGAGCCGGTTCTGCGACTGGTATCTGGAGCTGATCAAGCCTGTATTGTCTCCCCTCCCGCCTGCGGGAGGGGCCGGGGGTGGGCTCGCGCTCTCCTCCGACGATACCGCGAGTGGTGAGCGCGAGCCCACCCCTACCCCTCCCGCAAGCGGGAGGGGGGAAGAAGAAGCAGAAGAGACGCGCAAGGTCGCGGGCTGGGTGCTCGACCAGATCCTCGTCCTGCTCCACCCGTTCATGCCCTTCATCACCGAAGAGCTGTGGTCGAAGATGGGACCGCGCGAGAATGAGCTGATCGTCGCGAAATGGCCGATGGCCGATGCGCGGGCGATCGATCCCGAGGCGAGCAAGGAGATCGACTGGCTGATCCGTCTCGTCAGCGAGGTGCGCGCTGCACGGAACGAGCTGAACGTGTCGCCGGGCGTGCGGATGCCGTTCCTGGTGCGCGACGCCGATGCGACGACGCTCGAGCGCCTCACCCGGCAGGGCCCGGCGCTTACACGGCTGGCCCGGATCGACCGCATCGAGGGCGAGGCGCCCGCGGGCGGCGCGGTGCAGGTCGTGATCGACGAGGCGACCTTCGTCCTGCCGCTCGAAGGCGTGATCGATCTCAATGCCGAGCGCGCGCGCCTGTCCAAGGCGATCGCGGCGGCGGAGAAGGAGCGGGATGCGCTCGCAGGCCGCCTCGGCAATGCGAGCTTCATCGAGCGCGCCAAGCCCGAAGCGGTGGAGAAGGCGCGGGCGGACCATGCCGACAAGGCGGCTGAGGCCGAGCGGTTGAGCGCGGCGCTGGGGCGCCTGGGTTGATGGACTTCAGCCAAACCGTCACCCCGGACTTGTTCCGGGGTCCATGTTTCCGCGTACGCCACGATGGTTGTTTTCGCGGCACGATGGATGCCGGAACAAGTCCGGCATGACGCAGAAATCGCCAACCCGCCCCGGCCAGCGCGACCTCACCACCGGGCCGATCGCGTCGACCCTGCTCGCCTTCGCCCTGCCGACGCTCGGGTCGAACATTCTCCAGTCGCTCAACGGGTCGATCAACTCGATCTGGGTCGGGCGCTTCCTCGGCGAAAGCGCGCTCGCCGCGACATCCAATGCCAATATTATCATGTTTTTGATGTTCTCGGCGGTGTTCGGCTTCGGCATGGCGGCCACCGTCATCATCGGGCAGTCGGTCGGGCGTCACGACATCAATGCGGCGCGGCGCGCCTTTGGGTCGACAATCGGGCTTGTGGTCGGCGGTGCGGTGGTGATCTCGATTATCGGCTGGCTGTTCACGCCGCAGATCCTCCGCCTGCTCGCCACGCCCGGCGAAGCGCAGAATATGGCGCGCGACTATCTGCGCGTGATCTTCCTCGGCCTGCCCTTCTCGATGCTGGGCGTGCTGATCCAGATGAGCCTTCGCGGCACCGGCGACTCGCTGACGCCCTTGTGGTTCATGCTGCTCAGCGTGCTGATCGACAGCAGCTTCA
>JBDTXU010000163.1:0-5377 GCA_040006055.1 Sphingomonas bacterium | reverse complement strand
GGCCATCGCCGGTATTGTGCTTCTTCATGGGAAGGCTCCCAGCCCCAGTGGTTGACCCATCTGTAACACCCTTTATTGCCGCACCGCAACACGGTCCGCGACCTCTGACCCTGTTCCTGGAAATGTTGCGCCGCGAGACCGCAGCATCGCCCGAACAAAGAGTCGCCGCGCTCGCCGGATTACGCGCCTATCAGGAGGCCCCGCGCGGCAAGGCACGCCGACTCGCTCCGGTGCGCTATCGCAGGGGACGGGCGCGGTTACGCGACTACGGCGCGAGGGACAGCACCGGGCGGCCGGTGATCCTGATACCCTCGCTGATCAACCCGCCCTTCATTCTTGATCTTAGCGCCGACATCTCGCTGCTGCGCTGGCTGGCGAGTCGCGGCTTTCGTCCGATGCTGCTGGACTGGGGCTCACCCGGGCCAGAAGAGCGCGACATGGATGTAACGGCGCATGTCGAGCAATTGCTGTTGCCGCTGATCGCGAAGCTTCCTCAACCGCCGGTGCTCGCGGGATACTGCCTCGGCGGTACGATTGCATTGGCTGCCGCCTGCGCCGCGCCGGTGGCAGGTCTCGCGATGATCGCCGCGCCCTGGCATTTCGCAGGCTTCGGCAGCGCAGCACGTGCCGACATCGCTGAACTTTGGCGCACCGCACAACCTGTCTGCGAAACGCTCGGGCTGGTGCCGATGGAGGTGTTGCAGAGTGGTTTCTGGCGACTCGACCCGGCGCGCACCGTCGCCAAATATGTTGCCTATGCTGGCCTCGAGCCAGGCAGCGCGGCCGCAGCCTCTTTTGTGGCGCTCGAGGATTGGGCCAATGCCGGCGCACCGCTCACCTATGCAGCTGGAAAGCAATTGTTCGAGGGCTTCATAGGCGATGACGCGAGCGGCCGCGGCGCTTGGCGAGTCGGCGGCGTGGTCGCCGATCCGGCGCACCTTCCCTGCCCCGCGATCGACTTCGTGTCGCTTACTGACCGCATCGTCCCCGCCGCGAGCGCCGCCGATCTGCCCGATCGCCACGACCTTGGCGCGGGCCATGTCGGCATGATCGTCGGACGCGGTGCGCGGGCGCAGCTCTGGGAGCCGCTGGCGGACTGGCTAAGCGCGCTCCCCGGCACTAGATAGGCGCGAAATCCAACCGGAGCCCCACATAATGACCGACATCGTCATCACCGCCGCCAAGCGTACCCCTGTGGGCAGTTTCCTCGGCGCCTTCGCCGCAACGCCGGCGCATGAGCTGGGGCGAATCGCAATCGAGGCGGCGCTGGCCCAGGCAGGTGTCGAGGGGAGTGAGGTGTCCGAGGTGATCCTCGGCCAGGTGCTGACTGCAGCGCAGGGCCAGAACCCGGCCCGGCAGGCGTCGATGGCGGCCGGCGTGCCCAAGGAGATCCCTGCCTGGGGCGTCAACCAGGTCTGCGGCTCGGGCCTGCGCGCGGTGGCATTGGCGGCGCAGGCAATCGCGACCGGCGATGCCCGAATCGTCGTCGCGGGCGGTCAGGAGTCGATGTCGCTTTCGACACACGCGCAGAATCTGCGCGGCGGCACAAAGATGGGCAATCTCTCGCTCGTCGACACGATGATCAGCGACGGCCTGACTGATGCGTTCAACAATTATCATATGGGCATCACCGCAGAGAACCTCGCCGAGCAGTATCAGATCACGCGCGGGCAGCAGGACGAGTTCTCGGTGCGCTCGCAGAACCTCGCCGATGCGGCGCGGTCTTCGGGCCGGTTCAGGGACGAGATCGTGCCGGTGACGATCAAGGGCCGCAAGGGCGACACGATCGTCTCCGACGACGAATATATTCGCGCCGGCGTGACGCTGGAGAGCCTGTCGGGACTGCGGCCGGCGTTCAAGAAGGACGGCACGGTGACTGCCGCCAATGCCTCGGGCCTGAACGACGGTGCTGCGGCGCTGGTGATCATGAGCCGCGCGGAAGCCGAGAAGCGTGGCAGCCCGATCCTGGCGCGGATCGCGAGCTGGGCATCGGCCGGTGTCGACCCCTCGATCATGGGCATTGGCCCGGTGCCGGCGACGCGCCGCGCGCTGGAAAAGGCGGGCTGGAGCATTGCTGATCTCGACCTGATCGAAGCGAATGAAGCGTTTGCCGCGCAGGCCCTGTCAGTCGGCAAGGAGCTTGGCTGGGACGCGAACAAGGTCAACGTCAATGGGGGCGCGATCGCAATCGGCCATCCGATCGGTGCGAGCGGCGCCCGCGTGCTGACCACCCTGCTCTACGAGATGGGCAAGCGCGATGCGAAAAA
The DNA here is from genome assembly GCA_040006055.1 of Sphingomonas bacterium. Lineage (GTDB taxonomy): Bacteria > Pseudomonadota > Alphaproteobacteria > Sphingomonadales > Sphingomonadaceae > Sphingomonas. Next base: position 3,110 of record JBDTXU010000163.1, on the reverse strand, counting down.
GGGCCTGGCGACCCTGTGCATCGGCGGCGGCATGGGCATCGCCCTCTGCGTCGAGCGGTAATCTGCCTTTGCTCTTCCCTGGCAGAGGCCGGGGAAGAGCGCAGGGCTGCGCTTATCAGTCCTTCCAAATCCGATCGAACCGGGCGCCAAGGCTGGTCAGCAACTCATATTGCGACATGCCGGAGATGAGCGCGGCCTCGGGCAACGCATAATCAAGCGTGAGCCAGTCGCCCTCGCCAAGATGGGGCGCCGCGTCCACATCCACCGTGACCAGGTCCATCGAGACACGGCCGAGCACGGGTAAGCTCTTGCCCTCGAACGAGGCGGCGCCGGTACCCGAAAAGCTCCGGAAATAGCCATCGGCATAGCCGATATTGAGGATCGCGACCTCAGTATCGGCCGCCGGGGTGAAGGTCGCGTTATAGCCAATCGTGTGACCGGCCTGGAGAGTTCGGCGCTGGAGAATCTGCGCCTCTGGCGTGACGACCTGACGGATCGCGCCAAGCTCCGGGCTGGGCACGCCGCCATATAAAGCGAGGCCCGGCCGGGTGAGATCGAAAGCATAGTGCTTGCCGAGACCGATGCCGGCCGAATTGGCGAGGCTCATGCGCTTGGCCGCTGTTCGTCCGAACAGGCCAGTGAACGTCGCAAGCTGGCGGTCGTTCATCGCCACATCTTCGTCGGCACAAGCAAGGTGGCTCATCAGCGTCTCGATCGCGAGGCCTTCGAGCAGGCCGTTATCGACATCGGCGATGGCCAGCCCAAGGCGGTTCATGCCGGTATCGATCATCACATCGCAGGCCCCGCCGCCCGCCGCCTTCCAGCGCCCGACCTGCGTGGCCGTGTTGAGCACCGGGCGGGCAATCCCGCTCACCGCCAATGCCATGTCTTCTTCGCGCACGCCGTGCAGGACCGAGACCGACACAGCGAGCGGCGCGAGCATCTCGGCCTCCGCCCATGTCGCAACGAAGAAATCGCGGCACCCGGCAGCACTCAGCCGCCTCACCACTTCGATCGCGCCGAGGCCATAGCCATTGGCTTTGACCGCAGCACCGCACGCCGCCTCTCCACTCATTGCGGCAAGGGTGCGCCAATTACAGGCAAGCACGGCGCCATCCAGGCGAAGGCGAAGAGGTGAAGTCATCCTGGGGCGGTTAGCGACCCGCTTGAGACTCCGCTAGTCCGCGCTGGCCATTCCGGGTCTGGTTTCGCGCAGGCCGAATGCGGTTACCACCAGCGCCATCGCCACTACGCACCAAGCGTACCAGAGGCCGGCATAGGGATCGCCCGTCTTCGCAACGATATATTGGCCGATCACCGGCAGAAATCCGCCGAAATAGCCGGCGCCGAGATGATAGGGGATCGACATCGAGCTGTAGCGGATACGCGGCGGGAACATCTCCGAGAGCAGGGCGGCGACCGGGCCATAGGTGATGCCCGAGAGCGCGGCGAGCGCAAGGATCGCGGTCAGGAGCTTGAGGATGCCGAGTGGGCTCGGCACGACCTTGTCGAGATTATAGCCCGCTTTGGCGAGTGCTGCATCAAGCCCCGCTGAACTGGTATCGGCCACCGGCACGCCGCCGATCTCGACGAGCGTGACGGGCGTGCGCTCCTTCTTGTAGGGGACGCCCTTTTTCGAAAAATAGTCGAGCAGCCGGCCGCACTCATCGATCTGCTTGGGCGCGAACGGGTTATATTCGCAAACCGGGCCCGAGATGATCACTGGCGCACGGTGCGCCGCCCTGGCGAGGGCGGGGTTGGCGGAGGTGCCCATCATCCAGAAGATCGGAAAGAGCAGCACCAGCGTCATCGCATAGCCGAGGACGATCGGCGTCTTGCGCCCGACCTTGTCGGAGAGCCGGCCGAAATAGATGAACCAGAAGATCCCCGAGGTGGCGCCAACCCCGGTGATCAGCTGGGCAGTCGTCTCCTCGACGCGCATCGTCGTCTGGAGGAAGGAGAGGACGCTGAACATCGCCGTGTACCAGATCACCGTCAGCCCCGCCGCGATGCCGAACAAGGCTACGAACAGGCGCCTGAGGTTGCCGGGATAGGTGAAGCTTTCCGTGAAGGGATTCTTCGCGGTCTCGCCGGCTGCCTTCATCTCCCTGAACACCGGGCTCTCGGAAAGCTTGAGACGCATCCACAGGGACACGACGAGCAGCAGCAGCGAGAAGACGAAGGGGATGCGCCAGCCCCAGTCGTTCCACACCGAAGCGGGCAGCACAAATTTCGTCAGCAGCACCACCGCGAGGCTGAGGATGAAGCCGCCGCCGACGCTCGCCTGGATGAAACTGGTATAATAGCCGCTCTTCCCCGGCGGCGAATGCTCGGCAACATAGATCGCGGCGCCGCCATATTCACCGCCGAGCGCAAGGCCCTGCAGAATGCGGAGGAAGATGACGATGACGGGTGCGGCCAGCCCGATCGCGGCGGCAGAGGGGACGAGGCCGACCCCGGCGGTCGCGATGCCCATCAGCGTTATCGTGACGAGGAAGGTATATTTGCGGCCCCATTTGTCACCGAGATAGCCAAACAGCACCGCACCAAGCGGGCGGAAGCCGAAGCCGACCGCGAATACCGCCCAGGCTGCGAGCGTCTGCACGATCTCGTTGCCGGCCGGGAAAAAGGCGCGTCCGATGATGCCCGATGCGGCAAGCGTGCCGTAGATGAAGAAATCATACCATTCGAAGATCGTGCCGAGCGACGACGCGGTGATGACGAGCTGGATATCCTTCCGACTTGGCTCAGGCCGTGCGGCCGGGCCGGGTGCGATGTCGTTGCCCGCGATCGTCGCCATATTGCTTCTCCCCGTGTGGGGTGACGTTTAGCGGGATTGATGGTGGCGGCAAGATAACCCGAAAGCTACCGCTCGCGTCCCGCCCTTCGGCCCCATATGTACGCACCAGCCGCCAGGGAGGTGACATGCTCAGCGAAACACTGCTCGACGAAATACGCGGGCTGCATTCAGGGCCCGACCGCGGATATCATGGCTGGAGCCACCCAGTCGCTCTTCTGGCGCTTCACGCCGAGGTGGCAGGCGCAATACACGACCCCGAGGCAGTGCGATGCGCGATCCTTCTTCACGACGCGATCTACGAACCGCGCCG
>JBDTXU010000162.1:0-1817 GCA_040006055.1 Sphingomonas bacterium | reverse complement strand
CCACCAGCAGCGCGCCCTCGCAGGCGGCAAGGCTTCGGCTCACTTCATAGGCGAAGTCGACATGGCCCGGCGTGTCCATCAGGTTGAGCTCGTAATCGAGCCCGTCATGCGCCTTGTAGCGCAGCCGCACGGTCTGCGCCTTGATGGTGATGCCGCGCTCGCGCTCGATATCCATATTGTCGAGCACCTGCTCGGACATTTCGCGGTCGCTCAAGCCCCCGGTCGCCTGGATCAGGCGATCGGCGAGCGTCGACTTGCCATGGTCGATATGCGCGATGATGGAGAAGTTGCGGATTCTGGAAAGATCGGTCGACATGATCGGCGCGCGTTAGCAGGCGCGGCCCAAAATGCGAAGGGGCATGCGAAGGGGGATGCGAGGGGGCCGATCCGTCGCATTTTCGTCGCTGAGCCATAATACATCCGAAAATGGCGGAAATCGCCTACCCCCGCATCCGTGGCTGTAGTAAAAGCGTATGTCACGGTGCCGACGGGGGTCGCAGCCACGCACCGTATGGCTGACCGCGATCACCGGCAGAAGCCGGGATCGCGATTGCTGTCGCTTCGCCTTTTTGCGGAGCCAATGGGAGGAGATGTTTCTCGTGAAGATGTTTTTGTCCGCCGCCGCGCTCTGCGCGCTCGTCGTCGCCACCCCCGCGCTTGCCAAGGAGAATCGCGGATCTTCAGCCTATCAGCTGCAGAAGAATGGCGAGCTCAACATCCCGGTCTGCCGTCACCGCATCGGCACCATCGCGATCGTCGAGCCCGACTCTCAGTGGTGGCGTGAATATAATCTCGGCAGCCCCGAGGCGATCATCAAGATTTTCGTCCAGAAATCGGGCTGTTTCGGCCTGGTGAACCGTGGCCGCTCGATGGCCAGCCGCAACATGGAGCGCGCCATGGCGGATTCGGGCGAGCTGCAGGATGGTTCGAACCTCGGCAAAGGCCAGGTGAAGGCAGCCGATTACTTCCTCCAGCCTGATATCGTCACCGCGAACGCCCATTCCGGCGGCGGCGGCGCGGGTGCCGCGCTCGGCGGGCTCCTGGGTCACGCGGGCGGCTTCCTCGGCGCGGCCGGCGCGGTTGCCGGCGGCATCAACGTCAACAAGAAGGAAGCGAACGTCACTTTGTCGGTCGTCAACGCCCGCACAACCGAGGAAGAGGCGCTGACCGAAGGCCATGCCCGCAAGTCGGACGTAAGCTGGGGCGGCGGCGCCGGAGCATTCGGCGGCGGCGCCTTCGCGGCTGCCGGTGCCGGTGGCTATCAGGATACGGCGATCGGCCAGGTGATCGTGCTCGCCTATCTCGACGCCTATATCAAACTGGTCGGCCAGCTCGGCGGCCTGCCCGAGAACGCGGCTGAGGCAGCCCCGCTCGCCAAATAAATAGGCGGCATGTTGAACGGGAATGGCCCGTCGCGTCACCCACGCGGCGGGCCTTTTCCTCTAGGGTGCAGACCCGATACTAATGAGGATCGAGACAGCCTTGCCCGGGATGCTGTGGGAGGAGGAGCGCGAAAAACGGGGCTTGCCCCCCGTTTGAGCGCTTCGACGCTCCACAGCGCCCGGGCAAGGCTGCCCCGAAGGGGTGGGACGAAAAGGGCCGCTGGAGCGGTCGGGCGCTTGCCAGATAGACGCCGCTATCTGGCTGCGCGCCCTCCCTCCCAGCGACCCTTTTCCTCTCCATCTCGACCTCATTAGTATCGGGTCTGCACCCTGGTGGCGCCCGGGAAACAACCCGGCTAGACAGCAGTGAAACCTACGGAGAGTCGCGATGAAGTATCTTGCCGTTCCTGCCCTGCTCGCTGCCGCCGCTTTCGC
>JBDTXU010000161.1:0-24953 GCA_040006055.1 Sphingomonas bacterium | reverse complement strand
CCTATCGCGCGAACGCTGCCGCTCAGCGCGCCGCTGCCGCCAACACGAACCTCCCCAACCGTCGCGAGATGCATGAGCGCTCGGCCCGGACCTGGGAAATCATGGCGATCAGCGCCGAAGAGACCGTTGGTCGCGCCCTGGTCAACCAGGCTGCCAAAGCCGAACGCGGCTAGAGTCTGTTGCAGCTTCGCTGCCGTCTTCCCGAAACAGACTCTGACAGGTTCCGTGCGGCGGGTGCGGCCTCAGGGCTTCGCCTTCAGTCCGCGCACCCGGTGCCAGATATAGAATCCCACCGCCGCCACCAGCACGACCGCGATCAGCGCGTCGGCGCTGTGGAAGGCGGCCTTGATTCGCGGGTCGCTGTTCCATTTGTCGCCGAGCTTCATGCCGACCCAGGCGAGCCCGAAGCACCACGGCCATGAGCCGATGAATGTGTAGATGTGGAACGGCACCAGCCGCATCCGCGCCACGCCCGCCGGGAAGGCGATGAACGAGCGGATCACCGGCAGCAGCCGCCCGATCAGCACCGCGATGGAGCCGAACCGGTCGAAGAAGCGGTCAGCGGCGTCGAGCTCGCCCGGCCCGATCAGTACATAGCGCCCCCAGCGCTCGGCGAGCGGCCGCCCGCCCCGCTTGCCGACCTCATAGCCGACGATCGAACCGAGATTGCAGCCGATCGCCCCCGCGGTCGCCGCGAGGTAAAGGTTGAACTCACCGGTCGAGACGAGATAGCCGGCGAACGGCATGATGATTTCCGACGGGAGCGGAATGCACGCCGATTCGATCGCCATCAGCAGCGCGATGCCGAGATAGCCGCCGCCCGAAATGACGGCGATGGTGAAACTGGCAAGGATTGTCAGGAGCTTTTCGATCATCCCCATCCCTTTTGTCGAACCGGGCGCTCGCCGCCAGCACAATCTTGCGGTGCCCGGTTTGCCCCAGGTCCTTTTTCCCGCGCGCCTCCCACCGGCGTCCTTGGCCTTCGGGAGAGTTGTACAATGTTCTGTACAGATTGGAAAAGTCAGTGCCCCGCATGACATTTTGAATAAAGCCTTGAAAAGCGCTGCTCTCCGCGCATCTCCAGGTGCCCCGCCTCATGGCGTGACCGGCACAGACCCCGGCAGGGGCATGACAAAACTCTCCAACATGCCAGCGCGGCTTTTCCGCACATTCCCCTCGTAAAACCCCTTGCCGGTGGCCAAAATCCACCCCGAATTATGTCACTCGTCCAACATCGCCGCTACGGGCTCGCCCACGCGATTCAACCCGCGTCCGAAATTCTCTATAGCGACAGCGCTTGGCCGGCGTGACTGGCGCAATTGCGGTAACCCTTGCTATCGGGGCCCCTGGCAAGCGGCGGAACGATGATGATCGATGACGAGAAACGCGCCGCCGCCTTCGCCGCGGTGGAGGAAGTCCGCCCCGGCATGCTGGTTGGTCTCGGCACCGGCTCGACGGCCGCCTTCGCGATCGCGCGGCTCGGCGAGCTGGTCCGCGCCGGTCTCGACATCCGCGCCGTCGCCACCTCGCGTCGCAGCGAAGAGGCAGCGCGGTCGGCCGGCATCGCGCTGCTCGACTTTGCCGACGTGGATTCGGTCGATCTCACCATCGACGGCGCCGACGAGATCGACGACCGCCTGTTCGCGATCAAGGGCGCCGGCGGGGCGATGCTCCGCGAGAAGATCGTCGCTGCCGCCTCGCGCCGGATGATCGTGATCGCCGACGCCTCGAAACGCGTCGATCGGATCGGCCGGGCGAAGCTCCCGGTCGAGATTCTGCCCTTCGCCCGCGCCTTTGTGGCTGCGCGACTCGAAGCGCTCGGCGCCCGCATTGCGCTCCGCCCCGACTATCTAACGGATCAAGGCAATCTCATTGTGGATTGCATATTTCCCGAAATGCCAGACCTTTCCGCCCTCGCCGCGCATCTTTCAGCGCTTCCTGGTGTGCTCGGGCACGGCCTTTTCCTTGACGAGGTCGATTGCGCCTATATCGGCGATGGCGACCACGTCATTCGGCTCGAATCCAGGCAACCTCCGGTACCGCCTGGCGTTCGGCACCCATAGCCTAGAAAGCGAATTTTAATGCCCGACCCTACCGCCCCGGTTTCCGGCCTGCACGAAGACGGCTCGCCTGCGCGCCTCGCGATCGACACGATCCGCACCCTCTCCATGGACGCGGTGCAGAAGGCGAATTCGGGCCATCCCGGCACGCCGATGGCGCTCGCGCCGGTCGGCTATACGCTCTGGTCGCAATTCCTGCGGACTGATCCCGACAAGCCCGACTGGCCCAACCGTGACCGTTTCGTGCTCTCGGTCGGCCACGCTTCGATGCTGCTCTATTCGCTGCTGCACCTTGCCGGCGTGAAGGAGGTCGATCGCGACGGCGAACCGACCGGCAATCTCGCGGTCAGCCTCAACGACATCGAGAATTTCCGCCAGCTCGGTTCCAAGACGCCGGGCCATCCCGAATATCGCCACACCACCGGGGTCGAGACCACGACCGGCCCGCTCGGCGCCGGCTGCGGCAACTCCGTCGGCATGGCGATCGCCGAGCGCTGGCTCGCCGCGCGCTACAACAAGCCAGGCTTCGATCTGTTCGATCATGACGTCTATGCGCTGTGCGGTGACGGCGACATGATGGAAGGCGTCTCGGCCGAAGCTGCCAGCCTCGCAGGTCATCTCAAACTGTCGAACCTGTGCTGGATCTACGACAGCAACCTTATCAGCATCGAAGGCGCGACTGATCTCGCGTTCGACGAAGATGTCGGCAAGCGCTTCGAAGCTTATGGCTGGAATGTCATCCATGTGAACGACGCCAATGATTGCGCGGCGCTTGCCGCCGCTTTCGCGGAATTCCGGGCCACCAATGATCGCCCGACCTTCATCGTGGTTCATTCGATTATCGGCTGGGGTAGCCCGCGCGCCGGCAGCGAAAAGGCGCATGGCGAGCCGCTCGGTGCCGACAATATCCGTGAAACCAAAAAGGCCTATGGCTGGCCCGACGACGCGCAGTTCCTGGTGCCAGACGGCGTCGCCGAGCATTTCGAAGGGGCGATTGCCGATCGCGGCCGGCCGCTTCGCGAGGCATGGGAAGCAATGTTCGCTTCCTATCGCGCCGCGAACGGCGATCTGGCCAAAGAGATCGACCTCCTCTTGGCGGGCGACCTGCCTGATGGCTGGGACGCCGATATCCCGGTGTTCGACGCTGACGAGAAGGGCATCGCCTCGCGCGATGCCGGCGGCAAGGTTCTCAATGCCATCGCCAATCGCGTGCCGTATCTGATCGGCGGCTCAGCCGATCTCGCGCCCTCGACCAAGACCGACATCAAGGGCAAGCCCTCGTTCGAGGCCGGCAGCTATGACGGCAGCAACTTCCATTTCGGCGTGCGCGAGCATGGCATGGGCGCGGTGGTGAACGGCATGGCGCTGACTCACCTGCGCGCTTACGGCTCAACCTTCATGGTCTTTGCCGATTATATGCGCCCGCCGATCCGCCTCGCCGCGATCATGGAACTGCCCTCGATCTTCGTCTTCACCCATGATTCGATCGGTGTCGGCGAGGATGGCCCGACCCATCAGCCGATCGAGCATCTCGCGACTCTGCGCGCGATCCCCGGGCTCGACACGATCCGCCCGGGCGACGCCAATGAAGTCGCCTGGGCTTGGCGCGCCGCGCTCGAGCACAAGCACCGGCCGACCAGCCTCATTTTCTCGCGCCAGGCATTGCCGACGCTCGACCGCACCAAATATGCCTCGGCCGAAGGGCTGATGAAGGGCGCCTATGTCCTCGCCGGCGCCGAGGATCCCGAACTGATCCTGATCGCAACCGGCAGCGAAGTTTCGCTCGCGGTCGCGGCACATGAGGCGCTGACGGCACAGGGCGTGCGCTCGCGCGTTGTCTCGATGCCGAGCTGGTTCCGCTACGAGCTGCAGGATCAGGCGTATAAGGACAGTGTCCTGCCCAAATCGGTCAAAGCGCGCGTCGCGATCGAGATGGGCGGTGAGTTCGGCTGGGATCGCTATATCGGGTTCGAGGGCAAGACGATCACCATGTCGACCTTCGGCGCCTCGGCTCCAATTGCGAAGCTGCAGGACAAGTTCGGGTTCACTGTCGACAATGTCGTCAAGGTCGCCCACGAATTGCTCGGAAAGGATTGATCATGGGCCGTCTCAAAGACCTCGCTGCGAAGGGCCAGGCCGTCTGGCTCGATTTCGTCGATCGCAAGTTCCTGGCTGAAGGCGGGCTGCAGAAGCTGGTCGACGAGGATGGGTTGACCGGCGTGACCTCCAACCCGTCGATCTTCGAAAAGGCGATGGGCCACGGCACCGCCTATGATGCGGCGCTCGCCGATTATGATCGCGCGCATCCCGATGCCTCCGCTATGGCGCGCTACGAGCATCTCGCCATCCAGGACATCCAGACCGCCGCCGATACGCTCCGCCCGGTCTATGACCGGCTCGGCGGCAAGGATGGCTATGTCAGCCTCGAAGTCTCGCCCTATCTCGCCAATGATACCGACGGCACGATCGCCGAGGCGGCCCGGCTCTGGGCTGCGGTTGATCGGCCCGACCTGATGATCAAGATCCCCGGCACGCCTGCGGGAACGCCGGCGATTGCCGCGACGATCGACGCCGGGATCAACGTCAATGTCACGCTGCTCTTCTCGATCGAGGCCTATAAGGCGGTCGCGCTGGCCTTTGTGGCGGGGCTCGAGGATCGCGTCTCGCGCGGCGAACCGATCGATAAGATCGCCAGCGTCGCGAGCTTCTTCGTCAGCCGGATCGACACCAGGATCGACGATGCGATTGATGCGCGGATCAAGGCTGGCGATGCCGAATCCGAGGCGCTGAAGGCGGTGCGCGGCAAGGTCGCGATCGCCAACGCCAAGCTCGCTTATGCCTGGTACGAAGAGTTCATCGCCGCGGATCGCTGGCAGGCGCTCGCCGCCAAGGGTGCGATGCCGCAGCGGCTGCTCTGGGCGTCGACCGGCACCAAGAACCCCGATTATCCCGACACGCTCTATCTCGACACGCTGATCGGCAAGGACACGGTCAACACCGTCCCCCCCAAGACGATGGACGCGTTCCGCGATCACGGCACCGTCGCCGATACGCTGACCCAGGATGTCGATGCCGCGCGCCACGTTCTCGCCGAAGCCGAGCGGCTCGGTCTTGATCTGAACGGCGTCACCGATGCGCTGGTCGAGGAGGGTGTCACCTCCTTCTCCAAGGCGTTCGACGATCTGCTGGGCGCAATTGCCGTGAAGCATCCCGAAACGGCGAACTGACCAACCTCACCATCCGGAGACCAGTCCATGCGTATCGGAATCATCGGCCTCGGCCGGATGGGTGGCAATATCGCGCGACGGCTGATGCGGGCGGGGCATGAGACGGTCGTGTATGACCGGGATCCGAAGGCTGTCGCTGATATCGTCGGCCACGGCGCAGTCGGTGCCGACTCGCTCGCGGACATGCACGCAAAGCTCGCAAAGCCCGCGATCTTCTGGGTGATGCTCCCCGCCGGCGATCCGACCGAGCAGACGATCGAGACGCTCGCCGGGTTCGGCGCCGAGGGCGATATCATCATCGACGGCGGCAATAGCTTCTACAAGGACGATATCCGCCGCGCCAAGGCGCTGGCCGAGAAGGGCATCCGCTATGTGGATGTCGGCACCTCGGGCGGGGTCTGGGGACTTGAGCGCGGCTATTGCATGATGGTCGGCGGCGAGAAGGCGGCGGTCGACCTGCTCGATCCGATCCTGGAGGCGCTCGCGCCCGGACTCGGCACCATTCCGCGCACGCCCAACCGCGGCGACAAGAGCGAGGATCCGCGCGCCGAGAAGGGCTATATCCATGCTGGCCCGGCCGGCTCGGGCCATTTCGTCAAGATGGTCCATAACGGCATCGAATATGGCCTGATGCAGGCCTATGCCGAAGGGTTCGATATCCTGAAGGGCAAGTCCTCCGACAAGCTCCGCGAGGAGGAGCGCTTCGACCTCAACCTGACCGACATCGCCGAAGTCTGGCGGCGCGGCAGCGTCATCTCGTCCTGGCTGCTCGACCTGTCCGCCTCGGCGTTGGCCGAGGATCAGGCGCTCGACAAATTCTCCGGCAAGGTCGCCGATTCGGGCGAGGGCCATTGGACGATCGAGGCAGCGATGGAAGAGGCGGTGCCGGTCAATGTCCTCTCAGCCGCCCTGTTCGCGCGCTATCGCAGCCGGGTCGATCACACCTTTGGCGACAAGCTGCTCTCGGCGATGCGCTTCGGGTTCGGTGGCCATGTCGAGATGCCGCAATGAGTGAGCCGGTGCGGCTCGTCGTCTCCGATGTCGATGGCACTCTGGTCGACAAGGAAAAGAAGCTGACGCCGGGCATCATCGCAGCGGTGGAACGGGTCCGCGCGGCGGGGCTCGGCTTCACCATCATCAGTGCGCGACCGCGCTCGGGCATGATGCCGATCGCCGATAGGCTGGCGATCGACGATCCGATGGGCGCCTTCAACGGCGGCACCATCTTTCGCCGCGACGGCACGGTGATGGTCCAGCACCGGATCGACCCGGATATCGTGGAGACCATGTTCGCTCTGGTCGGCGATGCCGCGGTCGATCGCTGGGTGTTCGCTGACGATCTCTGGTATGCCAGTACCGATCAGGGCCATCACGTCGATAGCGAACGCACCGCTTCGAACCAGGCGCCGATCGTCACCCGCGATTTCACCTCGCTCTACGACCACGCCGACAAGCTCACCTTCGTCAGCGACGACCCCGCGCTGCTGAGTGGTCTACACGAACGGGCTGCTGCCGAATTTGGCACCAGGGCCACGGTGGTCCAGTCGCAAACCTATTATCTCGACGTAACCGCGCTCGCCGCCAACAAGGGAGACGGCGTCACGCTGTTGGCCGAGGCGATGGGGACGCCGCTGCCCGCCGTCGCGGTGATCGGCGATCAGGGCAATGACGTCGCGATGTTCGAACGCGCCGGTCTATCGGTCGCGATGGGGCAGGGGCCGGCCGAAGTCCGCGCCAAGGCCGATTTCACCACTGCGGGCAACGATCAGGACGGGGTGGCGCGCGCAATCGATGAGATCATCCTCCCGCGCACTTAATCCCCCTCTTGCTTAGTCCCCCTCCCGCTTGCGGGAGGGGTTAGGGGAGGGCGTGTCCGGAAGCGCCGTCCTCAAGACAGGCCCTCCCCCGACCCCTCCCGCAAGCGGGAGGGGAGAAAGTGAGCAGGTGTCGATTCAACTAACCGGATCATCGGCGTAACGCCGGGCAATGACAGCGCACGCAATCAGCTGGAGCTGGTGGAACAGCATCAACGGCAGGATAACGAGCCCGACCTGCGCAGGCGGGAACAGCACCCCGGCCATCGGCACGCCCGAGACCAGGCTTTTCTTCGATCCGCAGAATAGCAGCACGATCGCGTCTTCGCGGCTCAGTCCCATCAGCTTGCCCGCACCCCAGGTCGCGAACAGCACCAACGCGAGCAGCACCGAGCAGACCGCGAGGATCACGGCCAGCGAACCCGCCGACATCTGGTGCCAGATCCCCCCGACCACCGCAGCGCCGAATGCGGTGTACACGACCAGCAGGATCGATCCGCGATCGACCATCGTCACCATCTTCTTCTGCCGCGCGACGAAGCTGCCGATCACCGGGCGGAGCAGATGGCCGAGCACGAAGGGCAGCAGCAGCTGGAGAAGGATCGTTTCGACCGAGGACAAGGATATGCTCGCGCTGCCACCCGAACGGATCAGCACGGCCGCGAGTGCAGGGGTGAGCACGATGCCGACCAGGTTCGAGAAGGACGCACTACACACCGCCGCCGCGACATTGCCGCGCGCGATCGCGGTGAAGGCGATCGAGGACTGCACGGTCGAAGGCAGCAGGGTCAGGAACAACAGCCCGGCCGCAACTGGCGGCGCGAGAAAGGGCAAAGCGGCGATGCCGAGCCCGAAGATCGGGAAAAGGATGTACGTGGAGGCGAACACAGCAAGGTGCAGCCGCCAGTTCTTTGCTCCGGCCAGAATCGCCTCGCGCGACAGCTTGGCGCCGTGGAGGAAGAACAGCAGCACGATTGCGGCATCGGCAATCGCTCCGAACACCGGCACCGCGCCGCCGCGTGGCGGGAGCAGCGAGGCGAGGATGACGGTTCCGAGCAACGTCAGGATGAACGGCTCGAACAGGACGAGGAAGCGCTTCAGCATGTCATCCCTTCGCGCGATCGGCAGCGCCCCGCAATGGGTTTGCGTTGCCGCCGGCTTTTCGTTCTAAGCTGCGGCGATGTCCGATTCTCCCTCCCTGAGCCACACTGCGATCGTCGAGACGGCACGTGCGCTGCTCGATCTTGACGTGCCGGCCGAATGCCTGCCGGGCGTCCGGGCCAATCTCGCGCTGCTCGCCGAGCATGCGCGGCTGGTCGGCGATCTCGATGACTGAGACAGCAGGGGCAATCGCCGAGGCAGTCCGTAGCGGCCGGCGCTCAGCCCTGTCGGTCGCTGAAGACGCCATCGCGCGCATCAAGGCAAGGGACGGCGCGATCGGTGCGGTCACGCGGCTGCTCGAAGATCGGGCGCTGGCCGAAGCACGCGCAATCGATGCAATCGTCACGGCAGGCGGCGATCCCGGCCCGCTCGCGGGCGTGCCTTATGGCGTGAAGGACCTGTTCGATGTCGCCGGGCTGCCGACCACCGCTGGCGCGGCGATGCGGCGAGACGCGCCGCCAGCAGCCGCCGATGCCGAAGCGGTCACACGGATGCGCGCGGCAGGCGCCGTGCTGGTCGCGACGCTCAACATGGACGAGTTCGCCTATGGCTTCGCGACCGTCAACGCCGCCTTCGGCACCACGCACAACCCACATGACATCAATCGCCTCGCAGGCGGATCGTCGGGCGGATCGGCGGCGGCGGTCGCTTCCGGCATGCTGCCGCTGACGCTCGGCTCGGACACCAATGGATCGATCCGCGTGCCCGCCGCGCTCTGCGGGCTGTACGGCTTGAAGCCGGCGCATGACAGCTTGACGATGGCTGGCGTGTTCCCGTTCGTCGACAGCTTCGACGATATCGGCCCCTTCGCGACCTCGATCGCTGACCTGGAGCTCGCATGGCAAGTGCTCGGCGGCATGGCTGGCGGGGCGGATACGGTTCGGGTAGCGCGGCTCGGCGGCTGGTTCGAAGCCAATGTCGCGCTTGAGCTCCGCGTAGCGATCGACCTGCTCGATGTGCATCTGGGTGGACTGGTGCGTGTGGAATTCCCCGAGGTCGATCGCGCCCGCTCAGCCGCTTTCCTCATGACGGCGGCGGAAGGTGGCGCGCGGCATCTGCCCGAACTGCGCCGCCGCCCGCTCGAGTTCGATCCGGCGACACGCGACCGGCTGATGGCGGGTGCGATGCTCCCGGCCTCCCATTATCTGGCCGCCCAGGCATTCCGCGAGACCTTCCGCGCCGCCGTGAACACCCTGTTCCAGCATCACGACGTGCTGATCGCCCCTTGTGTCGGCGAGGTCGCGCCGCTGATCGACGATCCCTTCATCACGGTCGATGGCGCCCGCGTTCCCGCTCGCGCGCATCTCGGGCGCCTGACCCAGCCGCTGAGCTTCATCGGCCTGCCGGTGATCGCCGTACCTTTATACCGGCCGGGCAAGCTGCCGCTCGGCCTCCAGCTCGTCGGGACACCAGGCCGCGAGGCCGCTTTGTTCGCGCTTGCCGAGCGTCTTGAGGCCGACGGCCTGACCGGCTTCAGCCCGCCCGTCTGAACCCCCTTCCGCTCGGGGAAAGTCGCGCTATGCTCGCCTTTAATCCGGCGCCGACCGGAAATCGGCGGGAGCGGATCGGGTAGCCGGGGGACCGCCAATGTCGACTGCAGGGGAATCGAAGACGGGCAGGCTGGCGGCATGGTTCGACCTTGCCGGCCGCGGCACCGATGTGCGGACTGAAGTCCTCGCCGGCGCGACCACCTTCCTGACCATGGCCTATATCATCGTCGTCAACCCGGCGATCCTCGGCCAGGCCGGCATGCCGGTCGCCGCGGTCGCCGCCGCGACCTGCTTCGCGGCCGGCGTTGCCAGCATCCTGATGGGCACCTTCGCCAACGTGCCGCTCGCGCTCGCGCCGGGCATGGGGCTCAACGCCTATTTCAGCTTCACCGTGGTGCAGGGCATGGGTGTGCCCTGGCCGGTGGCGCTCGGCTGCGTGCTGATCTCGGGCGTCGCCTTCCTGCTGCTGACCGCGGCGGGCATCCGCCAGATGATCCTCGCCGCCATCCCGCCGCATCTGCTCGCGGCGGTGGCGGGTGGCATTGGCCTGTTCATCGGCTTTATCGGGCTGAAGAACGCCGGCATCGTCGTCAACAACCCGGCGACGAGCGTGGCACTCGGCGATCTCCACGCGCCGGGCGCCGCCCTCGCGCTGATCGGGCTGGTCGCCATCGCGGTGCTGAGCGCCTGGCGGGTCAAGGGCGCGGTCCTGATCGGCATCGTCCTGACGACGCTGGCCGGCTGGCTGATCGGCATCGTCACCTTCACGCCCCAGCCCTATTCCGTCGCGGCCCTCACCGAGACGGCGTTCCGGCTTGATCTCGGCGGCGTCTTCGGCAGCGGCGGCAAGCATGGCCTCGGCGTGCTCGAAATCCTGTTCGTCTTCCTGTTCGTGGACCTGTTCGACAATATCGGCACGTTGGTGGCAGTGACCAAGCGCGCCGGATTGGTCGGGGCGGACGGCAAGATCCCGCGCCTCAACCGAATGCTCTTCACAGACGCGATCGCGACGATGATCGGCGCGTGCGCGGGCACCAGTACTGTCACCTCCTATGTCGAGAGCGCAGCCGGCGTAGAGGCGGGTGGGCGCACCGGGCTGACCGCGATCGTCACCGGGCTGCTGTTCCTCGCCGCGATGTTCGTCGCGCCCTATGCGCAGCTGGTGCCGCTCGCCGCGACCGCGCCGGCGCTGATCCTGGTGGGGGCGCTGATGATGTCGCCGCTGATCGAGGTGGCGTGGGACGACCCGGAAGCGGCGATCCCCGCCTTCCTGACGGTCGCGATGATCCCGCTGACCTTCTCGATCGCCAATGGCCTCGCCTTCGGCATCACCGCGCATGCATTGCTGAAGCTGCTCCGGGGCAAGATCACCCGCACTGACTGGCTGTTGCTGGTGCTAGCCGCGCTGTTCGTCATCCGCTTCGCATGGCTGGCGGTGGCGTGAAGCGGCCGGGCGGTTCATGGAGATGCGATGCAGCATGAAGTAAGAAGCCTGCGCGGCATGGTGACCGCGCCGCACCACCAGGCGGCGCAGGCCGGGCTTGGTGTGCTCCAGAATGGCGGCAATGCGGTGGAGGCGGCGGTCGCGGTCGCTGCCTGCCTCGCGGTCGTCTATCCACACATGACCGGGATCGGCGGCGATGGCTTCTGGCTGATCGCCGAGCCCGATGGCCGCACCCATGCGATCGATGCTTGCGGGGCAGCGGTGCAGACTGCCGATCTGTCGTTGTATGCAGGGCTGGATGCGATTCCCTGGCGCGGGCCGCTTGCCGCAAACACGGTTGCGGGAACGATCTCCGGCTGGGCGGCCGCATTGGAAACGAACGGCGGCGGATTGCCCCTCAGCCGCTTGCTGGCGCCTGCCATTCAACACGCCCGCGACGGCGTGGTGGTAACGCGCGGCGGTGCGGAGGTTGCGGCTACAAAAGGGGCTGAGCTGCGCGGACAGGCCGGGGCCTGGGCATCGATCTTCGAGCCTCAGGGCCACCCGCTTGTCGAAGGCGAGGTTCTGCGTCAGCCCGCGCTGGCCATGACGCTCACCCGGCTGGCCCGGGAAGGGCTGCAAAGCTTCTATGACGGCCCTCTCGCCGCGCTGATCGCCGCGGATCTCGCCAGTCTCGGCAGCCCGGTCACCGCCGCCGATCTCGCCGCGCATCAGCCGAGCCGGCCAGCGCCGCTCAGCGTCGCCGTCGCGGACGCGACTCTGTTCAACACCGCGCCGCCGACCCAGGGCCTTGCGTCCTTGCTGATTCTTGCCCTGTTCGACCGCCTCAACGCCGCCGAGGCGGAAGGGTTCGATTACATCCACGGTCTGGTCGAGGCGACCAAACAGGCCTTTCTGCTGCGAGACCGGCATGTCGGCGATCCGGCCTATATGACGCTCGACCCGCAAAAACTGCTCGATAATCCAGCTGAGCTCGATGCGCTGGCGATGCGGATCGACATCGATCGGGCTTTGCCATGGCCGCAGCCGGCCTCGGCCGGCGACACTTGCTGGTTCGGCGCGGCGGACGCGCAGGGGCGCGTCGTCAGCTGCATCCAGAGCACCTATTTCGAATTCGGATCTGGCCTGGTGCTGCCGCAGACCGGCATCACCTGGCAGAATCGCGGCAGCAGCTTCCGGCTCGCGGAGAGCGGCTGGAACGCGCTTCGGCCGGGCCGCAAGCCCTTCCATACGCTAAACCCCGCACTCGCGCGCTTCGATGACGGGCGGGTGATGGCCTATGGCACGATGGGCGGCGAGGGCCAGCCCCAGACCCAGGCCGCGATCTTCAGCCGCTATGCGCGGTACGGTATCGGCTTGCAGGAGGCGATCAGCCGTCCGCGCTGGTTGCTCGGGAAAACCTGGGGAGACTCAAGCACCAGCCTCAAGATGGAGGACCGTTTCGCGCTCGATCTCTATGAGGATCTGCGCGCGGCCGGGCATCAGGTCGAGCTGATGCCGGCCTTCACATCGACCATGGGTCATGCCGGCGCCATCGTGCGCCATCCGGACGGCGTGCTCGAAGGCGCGACCGATCCGCGCAGCGACGGGCAGGTGGCGGCGTGGTGACGGGAGGCGCCAGAGCGGTGGCGCGCTGCGATACGCTCGGCGTTGCGCCGTACAGCGATATGGAGGGCGGGCTGTTCCGGGCATGGCTGACCCCCGCCTTTGCCGCAGCGCATGAGGCGGTCGGCGGCTGGATGGCGGAGGCGGGCATGGCGGTCCGCACCGACGCGGCCACCAATCTGTTGGGGCGCTACGAGGGCATAACGCCCGACGCGCCCGCGCTGCTGATCGGCAGCCATATCGACAGCGTGAACGATGCGGGTCGCTATGACGGGCCGCTCGGGGTGATGCTCGGCATTGAATGCGTCGCGGCACTCAATGCGGCGGGCAAGCGCCTTTCCTTTGCAATCGAGGTGATCGCGTTCGGGGACGAGGAGGGCTCCCGCTTTCCGGCGCCGATGCTGACCAGCCGGGCAGTCGCCGGCGTCTTCGATCCGGCGAGCCTCGCGGTCGTTGGTCGTGACGGGGTGACGGTAGGCCAGGCGCTGGCCGACAATCGCTTCTCGCCCGAGCGTTTCGCCGAGGCGGCTCGCGTTCCCGGTTCGGTGGTCGCCTATCTCGAAGCGCATATCGAGCAGGGGCCCGCGCTCGAGGCGGAAGGGCTCGCGATCGGCATCGTCACCGGCATCGCCGCGCAGTTGCGCTACCGGGTGGTGATTGAGGGTATGGCAGGCCATGCGGGAACCACGTCGATGGTCCTACGCCGCGACGCGTTGGCCGCGGCTGCGGAGGCTGTGCTTGCGGTTGAGCGGATCGGCAGCGCGGGACCGGACGATCTGGTCGCTACGGTCGGGCGGCTGGATGTTACGCCCGGTGCCGTCAACGTGATTCCCGGCCATGTCGATTTCTCGCTCGACATCCGCGCGCTCGATCATGCTGTCCGCGACGCCGCCGCCGAGGCGATCCTCGCTGAACTGAAGACGATCGGCGCGCGACGGGGAGTCGGGCTGGTTGCGAAGCGCGTGCACCAGCTCTCCGCCTGCCCGTGCGATCCGAAGCTGATGGGCCTGCTCGCCGCCGCCATGGCGGACGAAGGCCTACCCGAGCGCCGCCTTGCCAGCGGTGCGGGCCATGATGCGATGGTGATGGCGTCGCTCTGCCCGACCGCTATGCTGTTCATCCGCTGCGCCGGTGGCATCAGCCACAATCCGGCCGAGGCGGTTAAAGTGGCGGATGTGGAGATCGCGCTCAGGGTGATGCTCGGCTTCATCGACAGACTTGGAGAGACTTTTGACGCCTGACCTGTTCGGAGAGATCGACCCGCCGCAGCGGCTGCTGATGGGGCCCGGCCCGGTCAACGCGCATCCCCGCGTGTTGCGCGCGATGTCGGCGGATCTGCTCGGCCAGTTCGATCCCGAAATGACCGCCTATATGAACCAGGTCATGGCGCTGTACCGCCCGATCTTCGGCACGCAGAACCACTGGACCTTCCTGATCGACGGCACCGCGCGCGCCGCGATCGAGGCGGCTCTGGTCAGCCTGATCGCGCCGGGTGACACCGTGTTGATCGTCAATTTCGGGCGCTTCGGATTGCTGTTGCGTGAGATCGTCGAGCGGATCGGCGGGGTGATCGAGACGGTCGACGCGCCCTGGGGCGAAGTGGTGCCAATGGAGACGATTGCCGCTGCGATCGAGCGGACCGGGCCGAAGGTGGTTGCTGCCGTGCATGGCGACACTTCGACGACGATGGCGCAGCCGCTGGCCGGGCTCGGTGCCCTGTGCCGCGCGGCCGGGGCGCTCTCCTATGTCGATGCGACCGCGACGATCGGCGGCATGGCGATCGAGGCCGATGCTTGGGGTGTCGATGTGGTCACGGGCGGCCTGCAGAAATGCCTGGGCGGACCATCGGGTTCGGCACCGATCACCATCTCGGATCGTGCGGCCGAACATATCGCCGCGCGGCGTCATGTCGAAAAGGGCATCGTCCGCGATGATATCGCGAATGGGGCCGGCGCGCGGATCGGCTCCAATTATTTCGATCTCGCCATGGTGATGGATTATTGGTCAGAGAAGCGCCTCAACCATCATACCGAGGCGACGACGATGCTCTACGGCGCGCGCGAATGTGCACGCGTGGCGCTCGGCGAGGGGCTGGAAGCGCGCTTCGCACGTCATGCGGCTGCGGGCCGCGCGGTCGTCGCGGGGGCGCGGGCGATGGGGCTCACCATATTCGGCGACGATGCGCACCGGATGACCAATGTCACCGGCATCCTCATCCCGGCCGGCGTCGATGGCGAGGCGGTGCGGCGGCGGATGCGCGAGGATTTCGAGATCGAGATCGGCGCCGCCTTCGGGCCGTTGCAGGGGAAAATCTGGCGGATCGGCGCGATGGGATACAATGCCATGAAGCACAAGGTCGCGATCACGCTGGGCGCGCTCGAGGCAGTGTTGCGGGCGGAAGGGTTCGCGACGCCGGCGGGTGCTGGCGTGGATGCGGCGCTGGAGGTTTGGAAGGGATGAGCCGCGATCTCATCGGCTATGGCCCCACGCCACCCGACGCCCGCTGGCCGAACGGCGCGCGGATCGCCGTCAACTTTGTCGTCAACTACGAGGAAGGCGCGGAGAATAGCGTCCTCAACGGCGACAAGGGCTCCGAAGTCTTTCTCTCGGAAATGGTCGGCTCCGCCAGCCACCCGGCGCGGGCGATGGCGATGGAGAGCCTCTACGAATATGGCAGCCGCGCCGGTTTCTGGCGGCTCCATCGGCTGTTCACCGAGCGCCGGGTGCCGATCACCATCTTCGGCGTGGCGACGGCGATGGAGATGAACCCGGCTGCGGTCGAGGCGATGCTCAAGGCCGATTGGGAGATCGCCAGCCACGGCTATCGTTGGATCGACTATCAATATGTGCCGGAGGACATCGAGCGCGAGCATATCGCCAAGTCAATCGAGCTCCACACAAGCCTCACCGGCACGCGCCCGCTCGGCTGGTACCAGGGCCGCACCTCGCCCAACACGGCGCGGATCGTCGCTGAGGAGGGCGGGTTTCTCTACGACGCCGACAGCTATGCTGACGATCTGCCCTATTACGACCGCGGCCACGGCAAAGCGCAGCTGATCGTGCCTTATGCGCTCGACGCCAACGACATGAAGATGGTCGCCCTCAACGGCTTTACCGAGGGCGTTCAGTTCTTCCGCTATCTCGTCGACAGCTTCGAACAGCTCAAGGCGGAGGGCGGGCGGA
This sequence comes from Sphingomonas bacterium, assembly GCA_040006055.1. Classification (GTDB taxonomy): domain Bacteria; phylum Pseudomonadota; class Alphaproteobacteria; order Sphingomonadales; family Sphingomonadaceae; genus Sphingomonas. The sequence continues at coordinate 8,969 of JBDTXU010000161.1, read as the reverse complement.
TGATGTCGATCGGCCTGCACGGCCGCATCGCCGGCCGGCCCGGCCGCGCGGTCGCGGTGGCGCAGTTCCTCGACCATGTCATCGACAGCGGCGATGCCTGGATCGCACGCCGCATCGATATCGCCCGGCACTGGATGGAGACGCACCCGGCATGATCATCGACGATCCCACTGTTCTCGCCGAAGTGACAGCCGCCTTCCGTGAGTATGAACGCGCGTTGATGGCTGACGATGTGCCGGCGATGGACCGCCTGTTCGCCGATGCGCCCACCACGGTGCGCTACGGCGTCGGCGAAGTCCTGTACGGCGCCGATGCGATCCGCGCATTCCGCGGGGGCCGTGGCGGATCGCCGCGGCGGCGGCTCGGGCGTGTCGCGATCACCACTTATGGCGACAGCTTCGCGACCGCTAATGCCGAGTTCTTCCGCGAGCGCAGCGAACGGCGCGGCCGGCAGAGCCAGGCCTGGGTGAAGTTCGCCGATGGCTGGAAGGTCGTGTCTGCCCATGTCTCGATCGAGGGATCGACTTCGTGATCATTGATACCGATCCTGACGCCTTTATCCGTCACTATGGTGGGCTGTTCGAGCACAGCCCCTGGGTCGTGATGCGCGCCGCGGCGCGGCTGCCTCTGGCCGATGTGCACAGCGGGCTGATGGCGGTCGTTCACGAGGCGTCGCCCGAAGACCAACTCAAGCTGATCCGCGCCCATCCCGAGCTCGCCGGCAAGGCAGCTATCGACCGCACGCTCACCGCTGAATCCACCGCCGAGCAGGCCTCGGCCGGGCTCGACCGGCTGACGCCTGAGGAATATGCCCGGTTCCACGAACTCAACACGGCCTATCGCGCCCGCTTCGACTTTCCCTTCATCATCTGCGTGCGGTTGACCGACAAGGCCGGTATCCTCGCCGCGATCGAAGAGCGGCTCGGCAATGATCGCGACACGGAGATCGCAACCGCCATTGCTGAAATCGGCAAGATCACGGCGCTTCGCATCAAGGGTCTGGTATGAACACGCTTTCCACCCATGCGCTCGACACGATGCATGGGCGGCCAGCGGCTGGCCTCGCCGTGGCGCTGATCGGGCCGCATGGCGAGATCGCGCGTGGCACGACCAATGTCGATGGCCGCTGCCCGGATCTGATGCAGGAGGGCCTCGCGCCGGGGCGCTATGCGATCCGCTTCGCGGTGGCTGACTATTTTCGCAGCCTTGGCGTCGCCTTGCCCGATCCGCCGTTTCTCGATGAGGTGGTGGTCGATTTCGGTATCGCAGCGGATGGCGGGCATTATCATGTGCCGCTGCTCGTCTCGCCCTATGGCTATTCAACCTATCGGGGCAGCTGACGCATGACGATCGACCTTGCTGAATGGCTCAATCTCGCGATCAGATGGCTGCATCTGACGGCGGGCATCGCCTGGATCGGCTCGTCCTTTTATTTCATCTGGCTCGACAATCACCTGACCGCGCCGGCCGGCGGCGAAGCCTCGGGCGAGCTCTGGGCGGTGCATGGCGGCGGCTTCTATCACAACCAGAAATATCAGGTCGCGCCCGCCCAGATGCCGGACCGGCTGCACTGGTTCAAATGGGAGGCCTATTTCACCTGGATCAGCGGCTTTTCCTTGCTGGTGCTGATCTATTATGTCGGTGCGCAAAGCTTCCTGATCGATCCGGCAAAGGCGGCGCTGAGCCCGGCCGAAGCCATCGCGATCGGGCTGGCGGCGTTGGTGGTTGGCTGGTTTTTCTATGACCTGCTGTGCCGTTCGCCGCTGGGCAACAACAACCGGCTACTTGGTGTGGTCTGGTTCGGCTTTCTGCTCGTCGCGGCGATCCTGCTCGATCGCCTGTTCAACGCGCGCGCTGCCTATATGCATATCGGCGCGATCATCGGCTCGGTGATGGTCGGCAACGTGTTCTTCGTCATCATCCCCAATCAGCGCAAAGTGGTCGCCGATCTGATCGCCGGGCGCACGCCCGATCCGGCGCTGGGCAAGGCGGCCAAGCAGCGGTCGCTGCACAATAATTACATGACGCTGCCGGTGCTGTTCATCATGATCAGCCATCATTATCCGATGACCTATGGCGCGGAGCGGCCCTGGCTGGTGCTCGCGCTGCTCGGGCTGACCGGCGTGGCTGTGCGTCATGTGTTCAATCTGCGTCATCGCGGGCAGGAAACGGCGCCGGCCATGGTCCTCGCAACCGCTCTGGCCCTCGCCAGCGTGACCTGTGTGTCGATGGAGAAGAGGGGCAGCGCACCTGCGTCGACGGCTGAGCAGAATCCCGCCTTTGCCGACATCCAGCCTATCCTGGCGACGCATTGCGCGGCCTGCCACAGCCTGCACCCTACCAATGCCGCCTTCACCTCGCCGCCGCTCGGCGTGCTGCTCGATTCCTACGAGCATGTCCGCGCCGCGTCGCCGCGGATCAAGGCGGTGGCGGTCGATGCCGAGATCATGCCGCTGGGCAACACCACCGTCATGACCAAGGCCGAGCGCCAGAAGCTCGGCGCCTGGATCGCAGCGGGAACGCCGCGATGATACGCTTCCTTCTCGACGGGGCCGTGATCGAGTTCGAGGCGGCGGCCACCGCCAGCGTGCTCGATCTGCTCCGCTACGATCTCCGCCGCACCGGCACCAAGGAAGGCTGCGCCGAGGGCGATTGCGGTGCGTGCACGGTGCTGCTCGGCGAACTGGACGGCGACCGCGTCGCCTGGCGCGCCGTCAACGCCTGCATCCTTTTCGCGCCGATGCTTCACGGCAAGGCACTCCGCACCGTCGAGAGCCTGTCGGCGGGTGGCACCCTTCACCCTGTCCAGCGCGAGATGGTGGATCGCCACGGCTCGCAATGCGGCTTCTGCACACCGGGTTTCGTCATGTCGCTCTATGGACGCAGCATCGCCGCGCTCGGCACCGAGGGTGAGCCGGTCGCCGATGTGATCGCCGGTAATCTCTGCCGCTGTACCGGCTATGGCCCGATCCTCGACGCGGGCGAAGCGGTGCCGCCAGTAGCCACCGACGACAGCGCCGTTGCCGCCATGCTGCGCGGGATATCGAGTGCAGCGTCGGGCGAAAGCTGGTTCTCCCCGCGGACCGCCGACGATCTGGCCGCGTTGCTGGTCGAGCATCCCGACGCCAGGATCGTCGCTGGTGCGACTGATGTCGGCCTGTGGGTGACCAAACAGCATCGCGATCTCGGGACTGTGATCTTCATCAGCGACGTCGCCGATCTCAAGACGATCGAGGAGGATGAACGCGGCCTCACCCTCGGCGCGGGTGTTCGCTATTCGGAGGCTAAGGCGGCGCTTGCGCGGCTGCATCCGGATCTCGGCGAACTGGTCCGACGCATCGGCGGCCTGCAGGTCCGCAATGCCGGTACGATCGGCGGCAATATCGCCAATGGCTCACCGATCGGCGACATGCCGCCGGCGCTGATCGCGCTCGGGGCGACCCTTACCCTCCGAAGGAGTGATGCGCGGCGAACGATACCGCTCGAGACCTTCTTCAAAAGCTATGGCGTGCAGGATCGCGCGCCCGGCGAGTTCGTCGAAAGCATCCACATCCCGCGCCCGGCACCCGACACGATCGTCAGCATCGTCAAGCTTTCGAAGCGCTTCGACAGCGACATCTCGGCTGTGTGCGGCGCGTTCGCGATCACCGTCACGGACGGACAGGTGACAGCCGCCAGAATCGCCTTTGGTGGCATGGCCGGCATCCCGGCGCGGGCGTCAGCTTGCGAGGCGGCGCTGGTGGGCCAAAGCTGGTCCGAGGCGACGATCGAGGCGGCCGTGCAGGCACTGGCGCAGGATTACACACCGCTGACGGATGTGCGCGGTTCCAGCGCCTATCGACAGACGGTTGCCGGCAATTTGTTGCGTCGCTTGTGGTCACACCACGCGAACCCCGAGGAACCGGTCAGCGTGTTGAGCGAGGCGCTCTCCGATGGCTGATGTCGATCTCCCTCGGCCCGGGGCGGTCAACCAGCCGCTTCGCCATGACAGCGCGGTCGAGCATGTCTCAGGGCACGCGCGCTATGTCGATGATATGCCCGAGGCACCGGGGCTGCTCCACCTCGCCTTCGGCCTGGCGGCTGATGGCCATGCGAAGCTGCTCTCGCTCGATCTCGAAGCCGTCCGCGCGGCGCCGGGCGTAGTGATGGTGCTGACCGCCGCCGATATCCCGGGCGTCAACGATGTGAGCCCGGTCAAGGGCGACGACAAGCTCTTCGCTGAGGACGAGATCCTCTACCCCGGCCAGCCCTTGTTCGTGGTCGCGGCCACCAGCGTCGGCGCGGCGCGGCGCGCGGCGAGGCTAGGCAAGGCTGAGGTCGAGCCGCTGCCGGCGCTCGTGACGATCAAGCAGGCGCTGGTGGCAGGATCGGCGATCGAGGACACCCAGTTCATGGAGCGCGGCGATGCCCCCGCCGCGCTCGCTGCCGCGCCACACCGGCTGACCGGCGCGCTGGAAATGGGCGGCCAGGAGCATTTCTATCTCGAAGGCCAGGCCGCGCTCGCGACGCCCGGCGAGGGTGGTCAGCTGCACGTCCTGTCCTCGACTCAGCATCCGAGCGAGGTGCAGCATCTAATCGCCAAGGTGCTGAAGCTCGCCCATGCCGATGTGACGGTCGAGGTGCGCCGTATGGGCGGCGCATTCGGCGGCAAGGAGACCCAGGCCGCCGCTTATGCCGTCGCCTGCGCGCTGGTCGCGGCGAAGACGGGCCGGCCGGCCAAGATCCGCGCCGATCGCGATGACGACATGGCGATGACGGGCAAGCGCCACGAGTTCGCGGCCCGCTATGATGTCGGCTTCGACGATGCGGGGCGGATTGCGGGGATCAGGATCGAACTCGCCTCGCGCTGCGGCGCGACCGCCGATCTGTCCTCGGCGATCAACGACCGGGCGATGTTCCATGCCGACAATTGCTATTGGCTGCCGGCGGTCGAGATCGTCAGCCACAGGCTGAAGACCCATACTGTCTCGAACACCGCGTTTCGCGGTTTCGGCGGGCCGCAGGGCATGATGGCGATCGAGCGGGTGATGGACGTCATCGCCGCCGCGCGTGGACTCGATCCGCTCGCGGTGCGCTGGGCCAATCTCTACGCGCCGGGCCGGGACATCACGCCCTATCATATGCGCGTCGAGGACAATGTCGCGCCGGAGCTGATCGAGGAACTGGCCGAGCGGACCGATTATGAGGCGCGCCGCGCGGCGGTGGCAGCGTTCAACGCCAGCCACCGGGTGCTGAAAAAGGGGTTGGCGCTAACCCCGGTCAAGTTCGGCATCAGCTTCACCACCACGCATCTCAACCAGGCCGGCGCGCTGGTGCTGCTTCACGCCGATGGCTCGATCCAGCTGAACCATGGCGGCACCGAGATGGGCCAGGGCCTGATGGTGAAGGTCGCGCAGATCGTCGCCGATGTCTTCGCGGTGCCGATCGACTGGGTGCGCGTGACCGCGACACGGACCGACAAGGTGCCGAATACCTCAGCGACAGCCGCCTCCTCGGGTGCAGACCTGAACGGCATGGCCGCGTTCAATGCCGCGCAGCAGATTCGCGAGCGGCTGGCCGAATTCGCCGCCGTAAAGTTCGGTGGTACTGCTGACGCGGTGCACTTCACGCCAGACGGTGTTGCTGCCAATGGCGAGCTCGTCCCGTTCGAGACCCTGTGCCGGATGGCGCATCTCGGCCGCATCTCGCTCTCCTCGACCGGCTTCTATGCAACGCCGAAGATCGAATATGACCGGGCGACTCATCGCGGCCGCCCCTTCCTCTATTTCGCTTATGGTGCCGCGCTGTCAGAGGTGGTGATCGACACGCTCACCGGCGAGCACCGGGTGCTTGCGGTCGATATTCTCCATGATGTCGGCCACTCGCTCAATCCGGCGATCGATCTCGGCCAGGTTGAGGGCGGCTTTGTCCAGGGGATGGGCTGGCTGACGACCGAGGAGCTTGTCTATGACGCGCGCGGACGGCTGCTTACCCATGCGCCCTCCACCTACAAGATCCCGACCGCAAGCGACCGGCCGCGCCGCATGGACATACAGCTCTGGGAACGCGGACAGAATGTCGAGCCGACGATCCACCGCTCAAAGGCAGTCGGCGAGCCGCCCTTCATGCTCGCCATCTCGGTCTTCTCAGCGCTGACCCAGGCCGTGGCCGCGACCGCGCCGGGCAAAGGCTTGCCGAAGCTCGACGCACCGGCGACGCCGGAACGGCTCCTTGCCGCGATCGAAGAGCTGAAGGCGCGCGATGACTGACTGGGCCGATACGGCGCGGGCGGCCCTGGCACGAGAACCGACCGCGCTGGTGACCATTCTCGCGACGGAAGGCTCCGCGCCGCGCGGCGCCGGTGCGCGGATGGTGGTGACCGCCGATAAGCTCCACGGCACGGTCGGCGGCGGTGCGCTCGAATATCGCGTTGCCGAGCAAGCGCGCGCGATCCTGGATCTGCCGCCGGGTAGCTGGCGGGTTCAGGACTATCCGCTCGGGCCGCTGCTCGGCCAATGCTGCGGCGGACGGGTGCGGCTGCTGGTCGAGCGGCTTGATGCGGATGCGGGCGGGTGGATCGAGGCGTTCAGGAGTGGCGAGACGGTTGTCGCCAGGATCGACACGAATGCTGTGGCCCGTAAGACCTTCCCCGGCGAAGGCCGGGGCCCAGTTGGGGGCGGCCCGATATTGGGCACCAGCCTTCGCCGGGGAAGTTTAACAGCGCGGGGACCGCTTCCGACAGCAGGCGCCGAATTCCTCGAACCCGTCGAAACCGCCGGCACCCCGCTGATCCTGTTCGGCGCCGGCCATGTCGGCCGCGCGATCGCCTCGCGGCTGCCTGGCCTGCCTTTTCATCTCGCCTGGTTCGACACCCGGCCGGATATGGCCGAAACAGCCGGCGTGATGTTGGAAACCGAAGACGCGATGGTCGCCTGCGCCAGCGCGGCCGCACCTGACTCAGGCGTCCTGATCCTCACCCATGATCACGCGCTGGACTACCGGCTGACAGCAGCCGCGCTTTCGGGCGAGGCGGCGTTTGTCGGCTTGATCGGCTCGCAGACCAAGCGCGCGCGCTTCGTGTCGCGGCTGCAGGCGGAGGGGATCAATCATGATCGCCTGACCTGCCCGATCGGTTTGCCCGGCATCACCGGCAAAGAGCCCGATGTGATCGCGGTGGCGGTGCTCGCCCAGCTTTTGTCGCTCGGACCGAGGCCATGAGTCTCACGGCTTTCCGCGCCGAGCTGCTGAGCGTCCCTGAGGACCCGGCGCAGATCGGCGACGCGGCGGTCCAACACCATGCCGATGGCCTGCTCGTGGTCGAGAACGGGCTTGTGGTCGCATTCGGCGATCATGCCGATCTCGCGCCGCGCTTCGCCGACGTGCCGGTCGAGACGGTGCGGGGTCTGATCGTGCCCGGCTTTGTCGACACCCATATCCATTATCCGCAGACTGATCGCATCGCCGCTTATGGCGACCAGCTGCTCGAATGGCTCGAGCATCACATCTTTCCGGCCGAAGCCGAATTCGCCGATCGCGGCCATGCCGATCGGGTCGCCGCCTTCTTCCTCGATGAATTGCTGCGCAACGGCACGACGAGCGCGCTCGTCTTCGCGACCGTCCATGCCCAGTCGGTCGATGCCCTGTTCGAGGCGGCGCTGGCGCGGAATATGCGGATTGTCTCCGGCAAGGTGCTAATGGATCTCGGCCCCGAGACGCTCCACGACAACGTCGAAAGCGGCCGCGCCGAGACTGAAGCGCTGATCGCGCGGTGGCGCGGCCGCGGGCGGCTTGGCTATGCAGTGACGCCGCGGTTCGCGCTCACCTCTTCCGACGCGCAGCTCGCCGGCGCAGGCGCGCTGCTTGCCGCGCATCCCGAAGCGCTGATGCACACCCATCTCGCCGAGAATCGCGACGAGATCGCCGCAGTCGCCGCGCGATTCTCAAGCGCCCGCGACTATCTCGACGTTTATGACCGGTTCGGCCTGGTCGGCCCCCGATCGGTCTTCGCGCACTGCATCCATATGGATGACCGCGCTCTCGCGCGGATGGGCGAGGCCGGTGCATCGATCGCCTTTTGCCCGACGAGCAATCTGTTCCTCGGATCGGGCCTGTTCGATCTCGCCCGGGCCGACGCGCACGGCGTGAAGGTCGGCATCGGTACCGATGTGGGCGCGGGCACGAGCTTCTCGATGCTGGCAACGCTCGGTGAGGCCTATAAGGTCGGCCAGATGCGCGGCGCCAGCCTCGATCCGTTCCGGGCGCTGTATCTCGCGACCGCTGGCGGCGCGCGGACCCTTGGGCTGGGCGAACAGATCGGGGGGCTGCAACCAGGGCAGGAAGCGGATTTCATCGTGCTCGACTGCGCCGCCACACCACTGCTCGCGCGGCGGACGGCTGGTGCGACGCTGCGGGACCGCCTGTTCGCGTTGCAGATATTGGGCGACGATCGGTCGGTTGCGCACAGCTTTGTCGCAGGCCGCGTGGCCTATTCGCGGGAGTAGGCGGACCTCGGCTTTCCCTGTTCCTGGGCGATTAACAGGGAAAGAACAGGGAAGATTTTATTTTCGGGCCCGATTTTGGCCGTTTTGCTGGATTTTTTCGGCAAATTTAATGCGCTTATTCAGGGCCTTGGAACTCGCTTTCCCTGTTATTCAATAACAGGGAAGCGCCGCGCGCGGAACAGGGAAGGCCGCGCCCGTAACAGGGAAAGAACAGGGAAGGACGAAGCACTGAGGTTTCGACCGTCATGTGAAAGAGCGAGGCCGGAGTTTTGCACTCCGTCCGGTTTGCACAATGCGACGATTGGAACCGCGGTTGAATCAATACACGGGACTTTGGGAAGGGCGGCGCCGATTTGAGCCCTTCAAATAATGGCACGACCTTACCGGCCTAGCTCGGGTCGAGCAGGCCCTCGAAGAGCGGCACGACATTGCCCGCCTTCTTGCCCCCGAAATCGCGCGGATGGACGAAGTGCTCGGCGAACCAGGGAT
>JBDTXU010000160.1:0-1666 GCA_040006055.1 Sphingomonas bacterium | reverse complement strand
CGCATGTTCATCGTCGCCTTGCGGCCGCATTCGCACACGGACTTGATTTCGATGAGCGCGTCGGCGATCGCCAGCAGCCGGGCCGAGCCCTCGAACAATTCGCCCTGGAAATCGGTACGCAAGCCGTAAGCGAGCACGGGAACGCCCTCGAAATCGGCGAGATGCGCGAGCTGATCGACCTGGCTCGCGGTCAGGAACTGCGCTTCGTCGACCAGCACACAGGCCGGCGGCGCCTCACCGTCGCGCCGGACGATCGCGGCCAGATCGGTATCGCGTTCAAAGGCGATGGCATCGGTGCCGAGCCCGATCCGCGACGTGACGGTGCCGGGGGTGAAGCGGTCGTCAATCGCCGCCGTGAACAGGACAGTCCGCATACCGCGCTCGCGATAGTTGAAATCGGCCTGGAGCAGGTTGGTCGATTTGCCGGCGTTCATGGAGGCATAGTAGAAATAGAGCTTGGCCATCGATCAGTCGTCACTGCTCTCTGGGGGCTCCAGATCGCGCGCCACGTGCGGGTCCTTGAGCAGCTTGTCGATATGGCTGCCCTCGTCAAAGCTCTCGTCAGCGACGAACTTCAGCTTGGCGGCGAAGCGCATCTGCACCTTGGACGCGACCTCGCGCTGGAGATAGGCGGTGTTGGTGCGCAGTGCCTTCAGCACCGCTGCCTCATCCTTGCCGAGCAATGGCTTGATGAACGCTGTCGCGTGGCGCAGGTCCGGCGACATGCGGACCTCGGTGACGGTCACCATATGCTTCGCCAGCGTCTCGTCATGCACGTCGCCGCGCGCGAGGATGTCGCTCAGTGTATGGCGCACCTGCTCGCCCACGCGGAGCAGGCGGACCGTGCGGGCTTCGGGGGTATCGGCTGGTCTCATCGTGCCACCATACATTCAGCGGGGATATTCATCCCCGAAATTGTGAAGTCCCGGTAGGTGATGGCGACGGGGTCGCCGCCCCATCGCGGCTGCCATTGCTTTTCCATCGTCACCGGCAACCCGCCGAGATGGCTGATCGTCAGCGCCCGCGGGCCGGTCCATGTGAGGATGACGCAGCCACGCAGGTGCGCCCGGTAGACCATGTGGCGCGAGAAGAGCCGGCTGGATTCGAGGAACACATAGGTGTCCTTCCGCTCCAGCACCGGCGCATCATATTCGACCGTCGCGGTGTAGTGATGGTCGGGCGATTGAGCGCTGCGCCACGCGATGGTCGGCTCGTCGCAGCCGGCCAGCATCAGGCCGAGGCCCAATGCTGCGGCCGACCGCGTACTGATCGCCATTACAGGGTCCGTTCGCGCAACTCGACTTCATAGGTTTCGAGGAAGTCGCCCGGCTTGATGTCGGTATGGCTTGCGAAAGTGACGCCGCATTCCAGACCAGCCCTAACCTCGGGCACATCGTCCTTGAAGCGCCTGAGCGATGCGATCTCGCCATTGTAGATGATGACGTCGTCGCGCGTGATACGGGCCTTCAAAGCCTTGCGGATAAAGCCCTCGGTGACGAGCAGGCCAGCCGCACGGCCATGCTTGCCGGCCGAGAAGACCTCGCGGATTTCGGCGCGGCCGACGACCGTCTCGAAAGCCTCGGGGCCGAGCTCGCCCGCCATGCCCGCCCTGATCTCGTCGATCAGGTCATAGATCACGTCATAATATTTGAGCGCGACCTTCTGG
>JBDTXU010000159.1:0-1918 GCA_040006055.1 Sphingomonas bacterium | reverse complement strand
AGTTTTCGCAGAATTCGGGAAAGTCGATATCGGCCTCGCCCGCGAAGAAATGGTCAATCCATGGAAAAGCCTTGGCGAGGCCGAGGCTGAGCGGCCACGCCGCGTTCGCGCCCCCCATCACCGTCACGATGGTGGGATCGGCCTCCTTCACGCGCCGCGCAATCGCGGAAGCCGCCAGATTCTGCTCGAACATGGACGACACGCCGACAATGCGCGGGCGCAACGCAAGAATCTGTTCAACCACCTCGTCGAGCATCGGGGAAATCGCATCGGCCACCCGGTGGTAATCGGCATATTGCGCGTCGGTCAGGGCTTCGAGCGGCGGCAGCGCCGCTACGGTGGCCGGGGGATAGGCGTGCGGACGGAACAGCCGCTCGCCGACCATTGCCTTCATCTGGCCATGGCTGATCGCATCATAGGCCTCCAGCCCAACCCGCTTTGCGAGCATAATCCCCGCATGGACGATGCGGGTCTCGAGGCCACGCGCCGCGCACGCGCTTTTGAGGATCGCGGTGCCGAGCTGTGGATAGTGCACGAAGTCGAACGGAGGGACCACCAGGCAGATTTCCGTGACGGGAGACGTGGATTCGCTGCTCATCTCGTTCCCCTGCAATAGCCGTGAGCTTACCATAACGCGGCGATCTTGCCATGGTCGGTCCAGGCACGATCGTCGCGCCGCTGGCGCCGCGCCCGAGCAGCGCGTATCGCCATGGACTGAGGTTCAGCAAGAAGAGCAAAGTGGCCGATTCATCCGCACCCTCCGAGCGCAGAATCGACTGGCTGGACTATATTCGCCTGCTGTGCGCGGTCACGGTCGTGATGACTCACTATATCGGTGTCGTCGTGCCCCATATCCTCGGCCCGGCGAATACCGATCTCGGCCTGATCACCGATATATCGCACTATGGACATATCGGGCTGTTCATCCTGTTCCTTATCAGCGGCATGATGATCACGCAGATCGTCCAGCGGCAGAAAGTGTCGACCTTCGTCGCCCACCGCTTCACGCGCGTCTATCCAAGCTTCGTCATCTGCCTGACGATCACCACGCTGATGGGGATCGGCGAAGTGGGACGAATGCATGTCACGTTCTGGCAATATCTCGCCAATTTGACGACCAATCCCCAGGCATTCGGATATCGTCCGGCCGACTCCTCCTACTGGACCCTGACGGTCGAGATCACCTTCTACGCCATGATCGTCGCAGTCGCGATGCTGGGGTGGATCAGGCAGATCCAGATCGTCGTGGCGGTGTGGATCGCGCTGCAGGTGATCGCCGCACCCTTCTTTCCGCGGGCGCCGTTGCTGGGTGCCGACTATTATTTCCTGTCCGCCGGCTGTGTGATGGGGCTGCTGTACCAGCGCCGCAACGAAAAACTGAACCTCGCGCTGCTCGCGGTGACCGCCCTGCTCGGCACGAGGACCATTTTCATCGCCGCCCGGGGCATGCCGCTGAACCCGTGGATCGGGATCGGCGTGATGATGGGGATCTTCGCCCTTTTCCTGGCGATGCGGGGCCGCGATGTCCGCCTGCCCTGGGCGCACCGGATCGGCTCGTTCACCTATCCGCTCTACCTTCTTCACTTCAAGATCGGCACGATCATGCTGATGTGGTGGGCAAATGACGCGAACAAATGGTGGCTGGTCCTGGCCTTGTCGGCGGGCATGATCGTGTTTTCGTTCGTGCTGGACGATATCGTCGAATTCCGGCTGCGCGCGATGTGGCGCAGGCTCGCCACGGCGACGGTGGCGCGACCGTTCATTCTGTGGGAGCAGCGTCGCGTTCCAACAGTGGCGCCGGCCGGCGCCTGAGCCATGAGCCCGGCCAGGCCTCAGGACAGAACCATGATGCTGACGATCCCAACCTATATCACCTGGCAGGACGTCGATGGCGAACTCGCCTTGTTCGATGAGCGCG
>JBDTXU010000158.1:0-16229 GCA_040006055.1 Sphingomonas bacterium | reverse complement strand
CCTCGTGCTCGGGCTCGCCGAAATGGCGTGGGTCGTGGCAGAACACACTGGACTTTGGCAGCGCAAGCCTGACCGGCACGCTGTACTATACCAGCGGCTATAACCTCGCAGAGGTCGATTACGGCGGCGACGTCAACGACTGCGCGTTCAACTCGGCCAACGGTGCCGGCGCACCGAACTACCGCCTCGGGCTCGTTCCATCGCAGTGCTTTGCGAAGGCGCAGTGGAACTTCGATCTGTCCGGCCAGGTCAAGGTTGCCGACAAGTTCACGCTCTATGCGAACATCATGAACGTGTTCAACATTGCTCCCGTTCAGGATACGGCGGCTGCCTACTCGCTGTATCAGTACAATCCAGCGTGGGGTCAGGCGAACATCATCGGTCGTTACTTCCGCGTTGGCGCGAAGGTCGATTTCTAGAACGACCAATCTTTTGTGAGATCGGTGGGGCGGCTCTTCGGAGCCGCCCCTTTTTTTGACCTTCGACCTTGAGCCAGGGAGCCGGGCCCTGCTCGGTGGATCAGATCACCCGCAACTCCAGCTTGCCATCGCCCTCATCGACCCGCACCGTCGCGGCATCCTTCACATCGCCGCGCAGGATGAGGTCAGCGAGCGGGTCCTGCAGATAGCGCTGCACCGCCCGCTTCAACGGCCGCGCGCCATAGACCGGGTCGTATCCAACCCGCCCCAGCCACGCCCGCGCACCTTCGCTCAGATCGAGCGTCACCTTGCGATCGGCGAGCAGCTTCTGCACGCGGCTCACCTGGATATCGACGATCGGCGCCATCTCGCTCTGACCGAGCCTATGGAACAGGATGATCTCGTCGAGCCGGTTGAGGAATTCGGGGCGGAAATGGCCGCGGACGATCTCCATCACCTGCGGCTCGACGCTGGCGACATCCTCACCGTCGCCGAGGCTCGACAGATATTGGCTGCCGAGATTCGAGGTGAGGATGATCAGCGTGTTTGAGAAATCGACCGTGCGGCCCTGGCCGTCAGTCAACCGGCCGTCATCGAGCACCTGGAGCAATATGTTGAACACATCGCCATGCGCCTTCTCGACCTCGTCGAACAACACGACCTGATAGGGCCGGCGCCGTACCGCCTCGGTCAGCACGCCGCCTTCCTCATAGCCGACATAGCCGGGAGGGGCGCCGATCAGCCGGGCCACGGCATGCTTCTCCATGAACTCGCTCATGTCGATGCGGACCATCGCGGCCGGATCGTCGAACAGGAATTCAGCGAGCGCCTTGGTCAGCTCGGTCTTACCGACACCGGTTGGCCCGAGGAACAGGAAGGAGCCGAGCGGGCGGTTGGGCTCCTGCAATCCTGCGCGCGCACGCCGCACCGCGGTCGAGACGGCGCGCACCGCCTGGGCCTGGCCGATCACGCGCTTGCCGAGCGCTTCTTCCATGCCGAGCAGCTTCGCCCGCTCGCCCTCGAGCATCCGGTCGACCGGGATGCCGGTCCAGCGGCTGACGACGGCGGCAATATCGTCAGCGGTCACTTCCTCGCGCAGCATCGCGCCCTTGGTCGCCCCCGCCGCCTCGTCGAGCTGGCGGGTGAGCTGCGGAATGGTGCCATAGGAAAGCTCGCCGGCGCGGGCGAGATCGCCCGCACGCTGCGCCTGCTCGAGTTCGAGCCGGGCCGCATCGAGCTGCTCCTTGAGCTTGGCTTCGGCGTTGATCTTGTCCTTCTCGCCCCGCCAGCGCGTGGTCAACTCGGCTGATTGCTGTTCGAGATTGGCGAGCTCCGCTTCCAGTGCGACGAGCCGGTCGCGCGAGGCGGCATCGGTCTCGCGCTTCAGCGCCTCCCGCTCGATCTTGAGCTGGATGATCCGCCGGTCGAGCGTTTCGATCTCTTCGGGCTTGGACTCAACCTCCATCCTGATCCGGCTCGCAGCCTCGTCCATCAGGTCGATCGCCTTGTCGGGCAGGAAGCGATCCGTGATGTAGCGGTTCGACAGAGTCGAGGCGGCGACGATCGCGGCATCGGTGATCCGTACGCCGTGATGGAGCTCGTACTTCTCCTTCAATCCCCGCAGGATCGAGATCGTATCCTCGACCGACGGCTCGCCGACGAAGACGGGCTGGAAGCGCCGCTGCAGCGCTGCGTCCTTCTCGACATATTTGCGATATTCATCGAGTGTGGTCGCGCCGACGCAGTGGAGCTCGCCGCGCGCCAGCGCCGGCTTGATCATGTTGGAGGCGTCCATCGCGCCGTCGGTCTTGCCCGCGCCGATCAGCGTATGCATCTCGTCGATGAACAGGATGATGTCGCCTTCGCCGGCCTTCACCTCGTCGAGCACGCCCTTCAGCCGCTCCTCGAATTCACCGCGATATTTGGCGCCGGCGATCAGGCTGCCCATGTCGAGCGACATCAGCCGGCGGTCCTTGAGGGTGTCCGGCACGTCGCCATTGGCGATGCGGAGCGCGAGCCCTTCCGCGATCGCGGTCTTGCCGACGCCGGGTTCGCCGATCAGCACCGGATTGTTCTTGGTGCGGCGGGCGAGGATCTGGATGGTACGGCGGATCTCCTCGTCGCGGCCGATCACCGGATCGAGCTTGCCGTCGCGTGCCGCCTGGGTGAGGTCGCGGGCGAATTTCTTGAGCGCGTCGAACCGGTCCTCGGCACCCGGCGTATCGGCGGTGCGACCGCCACGGACCTGGTTGATTGCCGCGTTCAGCGCCTCGGCCTTCACCCCGGCGGCGGAAAGCGCCTTTCCGGCCGCGGTGGTCGAGGCAAGCGCGAGCGCCACCAGCAGTCGCTCGACCGTGACATAGCCGTCACCTGCTTTGGTCGCGATCTGCTCGGCTGAATCGAGGATGCGCACGGCATCGTTATCGAGCCCGGGCGTCTGTTGTGCGCCGCCGCCCGACACGGCGGGGATTTTTGCCAGTGCGCCATCGACTTCGGTCACCGCGCGTTTGGCATCGCCGCGCGCAGCGGTGATCAGCCCGGCCGCCATGCCCTGCTCGTCTTCCAGCAAGGCTTTCAGGATATGCTCGGGCGCGATCCGCTGATGGCTCATCCGGATGGCAACGGTCTGCGCCGATTGCAGAAAGCCCTTCGCGCGGTCGGTGAATTTTTCCAGGTTCATGAATGTCCCTCCAATAATTCACTCGATATGGTGTTGTACTTTTGCAACACAAGGCCTTTGCCGACATGTCTCGCAGCTGGCGAGCGGTCGATACGTAGTTGTCACAAAGTCGACTTGCCAGTCTCACACGATTGTCTTGAAACCCGCATAATTGTGCAACGCACAACGCCTAGGCGGCGGGGGCGGCCCTGAAAGGGGTGACGCCAGAAAAGATATCCAAGGGGACCCCATCAATGCGCCATCTTTCAGCCTGCCTGTTGGCGGGCACTGCTCTGTGCTCGCCGCTTGCCGCTTATGCTGCCACCGACGAAAAGCCGGTGACCAGCGACGCTGCCGCCGATCCGGCGACCGCCCCCGGTCCGGTAGCCGATGACATCATCATCGTCGGCCACCGCGAGACCCGGCAGGTTCAGCAGATCAACCAGTCCGACATCGCCATCCTGGCGGCGGGCACGAGCCCGTTGAAGGCAATCGAAAAGCTCCCCAGCGTCAACTTCCAGTCGGCCGATCCGTTCGGTGCCTATGAATGGTCGGAGCGCGTCTCGATCCGCAGCTTCAACCAGAACCAGATCGGCTTCACGCTCGACGGTATTCCGCTCGGCGACGGCTCTTACGGCAACACCAACGGCCTGCATATCAGCCGCGCGATCTCGTCGGAGAATATCGGCCAGACCATCGTTTCGCAGGGCGCGGGATCGATCGGCACCCAGGCGACCAACAATCTGGGCGGCACGATCGAGTTCTTCTCGAGCGAGCCGTCGGCGCGTCTCGGCGTCACGGCCAACGGGACCTATGGCACCGAGAACACCATCCGGGCCTTTGGGCGGATCGACACCGGCGAGCTCGGCGCTGGCGGCCCCAGTGCCTATGTCTCCTATGGCTTTTCCGACATGGACAAATGGAAGGGCGTGGGCAAGCAGCGCCAGCATCAGGTCAATGCGAAGGTCGTCACCCCGATCGGCGGCATCCGCCTCGTCGGCACCTTCGATTTCTCGGATCGGCGCGAGAATGACTATCAGGATTTGTCGCTCGATATGATCCGCCGGCTCGGTTACAAGAACGACAATATCTCGGGCAATTTCCCGCTCGCGGTGCTGATCGCCGATGTGGCCGCCAATCGCGGCGACAGCGGCGCGCCCAAGCTCAATCCGGCGGCGGGCACGACCTATCCGACGCCTTACGGCACCGTCGACGACGTCTATTATGACGCCTCGGGCCTGCGCCAGGATTATCTCGGCTCCTTCGGCATCGAAACGGCGAAGGACGCGCCGATCCATGGGCTGCTCAAGGGCTATTATCATTCGAACCATGGCCAGGGCACCTGGTTCACGCCTTATGTTCCGTCGCCGACGGGTGTGCCGATCTCGGTGCGCACCACTGAATATGATATTCGCCGCAAGGGTGTGTTCGGCTCGATCGGCGGCAAGCTCGCGTTCAACGACATCACCATCGGCGGCTGGTATGAGATGAACGATTTCCGTCAGGCGCGGCGCTTCTATGCGCTGGACAGCCGGACAGCCTCGAGCCGCAGCGCGCTCGACTTCCAGACCAATCCGTTCGCGACTCAATGGTATCTGAAATACCAGACCGAGACGGTGCAATATTATGTCGAGGACAAGATCGCGCTTGGCGACCTGACCGTCGATCTCGGCTGGAAGGGCTTTGCGGTCCACAACAGCGCGACGCCGATCGTCGGCGGTGGCCTCGCCACGGGCAAGATCAGCACGACCGACTGGTTCCAGCCGCATGCCGGCGTCAACTACAAGGTCAACGACAGCGCCGAGCTGTTCGCGGATTTCACCCAGTCCAAGCGCGCCTTCGTCTCGGCGGCGACCAGCGGCCCTTTCGCGACCTCGCAGGCGGGATTCAACGCCCTGCTGACGACCAACAAGCTGAAGCCCGAGCAATCGAACACCTATGAGGCCGGTGGCCGCTATCGCAACGGTGGCTTCAACGCGTTGTTCGCCGTCTATTATGTCGATTTCAGCAACCGCATCATCGCGACGACCGTCGGCGCCGGCATTCTGGGCAATCTGGCGACGCTGTCGAACGTCGGCTCGGTGCGCTCCTATGGCTTCGAGACGGCGGTGGAGGCGAAGCTGGGGCACGGCTTGGGCGTGTTCGCCTCCTATAGCTACAACGATTCGACCTATCGCGACAACGTGCCGGTGGCGCCCGATCTCTCCACCAACCCGCCGACACCACGCCCGCCGATCGCCACCGCCGGCAAGACCACGGTCGACAGCCCGAAGCACCTCGCCAAGGCCGAGATCACCTATGACAAGGGCATGTTCTTCGGCCGTTTCGGTGCGAACTATATGAGCAAGCGCTACTTCACCTACACCAACGACCAGTCGGTCCCGGGCCGGGTGACGTTCGATGCGACGGCGGGGGTGCGCTTCTCACTACCAGACGATCGCAAGATCGAGGTGCAGCTCAATGCTACCAACCTGTTCAACAAGCGCTATGTCGCGACGATCGGGTCGAACGGCTTCGGCAATTCGGGTGACAACCAGACCCTGCTTGCGGGGGCGCCGCAGGCGTTTTTCGTGACGGTGAAGACCGGCTTCTGATCGTCGCGCGGCCGCCGCTCCTGGGGGCAGGAGCGGCGGCAATCGCGCTCGCGCCAGATCGCCGCGCGCGCTACAGCATCCGCACATAAGCGGGTGAGGGTGTATGCGGCGGAATCTCGTGCGGGGCGCGACTGGTCTGGTCGTTCTTTTAATTCTGGTCGCGATCGGCCTCGCCGTCTGGGAGCCGCTGACCGCGACCGCCCCGGCGCCGCCGCCCGCGCATGCCTATGACGTGAAGATTGCCCGCGACACGTTCGGCGTGCCGCATATCTTCGGCAAGACCGATCCCGACGTCGCCTATGGCATTGCCTATGCCCATGCCGAGGATGACTTCTCGACGCTGCAGGAAGTGCTGGCGATGACGCGCGGGCGGCTTGGTGCGATGACCGGGGAGGATGGCGCGAAGAGCGATTATGTCCTCCATCTGCTCGGCGCGCGCGAGACGGCGAGGCGCGACTATATGAAGCAGCCGGCCGATGTGCGCGCGCTGCTCGATGGCTATGCCTCGGGGCTCAATCGCTATGCCGACAAGCATCCGGGCGAAATCCGGCTGTCGAAGCTCTTCCCCGTGAATGGCGAGGATGTCGCGACCGGATTCGTGCTGCGCTCGCCCTTCTTTTTCGGGCTCGATCAGGTGCTCGCCGCGCTCGCCGGCGATACCCCGCTTCCGCCCGACAGCGCGGGCCCGGTGCCCGACGCGCCTGACATCACGCCGATCGGCCCCCACGGCAACGAGAATGGCTCCAACGCCTTTGTCGTTGCGCCGAAGCGGTCGTCGGATGGCTTCACCCGGCTCGTCTCCAACTCGCACCAGCCCTGGCGCGGCGGCGTCGCCTGGTATGAGCTGGTGGTCCATTCCGGCACCGGCTGGAATTTCGCCGGCGCGACCTTTACCGGCGCGCCCTATCCTTTGCTCGGCCACAACCAGAATCTGGGCTGGACCAACACCGTCAACCGGCCCGATCTGACCGATGTCTACAAGCTGGTGCTCGACGCTGACGGCACACATTACCGCTTTGACGGCCAGTGGCGGCCGCTCGAAAAAACCCGGGTCTGGCTGCATGTGAAATTATGGGGTCCGTTCGTGCTCCCTGTGCCGAAGACAGTGCTCCGCGCGGTACAGGGCCCGGTGATCGAGACGCTCAAGGGCGATTTCGCGATCCGCTATGCAGGGGCCGATCAGCTCAGGATGGTCGAGGAATATTACCGCCTCAACCGCGCCCGGGATTTCGGCGAATGGCAGCAAGCGCTGGCGATGCAGGCCGTGCCGGCGACTAATTTCCTTTACGGCGATGCCATCGGCAATATCGCCTATTTCTACAATGCCAGCTTCCCTAATCGGAAGCCGGGCTATGATTATGCCAAAGTGCTACCGGGCGACACGTCGCGCGATCTCGCTCCGGGCACCGTGCCATGGGCACAGGTGCCGCGTAACGTGAACCCGGCCTCGGGTTTCCTGATCAACGCCAACAACACGCCGTATCAGGCGGCGGGCGCCGGCTCGGAGATCAAGCCGGAAGACTATTCGCCCTTGCTCGGGATCGAGACCGACACCACCAACCGCGCCACCCGTGCGCTCGAGCTCATGGGGGCTAATCCGAAGATCAGCGACGCCGATCTCCACCGGATCAAGTTCGATACCGGCGTCAGCCATGTCAGCTGGGCGGCGAAATGGTTCGCGGATATCGCGGCCGTCGATCCCAAGGGCGACCGGACTCTGGTTGACGCCAAGGCGCTGCTCGCAAAATGGGACTGGAATTATGACGGCAAGGGCCCGGCTGATTCGATCGCTGCGTTGCTGCTCCGCGCAGGCAATAAATGGCATTATCAGCGCCGGCCCGAAGCCGATCCGGGCGCTGCGCTGGCGACCGCGGCGACCTATCTGAAAGCGCATTTCGGCAGGCTCGATCCGCCGCTCGGCGAGATTTTGCGCGTGCGCCAGGGCAAGGTCGATCTGCCGATGGACGGCGGCCCTGACGTGCTTCGTGCCGCGGCCTTGTGGGATGAGGCGCCCAATGGACGGCTGGCGGTGAAGCATGGCGATAGCTTCATCATGTTCGTCGCCTGGGATAGGCAGGGCAAAGTCAGCTCGCAGTCAATCCAGCCCTTCGGCGCAGCCACCACGCGCCCGGATTCGCAGCATTATGTCGATCAGGCGCCTTTGTTCGTGCGGCATCAATTGAAGCCGGTCTGGTTCAATCCCGCCGACCTCCAGCATCATGTCGAACGGGTTTATCGGCCCTGATTGCAGCGTCGAAACACGCTGCTATACCGGCGCAAGACAGTCGCTTTTCTTCGAGGGTATAAGCCATGAATATCAAGCTGTTTGCGCTCGCCGGCGTGGCGTTGGGCGCGCTCGCAAGCCCGCTTTCCGCAGCGCCCGCCAAGACCGATGCCGCCAAGCCCGCCCCGGTTTCCGCGCTCGTGAAAAGCGTCGACATTCCGTACGAGAAATTCACGCTGCCAAACGGCCTGCGCGTGATCGTCCATACGGATCGCAAGGCGCCGATCGTCGCGGTGTCGGTCTGGTACAATGTCGGCTCCAAGTTCGAGCCCGCCGGCAAGACCGGCTTTGCCCATCTGTTCGAGCATCTGATGTTCAACGGCAGCGAGAATGCACCTGGCGATTTCTTCACGCCGCTGAAGGAAGTCGGCGCGACCGATTTCAACGGCACCACCTATTTCGACCGCACCAATTATTTCGAGACGGTGCCAGCGCCCGCGCTCGAGCGCGCGCTGTTCCTAGAGAGCGACCGGATGGGCTATCTGCTCGGCGCGATGACCCAGGGCGTGCTCGATGAGCAGCGCGGCGTCGTCCAGAACGAAAAGCGCCAGGGCGACACCCAGCCTTTCGGCCTGGTCGAATATAAGCAGATCGAGGCGCTGTTCCCGGCCAATCATCCCTATGGCCACAGCACGATCGGCTCGATGGCCGATCTCGATGCCGCCAGCCTTCAGACCGTGAAGGACTGGTTCCACGATCATTACGCACCGAACAACGCAGTGCTGGTGCTCGCCGGGGATATCGACGCAGCGACGGCGAAGCCGCTGGTCGAGAAATATTTCGGCGGCATCCCGCGCGGCCCCGAGAGCGTGGTGCCGGCGGCTGATGTGCCGAGGCTCTCGGCGCCCAAATCCGAGGTGATGAAGGACCGCGTCTCGACGACCCGGATCTACCGGATGTGGGCTGTGCCGGGCCTCAACGACAAGGATTCGATTGCGCTCGATGTCGCCGCCGGCGTGCTCGGCGGCCTGTCGAGTTCGCGGCTCGACAATGCGCTGGTCCGCCAGGAGAAGCTCGCGGTGCGCGTTACCGCTAGCAACGAGACGTTCGCGCAGACCGGCCTGTTTACCGTATATGCCGATGTGAAGCCGGGCGTCGATCCGGCCCTGGTGTCGAAGCGCCTCGACGAGATCATTGCCGATCTGATCGCCAAGGGACCAAGCGCAGACGAGGTCCAGCGCGTTGCCACCGGGAGCATTTCGGGGACGATCGCCGGGCTCGAATCGGTGGGCGGTTTCGGCGGCAAGGCTGTCACCCTTGCCTCCGGCGAACTCTATTCGCACGACCCGGATCACTACAAGAAAGAGCTGGCGGAACTCGCGGCGGAGACGCCGGCAACGGTGAAGGCGGCGACCGCAAAATGGCTGTCGCGCCCGGTCTATGCGCTGACGGTCGAGCCCGGTCCGCGCGCCGCCTATGCCGAGGCCGCTTCGACCACCAAGGCGGCTGCCGACACGACTCCTCCGGCGAAGGGTATGCGAGGCGCCCTGCCTGCGGTCGGCACCATCGCCGATCTCGTCTTTCCCGCAGTCGAGCGCACGAAGCTCAGCAATGGCATCGAGGTCGTCTACGCGCGTCAGGCGGCGGTACCGATCACGCGCATGGTGATGAGCTTCGACGCGGGGGTCGCCGCCGATCCGGCGACCAGGCTCGGCACGCAACAGCTTACCCTGTCGATGATGGGCGAGGGTACGACGTCGAAGAATTCAATCGATCTCGCGGAAGCCAAGGAGCGGCTCGGCGCCAGTATCAGCGCGAACGCGAGCACGGATCGGACCAATATGTCGTTGTTCACGCCCAGCCCCAATCTCGGCGCCGCGGTCAGCCTGTTCGCTGACGTGGTCGAGAATCCGGCCTTCGCGTCCGCAGAGGTCGAACGCGTCAAGGTGCAGCAGCTCGCCCAGATTTCGGCCGAGCTGACCAATCCCGGCGGCCTCGCAACCCGCGTGCTGCCGCGGCTGGTCTATGGCCCCGCCTCGCCTTATGCCCGCGGCTTCGGCAGCGGCGATCCCAAGGCGGTTGCGCTGCTGACCCGTGACGATCTGGTCGCCTTTCAGCATGCCTGGCTGCGGCCGGACAAGGCGAAGATCTTCGTCGTCAGCGATCGGCCACTTTCCGAGATCCAGACGGTGCTCAATTCGCGCTTTGGCAGCTGGACGGCGACAGGATCGGCGGGGGTCAAGGACTTCTCGGCTCCGTCCACACCGTCCGCCCCGAAGATCCTGCTGATCGACCGGCCCGATTCGCCGCAATCGCTGATCATCGGCGCCGCGCCGACGCCGCTGGTCGGCACGGACGAGCTGTTGCCGGTCATCGCCGCGAATGATTCGCTGGGCGGCAACTTCCTCTCGCGGATCAATATGGATCTGCGCGAGGACAAGCACTGGTCCTATGGCGTCTCGGGCAATATCCGCCGCGCCGAACATGCATCGCCCTATATCATCTCGGCCCCGGTCCAGGCCGACAAGACCGGAGCTTCTATCGCGGCGCTGCAAGGCGATGTGAAGGACTTCCTGACTGCCAAAGGGATCACCCAGCCCGAGTTCGATCGCACCATTGTCGGCGCGATCCGCTCGCTGCCGGGCAATTTCGAAACCTCGTCAGCGGTGCTTGGCGCGATGCAGTCGAACGACCTTTATCGCCGCCCCGACAATTATTACGCGACGATCACGCAAAAATATCGTGCGCTCACGCTGCCCCAGCTTGACGCCGCGGCACGCGGGGCAATTGACCCGAACAAGTTCGTCTGGATCGTTGTCGGCGACGCGGCGAAGGTCCGTCCTCAGCTTGACAGCCTAGGGCTGCCGGTTGAGGTGGTGCCGGCGGCGTCCGTTGCGGATGTGCGCTAGAGAATTCGGCTAGGAGAGACGTGATGGCGGGTATCGACGGAAGCTGGGATACGGTGGTGAAGTCGCCGCTCGGCGATCAGAAGGCAGTGTTGACGGTCAAGACCGATGGCGGCGCTTTCTCCGGCTCCTATGTCGGTGCGATGGGCGCGGTGGATATCAGCGGCGAAGCCGATGGTGACACCATCAAATGGTCTATGAACATCACCGTGCCGATGCCGATGACGCTCGATTGCACCGCGACCGCTGACGGCGACAGCATCACCGGCACGGTCGGCGCCGGCGCGTTCGGCGCCTTCCCGATGTCGGGCACGCGCGCCTAAGCCCGCAGCGTCGTCTGACGGTTCAGGACAGCCCGCTTCCCGAAAGGGAGGCGGGCTTTCTTCGTTGCGCCTTAGGGAGTCGGGGCGCACTGTCCCCATGCGGGCGGCAAGGGGGCAATGATGATAGCAAAGTGGCTGATCGGCGCGGCGGCGCTGGGGTTGATCGCGTCCAGTGCGGCAGCGCAAACCTATGACGAACGCCCCACAACGCTGACGCCCTCGACTGAAGGGTGGAACTTCGAGCGCCGCAGCGTCGATATCCCGATGCGTGACGGGGTGAAGCTCCACACCGTCATCCTGATCCCCAGGGGCCCACAAGGTGCGCCGATCCTCCTCACCCGCACGCCCTATAATGCCGAGGCGCTGACGACCAACCAGCAGAGCGGCACACTGGCCGCAGTGCTCGACGGTTATGACAATGCCAATGATGTGATCGTGCGGGGCGGCTATATCCGCGTCGTTCAGGACGTGCGGGGGAAATATGGCTCGGGCGGCATCTATATGATGACCCCGCCGCTTGCCGGCACCACGCTCAATCCGACACAGACCGACGACTCGACCGACAGCTACGACACGATCGACTGGCTGGTGAAACATCTGCCCGAATCGAACGGCAAGGTCGGGGTGCTCGGCATTTCCTATGACGGCTTCCTTGCGCTGATGTCGCTGATCAATCCGCACCCGGCGCTCAAGGTCGCGGTGCCGATGAACCCGATGGTCGATACCTGGATCGGCGACGACGCCTTTCATAACGGCGCCTTCCGCCAGAACGACATGCCCTATTTCTGGGAGCAGGAAGCGACCCGGGGGAACAGTGATCTCTGGTGGTCGAACACTTATGATGAATATGCGCTCTATCTGCGCGCTGGCTCGGCCGGTGAAGTGGCGCGGCAGCACAAGCTCGATCAGATCGGCTTCTGGCAGAAGCTCGTCGCCCATCCGGCCTATGACAGCTTCTGGCAGGATCAGGCGATGGACCGGATCCTCGCGCGCCGGCCGCTAAAGGTGCCGGTGATGCTGGTCCATTCGCTCTGGGACCAGGAGGATATCTATGGCGCGACCGCGGTGTACCGCGCGATCAAGCCCAAGGATGTGGCCGGCGACATGGTCTATCTGACGCTCGGCCCCTGGTATCACGGGCAGGAGATCGCCGAGGGTAGCCATATCGGAGCGATCAAGTTCGATCAGGACAGCGCGAAATATTGGCGGCTGCATGTGCTCGCGCCGTTCCTCGCGCACTATCTGAAGGGCGCGCCGATGGATGTGGCGCCGGTCACCGCCTTCCAGACCGGTACAAATGAATGGCAGCGCCTGTCCTCCTGGTCCGCCGCGCCGGCGATGGCGAAGCTCTATCTGAAGCCGGGGATGGCGCTGGGTTTCGATGGCGACGTGGGTGCCGGACAGACAGCCGATTACATCTCGGATCCCGTGCATCCGGTACCTTATGCACCGCGCCCCAATCGCGCGCTCAGCTATGACGACGATCACTGGACCAGCTGGCTCACCACCGATCAGCGCCACGCTTCGGCCCGGCCGGATGTGCTGACCTTCTCGACCGGTGTGCTGACCAAGCCGGTGACGATCGCCGGCCAGCCAGTCGTGCATCTCACTGCGGCGACAAGCGGTACTGACAGTGATTGGGTGGTCAAGCTGATCGACGTGTTCCCCGATCAGGTGGCGGGCGACCGCGTGATGGGCGGCTATGAATGGCCGATCGCGATGGACATCTTTCGCGGCCGCTACCGGGAGAACCTCGCCGAGGCGAAGCCGATTCCGTCGGATACCGCGCTGCCCTATAGCTGGGCGCTGCCGCAGACCAACCATGTCTTCACGCCCGGCCACCGCATCATGGTGCAGATCCAGTCGAGCTGGTTTCCGCTCTATGACCGCAATCCGCAGGCATTCGTGCCGAGCATCTTCTTCGCCAAGCCCGGCGATTATGTGAAAGCGACCCAGAAGGTGACGGTGGCGGGCGCGGGGCAGAGCTATATCGATCTGCCGGTGGTCAAATAAATCCTCCCCGTTCCCGGGAGGAACTATCGGGTCAGCCGGGTCACATGCCCCATCTTGCGGCCGGGCCGGATCGTCTTCCCATACAAATGTAGATGCGCGCCCGGCTCAGCCAGGATCGCGGCCCAGCGGTCCGCGTCCTCGCCGATCAGATTCTCCATCTCGACCCGCGCGGCCGTCAGCCCCGTATCGCCAAGCGGCAGCCCGCAGATGGCGCGGATATGGTTCTCGAACTGCGAGGCGACCGCGCCTTCGATCGTCCAGTGCCCCGAATTATGCACGCGCGGCGCCATCTCGTTGAACACCGGCCCGTCATCGGTCGCGAAGAATTCAAGCGTCAGCACGCCGACATAATCGAGCTTGTCCGCAACCCGCCCCGCCAGCGCCGCCGCCTCGGCCCAGTGCCGCGCAATCTCGACCGGCGCCGGCAATGACGAGCGGGCGAGGATGCCGTCGACATGCTCGTTCCAGGGAGGCGGATAGCTGACCATCCCCCCGTCGACACCGCGGACCAGCAGGATCGAGAATTCATGCCCGAAGGTGACGAAGCCTTCGAGGATCGCCGGCCGCGCCCCGATCGCTTCCCACGCCGCCTCGGCCTCCGCCGCATCGCGGATCCGCACCTGCCCCTTGCCGTCATAGCCAAGCCTGAGCGTCTTCAGGATCGCTGGCGCGCCGATCTCGGCGAGCGCCTGGCGGAGTTCGTCGAGGCTCGTCACCTTGCGCCATGGCGCTGTCCGCCCGCCTAGCTCGCCGACAAAGCTTTTCTCGACTGCGCGGTCCTGCGCGACACTGAGCGCTGCCGGCGGCGGATAGACTGGCACTTGCGTCGCCAGATAGGTGATCGGCTCGAGTGCGATATTCTCGAACTCATAGGTCACGACATCGGCCGAGGCGGCGAGCTCGTCGAGCACGATCCGGCTGTGATAATCGGCGCGCGTGAAGCTGGAGGCAGTTTGCGCAGCGACGCTTTCGGCGTCGGGCGCCAACACTCGCGTATGATAGCCGAGCTGGGCCGCCGCCACGGCAAGCATGCGCCCAAGCTGGCCGCCGCCGAGAATACCAATCGTTGAACCGGGGGGCAGCACGCTCATTCGGGGTCGATCGCGACCGCCTCGGTCTGCGCGGCCCGCCATTTCTTCAGCCGCTCCGCGAGCAGCGCGTCATGCGTGGCGAGGATAGCGGCGGCGAGCAGCCCCGCATTCTTCGCGCCGGGCTTGCCGATCGCGAGCGTGCCGACCGGAATGCCGCCGGGCATCTGGACGATCGAGTAGAGGCTATCCAGCCCCTTCAGCGCCTTGGATTCGACTGGCACGCCAAGCACCGGGAGATGGGTGAGCGCGGCGGTCATGCCCGGCAGATGCGCCGCGCCGCCCGCGCCGGCGATGATCACCTTCAGGCCGCGTATCTCAGCCTGCATCGCATAATCATAGAGCCGTTGCGGCGTGCGATGCGCTGAGACCACCTTGCTCTCATGCGGCACGCCGAGCTCAGCGAGCATGTCGGCGGCATGGCGCATCGTCTCCCAATCGGAGGCGCTGCCCATGATGATGCCGACAAGAGGGTGGTCCGTCATGAGGGTACCCCTGTGGAAGGAGGGACGCTGGTAACCATGCCCGGCCTTAACCGCAACCCGTCACCCCGGCGAAGGCCGGGGCCGCTGGGTTGTTTTGACGGCTGGCACAAACACGGCGGCCCGGCCTCCGCCGGGGTGACGGTTGTTATCGCTCGCTCAGATAATAGCGGTCAGTCGCGTTCAGCGCGTCGTCCAGCTCATACACGATCGGCTGGCCCGTCGGGATCTCCAGGCTGGTGATCTCATCGTCCGGAATGTTCGACAGATGCTTGACCAGCGCGCGGAGCGAATTGCCGTGCGCCGAGATCAGAACCCGCTGCCCGTCCTTGAGCGCCGGGGCGATCCGGCCGTCCCAATAAGGCAGTACGCGTGCAATCGTGTCCTTCAGGCTCTCGGTCGCCGGAATGTCGATCCCGGCATAACGGCGGTCCTGCGACAGGTCGAACGGGCTGCCCGGTTCCAGCGGCGGCGGCGGGATATCGAAGCTGCGGCGCCAGATATGGACCTGCTCGTCGCCATGTTTCGCCGCGGTCTCGGCCTTGTTGAGCCCGGTCAGCCCGCCATAATGCCGCTCGTTCAGCCGCCAGTCCTTCTCGACCGGCAGCCACAACCGTCCCATTTCCTCGAGCGCGAGATTGAGCGTCTTGATCGCGCGGCTCTGCAGGCTCGTGAAGGTCTGGTCGAAATCCAGCCCCTTCTCCGCCATCAGCCGACCAGCGGCGCGCGCTTCCTCGACGCCCATCTCGGTCACGTCGACATCCCACCAGCCGGTGAAACGGTTTTCGAGGTTCCACGACGACTGGCCGTGGCGGATCAGGACGAGAGTTGGCATGGGATTCCTTCAGACCGTGCCGCGCTGCTGAAACAGTGCCAGCGTCGCGCAGTCAATGGGTCAGATGTCGTCGATCACGTCGGAAAGCACTTCGAGACAGGCATGCGCCAGCGTCTTCGAGCGTTCCGGCGACCAGCCGAACTCGGCGTCCGGGTTCGAATCATGGTCCTTGAACGGCATCTCGAGCGTCATCGCCACGGCGCCGAAGCGTTCGGCGAGCTGGTTCGTCGACATGGTCAGATTGGCCTTGCCCGGCGCCGATTTCTCATAGCCCCTGTCGAGCTGGAAATCGGGCGTGTGCCCGGCGAGGCGGCGGCCAAAGTCGTAGAATTTCTCGCCCAGCGCGTCAGTCCAGCTCGGAATGCCCTCGAAGCCGGCGAGGAAATTGGCGGGAATCGCCTCATCGCCATGCACGTCCATCGCAAAGGCGACGCCGGTTTCGTCCATCGCGTTGCGAACGCACAGCACTTCGGGGCTCCTCTCGGGTGATGGCGCATGCCATTCGCGGTTGAGGTTCACGCCCGCGGCGTTGGTGCGCAGATGGCCGCGGAAGGAGCCGTCGGGGTTCATGTTGGGCACGACATGGAAGGTCGCTTTGGCCAGTAGCGCCGCGGTCACCGGATTGGCCGGGTCGGTCAGCATCTCGAGCGCGCCTTCCATCCACCATTCGGCCATGCTCTCGCCGG
>JBDTXU010000157.1:0-2193 GCA_040006055.1 Sphingomonas bacterium | reverse complement strand
CGAGAGGAGCGCCGATTCGACCGCCAGCGCCGCCTTCGGTCCGACCACCACGTGCTGGCTCTCGGGTTCGAGACGGATCACATAGAGTGGCTCGGGCGTACCGCCGATCTCGAGGCCGCGGCGCTGGCCTACGGTGAAGTGGATCAGCCCGCGGTGCCGGCCAAGGATGCTGCCGTGCTCGTCGACGATATCGCCGCTGGTGTCCGCTTCGGGCCGGAGCTTCTTCACCAGGCTGGCATAATCGCCGTCGGGTACGAAACAGATGTCCTGGCTGTCGGGCTTGGCTGCGACGCCTAGGCCAAGCGATGCGGCAAGCTCGCGCACCCGCGTCTTGGGCAGGCCGCCGAGCGGGAAGCGCAGGAAATCGAGCTGATCCTGCGTCGTCGCGAACAGGAAATAGCTCTGGTCCCGCGCCGGATCGACCGCGCGGTGCAGCTCGGGGCCGTTCGCGCCCTCCACCCGGCGGACATAATGACCGGTCGCGAGGCAATCGGCGCCAAGCTCGCGCGCGAGGCGGAACAGGTCCGTGAATTTCGGCCCCATATTGCAGCGGACACAGGGGATCGGCGTTCGCCCGCGCAGATATTCGTCAGCGAAGCCGTCGATCACATCGGCGCGAAAGCTCGATTCATGGTCGAAAACATAATGCGCAATGCCAAGCCGATCGCAGACCGCCCGCGCGTCGCGGATGTCGCGGCCGGCGCAGCAGCTGCCGGCGCGCCCAACCGCTTCGCCATGATCATAAAGCTGGAGCGTGACGCCGATCGTCTCGGCGCCGGTCGCGGCGGCAAGGGCCGCCACCACCGAACTGTCGACGCCACCTGACATCGCGACGACAATGCGCTTGCCGCTGATCGCCGCGCCCAGCTGAAAATCACCCTCTGACATCATGCCTGCCAGATAGGCGCGCCGGGCTTGTGATGCAAAGTGTCCCATTTCGGGAATTTCTGCCGCCTTTACCGGACCTTCAGACCCTTTGGCTAAAAAGGCCGGATCGAGTCGAATCGCCGGAAAGGGCGTATGTGGATCTAAGCTTTCCTCGTTTTGAGGCGGACACGGCCGTCACTATCCTGCCGCCTGACCTGGCGGTGCTGATGGTTGGCATCGCCGCACGCCAGGCAGCGAGCCCGACCGCGCTCTATCATGCGCGGCTGCTGCCCTCGCTCGCGGAGAGCGATTGGTTCGCCCCCGCACACGGTGCGTTCAACCGTTCCGTCGCCGAGATGCTAACGCAAGTGCAACAGGAATGAACTCGCTGTTTACCGAGCCGCTTTAGCCCCCGTTCAAATCATGGGCCTAAGCGATGTTGTCAGAGAGGGGGCCCCCCGCCCCGATCGAGGTTGAAGAATGATCGAGAACCAGAAGATCCGTCCTGCGAAAGTGATCGGCCCCTTGGGCGAGCCGCTGACGCTTGACACATTGCCGCCGCCCGAGACGACGCGTTGGGTCGTCCGCCGCAAGGCTGAGGTCGTTGCCGCCGTCAATGGCGGGCTGTTGTCGGTCGATGAAGTGTGTGACCGCTACAACCTCACCGTCGAGGAATTCGCAGGCTGGCAGCGCGCGATCGATCGCTCCGGCATGCCCGGTCTGCGCGTGACGCGGATTCAGCATTATCGTTCGCTGTACGAGCGTCAGCAGAAATATTGACGGCCGGAGCGGGCCAGTCCCCGAAACGCTGACGGAACAATCGCGAATGTGACGCGTCTTTCCAATCCGAACCCGGGCGATCCGGGGATAACGGAGGGAAAGATGGGTATTCTTATTTGGCTGATAGTCGGCGGCGTAGTCGGCTGGCTTGCTAGCATGGTGATGCGCACTGATGGTCAGCAGGGCATCATCCTGAATATCGTGGTTGGCATTGTTGGTTCCATGATCGCGTCATTCCTGTTTGGCGGCGGAATCAACAGCGTCATCACGGTCACAACATTCGTCTATTCACTGATCGGCGCGATCATATTGCTCGCCATCGTGAATCTGGTGCGGCGCGGCAGCGTTCGATAACGCATTCTCGAAGTCAAAAAGGGCCGCCCGGGCAACCGGGCGGCCTTTTCTTATTTGAGCAGGAACCGGACGTTCAGCGTGACGGCCACATCGGTTTCGCCGGCTGAGATCGCGGTCGACGCGTCCGCCTTCATCTCGCGGCTGGCCATCATCATTGGCGGTTGCGGATTGCTCCCGTCATTCTGGCCGCTC
>JBDTXU010000156.1:0-1565 GCA_040006055.1 Sphingomonas bacterium | reverse complement strand
GGCTGGTTCGGCGACAAGGTCGGCCCGCGGCTGGCGATGACGGCCGTGGTGATCTGGTGGTCGACCTTTACCGCGCTGACCTCCTTCACCTGGAGCGCCACATCGATGGCGATCTGCCTGTTCCTGATCGGCATGGGCGAGGCGGGGGCGTTTCCGATCGCCAATCGCGCCTTGTCGCGCTGGATGCTGCCCTCCGAACGCGGCCTCGCCCAGGGTGCGACACATGCCGGATCGCGCTTCGGCGGGGCAGTGACCCCGATCATGGTCGTGGCGCTGATCGCGGCTTATAGCTGGCGCGCGCCCTTCCTGATCTTCGCCGTGGTCGGTGTGGTCTGGGCGCTGTTCTGGTACCGCTTTTACCGCAATACGCCCCTCGAGCACTCGCTGACCAATGAGGGGGAGCGCGACACGATCACCGCCGCGCTCGGCCATTTCGCCAAGGGCAAGCGCACCGTTCCCTGGAGCCAGATCCTTTCGAACCCGCAGACCTGGCTGCTGTCGGCCATGTATTTCTGCTATGGCTATGACATCGGCGTGTTCCTCAGCTGGTTCCCCAAATATCTGAGCGCAGCACGGGGCTTCGACCTCGCCCAGATGGGATTTTACGCCAGCCTGCCGCTGATCGCGGGCCTGATCGGCGACATTTCGGGCGGACTGACTTCGGACCTCATCCTCAAACGCACCGGCAATGTGAAATTCGCCCGCCGGATCGTCTCGGTTGTCGGCTTCGGCCTGTCGAGCGTGGCGGTGACGCTGGCCGCGCTCGCCGCCGATCCCATGATCAGCATCGCCTGGTTCTGCCTCGGCGTGTTCGCGCTCGAACTCACCGTCGGGGTGTCCTGGGCGGTGACGCTTGACGTCGGCGGCGAGTTTGCCGGCTCGGCTTCAGCGGTGATGAACACTTTTGGCAATCTCGGCGCGTCGCTCGCGGTGGTCGCCACGCCCTATGTCGTCAAATCCTACAGCTGGGGTGCCGCGTTCGGGATCATCGCCGGGTTCGCGCTTGCGGCCGCGCTGCTGTGCCTGACCGTCGACGCCTCGCGCCGGCTCTATGCGGTCGAGCCCGCGACGGAATGAGCATGAGAGAGTTATGCACTGGAATATCCCGAGGAATGTCATGAAGTACGCGGCGCTGATAGGTTTGGGAGCGATGGCCGCGCCGGCCATCTCATGGGCCACGCCGCACGCTGACCCGGTCGCGGGCGCCACGGTGTTCAAGAAATGCGTCGCCTGTCACAGCGTTGAGCCTTCCGGCCGCAATGGCCTTGGCCCAAATCTCAGGGGCGTGGTGGGCCACGCCGCCGCGAAGGCGCCGGGATTCACCTATTCGCCGGCCATGACGGCCGCGAAGCTGGTGTGGACCGAACAGACTCTCTCGCGCTTCCTCGCATCCCCGAGGCAGACAGTCCCCGGTACCCGCATGACCTTTGCCGGCCTCCCCGACCCGCAGGACCGCGCCAATATCATCGCGTTCCTGAAGCAGAGCGGCCCCAAACAGCCGGCGCCGAAGAAAAAAGGCGCGAAAAAATGACCCTTTGCGCCCTTCCACTCCCTCGTTCGGCAGA
>JBDTXU010000155.1:0-4199 GCA_040006055.1 Sphingomonas bacterium | reverse complement strand
AAGCCGAAGCGCCGAGGTTTCGACCGTCATGTGAAAGAGCCGAGCCGGAGTTTTTTACGCTCCGTCCGGTTTGCACATTGCGACGATTCGGACTGCGGTTGAATCAGCTACCGCCCCTCGGGCGCGCAATATCCGTTCAGAGCGCGCTGTCGCGCTGTGCCTTCCAGCGATCCCAGCGCAGCATGCCGACGATGTACAGCTCAGCTGCGACAAACGGCGCGATCAGGGCGATCGCGCCGGGCAAGCCGAGCCAGAGATAGCCGAAACGCCAGATGCAATAGAACAGCACGACCATGCTCTGGACCATGCCGGCCAGCCCGGCGGAGCGGAAGCGCGAGCCGAAATGATAGCCGATCCAGAACGTCCAGCGCGCGAGCACCCAGACGATGGTGCAGGCGACGACCGCGCGCATCGAGGCGCCGTCGCGGGCCTGCACGGCGAGCATCAACAGGCCCGGCACGAACAGCCAGAGCTGCTCGATCGTATTCTGCACATAGCGCTGGTTGACCCGAAGCCGTGGCGACTCTGCCGCCGCCAGCGGATCGATCGCCGGCGTAACCAGGCGTTCATGCGCGACCGCCTCGATCCCCGGCAGCAGCGCAAGCAGGACAGCGGCACCGACGCAGTGCAGCGCGAACAGGGCGCGAGCGAGTTGGGTCGTCATGCCGGGGACCGCCGGCATCATCCGGTCGATGGCGACCCAGAGACCGATCGCGACCGGCAGCGCAAGCACCATGCCCATCGCGAGCGTGCGCTGCTGCGCCTCGATCGAGCCGGGGATGAGGCGGTGCGACATCGGGTTCAGTCAGCGAACAGCAGGACGGGGGTCTCGAGATATTTCTTGAGCGCCCGCACGAAGCTCGCCGCATCCCAGCCATCGACGACGCGGTGATCGCAGCTGATCGAGAGGTTCATCAGCTTGGCGCGGACGATGTCATCCCCCTTGAAGATCGGCCGCTCGACGATCTTGTTCGGTCCGATAATCGCGACTTCGGGGCGGTTGATGACCGGCGTGGTCGCGATGCCGCCGAGCGGGCCGAGCGAAGTGATCGTCAGGGTTGAGCCGGACAATTCCTCCGACTTTGCCTTGCCGGTGCGCGCTGCCTCGGCGAGACGGCCGATCTCGGTTGCCAGCTGCCAGACATTGCGGTCCTGCGCGTCGCGGATGACGGGGACCATCAGCCCGGCGTCAGTCTGCGTCGCCATGCCGAGATGGACCGAGCCGTGGCGCGTGACCACGCCGGCTTCGTCGTCATAACGGGCGTTGATCATCGGGAAGGCGGGGATCGTCTTGCAGATCGCGACGATCATCAGCGGCAGCATGGTGAGTTTCGGCCGGTCGCCGCGATTGGCGTTGAGGTCAGCGCGCATATCCTCGAGCGCGGTGACGTCGATCTCGTCGACATAGGTGAAGTGGGGGATGGCGCGCTTCGATGCGGCCATATTCTCGGCGATGCGGCGGCGCATGCCGATGACCTTTACCGCCTCGTCCGGGCGGGCATGGCTTGCGTGCGGGGCGTGATAGCCCTGGCCTGAGCCGTAGCGGAGGAAGGCATCGAGATCGGCGTGGCGGATGCGGTCTCCGTCGGATTTTACGGATGCGAGATCTACGCCGAGATCGGCCGCGCGGGCGCGGACTGCGGGGGAGGCCAGGACGTGGGCGGCCGAGGGCGCGGACACATCTTCCTGCTTCCCCGGCGAAGGCCGCGGTTCAGTTGCGACGTCCCCCAACTGGGCCCCGGCCTTCGCCGGGGAAGGGGTTGGTTCGAGTGTAGCTTCAACCCCAGGCGTTTCCGCTTCGAATTGCTCTTCAACTTCTTCAGCTCTGGTTTCTTCAACCGGCAGATCGCCCGGCGCGATATCGTTGATGGTCTCCGCCGATGGTTCGATGGCGCCTTCGCCCTCGACCGCGTCGGTCTCGATCACGACCAGAGCCGCGCCGATCGAGACCTGGTCGCCGACCTCGCCGGCCAGCTCGATCACCGTGCCGGCGACGGGAGACTCCATCTCCACCGTGGCCTTGTCGGTCATCATATCGGCGAGTTGCTGGTCCTCCTCGACGCGGTCACCGATCGCGACATGCCATGCCACGATCTCAGCCTCGGAAATGCCTTCGCCGATGTCCGGCAATTTGAAGGTGAAGCGTCCCATGTCAGTCCTTCATCACTTTTTTCAGCGCCTCGCCGATGCGCACCGGGCCGGGGAAATAGGCCCATTCCAGGCTGTGCGGGTAGGGCGTGTCGAAGCCGGTCACGCGCTCGATCGGGGCCTCGAGATGGTAGAAGCAGCGTTCCTGGACGATCGCGGAGAGCTCAGCGCCGAAGCCACTGGTCCGGGTCGCCTCATGGACGATCATGCAGCGGCCGGTCTTCTTCACTGAGGCCTGGATCGTCTCGATATCGAGCGGCACCAAGGTGCGCAGATCGATGATCTCGGCGTCCACTTTAGCCTCGGCGATGACCGCCTGGCAGACATGGACCATGGTGCCATAAGCGAGGATGGTGAGCGCCTCGCCGGGGCGGACGATCTTCGCCTTGCCGAGCTCGATCTTGTAATAGCCGGTCGGCACTTCGCCCGCGGGATGCTGCGACCAGTTCTGGGTCGGCTTGTCCCAATGGCCGTCGAACGGGCCATTATAGATTCGCTTGGGCTCGAAGAAGATCGTCGGGTCATTATCCTCGATCGCGGCGATCAGCAGGCCCTTGGCATCATAGGGCGTCGAGGGGATCACCGTCTTCACGCCCGAGACATGGGTGAAGATGCCCTCAGGGCTCTGGCTGTGCGTCTGCCCGCCGAAGATGCCGCCGCCAAAGGGCGAGCGCACCGTGATCGGCGAAGTGAATTCGCCGGCCGAGCGGTAGCGGAGCCGCGCCGCCTCGCTGACCAGCTGATCGAGCGCTGGATAGATATAATCGGCGAACTGGATCTCGGGCACCGGGCGCAGGCCGTACGCACCCATCCCGACCGCGACGCCGATGATGCCGCACTCGGTAATCGGCGTATCGAACACCCGCGTCTTGCCATATTTCGCCTGGAGCCCGGCGGTCGCGCGGAAGACACCGCCGAAATAGCCGACATCCTCGCCCATCACGATCACATCGGGATCGCGGGCCATCATCACGTCCATGGCCGAGTTGATCGCCTGGATCATGTTCATCCGCGCGGTGCCGTCCGGGCCACCTTCGGGCGCGATGATCTCGGCGGGATCGATGGTGTCGCTCATGACTTGCGTGCCCATGGCCGGCCCGAGGCGGTTTCCTCGGCGAGCATCTGCGCCCGTTGCTCCTTGAGGTGCCAGGGCAGTTCCTCGAACACCCCGTCGAACAGCGTGTCGAGCGGCTGGTGGAGGCCGTGGCCGAGAATGCCGTTCTGCTCGGCTTCCTTCTGCGCCTTCTTCACCTGTTCGGCGAGCTCTACATCCTGGGCGGCATGACGTGCCTCGTCCCATTCGCCGAGCGCGATGAGGTGATCCTTGAGCCGGGTGATCGGGTCGCCGAGCGGCCAGGCAGTCGCCTCGCCGGCTGAGCGATATTGGCCGGGATCGTCCGACGTCGAATGGCCTTCGACGCGGTAGGTGAAATGCTCGATCAGGGTTGGGCCCTGATTGGTCCGGGCGCGCTCGGCGGCCCAGGCGGTGGCGGCGTAGACAGCGAGCGCGTCATTGCCGTCGACGCGCAGGCCGGCGATGCCATAGCCGATCGCGCGCGCCGCGAAGGTGGTCGATTCAGCGCCGGCGAAACCGGAGAAGCTCGAGATCGCCCATTGATTGTTGACGACGTTGAAGATGACCGGCGCGCGGTAGACGCTGGCGAAAGTGCAGGCCG
This sequence comes from Sphingomonas bacterium, assembly GCA_040006055.1. Lineage (GTDB taxonomy): Bacteria > Pseudomonadota > Alphaproteobacteria > Sphingomonadales > Sphingomonadaceae > Sphingomonas. The sequence goes on along the minus strand of JBDTXU010000155.1, from coordinate 375 downwards.
AGTGGAAGTCGCCCTCGGCGGTGGAACCCTCGCCGCACCAGGTCGCCGCGATGCGGGTATCGCCCTTGGCGGCAGAGGCCATCGCCCAGCCCACGGCTTGCGGATATTGCGTGGCGAGATTGCCCGAGATCGAGAAGAAGCCGGCTTCCTTGACCGAATACATGATCGGCAGCTGCTTGCCCTGGAGCCGATCGCCCTTGTTCGAATAGATCTGGTTCATCATGTCGACCATCGACCAGCCGCGCGCGATGAGCAGGCCCTGCTGGCGATAGGAGGGGAAGCACATATCCTCATAATCGAGCGCGAAGGCAGCGGCGACCGCGACCGCCTCCTCGCCGGTGCACTTCATGTAGAAGCTGGTCTTGCCCTGGCGCT
>JBDTXU010000154.1:0-2652 GCA_040006055.1 Sphingomonas bacterium | reverse complement strand
CCTTGGGCAGATAGACGATCAGGAAGGGGATGATCAGGACGATGAAGGCGCCAGCCGCGCAGGCAAGAGTCCCGGCATGGCGGCGCACGAGACGAAGCAGCGCGACGGGGCGCCAGTTGCCGCTAAGGGCGCACCAGCAGATGGCGAACAGGCCAGCCGAAAAGATCGTGAACCAGGCCATATAATAAGCGGTCAGCAACCACGCAGCCATCAGCGCGGCGAGCGCCACGGCCAGCAATCGCGCGCGGCGATAGCGCTGCTCCCGCTCCGAGCGCACGGTCGCGATCGCCAGCATCATCGCGACCGGCAGCAGCGCGACGCTCTGCAGCTGCTGATGTCCCGCCTGGAGCCAGAGGTTGCTCGAGACCGTCCACAGCAGCGCCACCAGCGATGCCGTGCCCCGACCCCAGCCAAGCGTTCGGGCAACCAGCAGCCAGGCAGCCACAAAGCCGATCGCTTTGAAGGTCAGGATGTTCAGCGTGTCGGCATGGAATGGATCGGCGAACAGCCGCCAGAAGGAATAGACCAGCCCGTAGAGGAAATAGCCGTCATTATAGCCTAGGGTGCCAGTGTATGGATAAAAATAGCCGGTCGTATTCCAGGCAGCGGCACCGCTCAGCACATTACGCCAATGTTCGAGAATGCTGATCTCGATCATCCCGTCGGAGCGGTCGCTGAAGCCTAAATCGAACCCGCTGAGAATCTGCATACGGAAGAACAGCGCCATCGCCGCGATGAACACGACCGCCAGCGCGGCACGGTTGCGGGCGGTGCGGGGCATGGGTGGAGACTCCGTGCCGGCGCTCAGGGCCGGAGCCTCTTTACGGAGGACGTCCGGATGACGACGTCGTCGAGGTGCGATTGCTCCATCGCCGCCGCCTAGTCACCTCATAGGGGCATGTCCAGACGGGCAGGGAAATCGTCGAAGTGCACAATATCGGGTTCGTTTTTTCCCGCCGACTGATCGCCGCTCGCGACGCAGTCGAAATGGCATTCTCAAAGCTCGGAAAGGTCGCTTTGGCCGGGGTTGCGACGCGTGCGGTCATTCGCTAATCGAATCTCGATGGCATTCGATGAAAAGGTTTTTCCGGGAGCCGCTGGCCCGCCGCCAAGTCAAATTCGGCGCGATACTTTAGGCGCTGCCTCGCTAGCACTTATATTTGCCGTTGCCTTTGCTACACGCGCATTGCAGTTCGGCAATCCCGTCATACAGGTTGATGAGCAATTCTATCTTCTTACCGGAGACAGACTGTTTCACGGAGCGCTGCCCTTCGTGGACATATGGGACAGAAAACCTTTTGGTCTGTTCGCCCTGTTCGCAGCTATTCGTGAGCTTGGTGGCACCGGAATCATCCAGTACCAGATCGTCGCGACCCTGTTCGCGGCAGCCACGGCCGCCACGATCGCGCTCATCAGCCTTCGTGTCACCGGCCGGCGCGGCGCGATTGTCGCCGCTATCGTCTATCTGGTCTTCATTCTCTCCAGCGGCGGCGACGGCGGCCAGTCTCCGGTCTTTTACAATTTGCTGGTCGCGGTTGCCGCGCTGATTGTCCTGAGAATCCAGGAACGTCCTTCGTGCGACCTGTCGGCGATGTGCCAGGCGTGCATCGCGATGGCGATCCTAGGGCTTGCGATCCAGATCAAATATGCCGTCATTTTCGAAGGCGCGTTCTTTGGCCTCTGGCTGCTCGGCCTCGCCTGGCGACGCGGTATGCGCCTTGCTCCTCTCACGGGATTGGCGCTGCTCTGGTGCAGCATCGCGCTGGTGCCGACGCTGCTGGTCTGGGCCATGTACTGGCACCGCGGGTTTGCCGACCAGTTCCTCTTCCAGAATTTCATCTCGGTTTTCGTACGCTCGTCAAATGAGCTTGATATACTGGAGCGCCTCTTCGCCATCGGGATTCACATTGCGCTGCCTTTGGCCATCGCAATCTGGGGCATGACCATTCGCGTCGGCGAGCAGGCGCGCGGCGCACAAATTTTCATTGGGGCCTGGGCTCTTGCGGCGATCCTCGCGGTGATGGCGTTCGGCACCTATCATAATCACTACGCACTGCCGCTGTTCGTGCCATTGGCAGCGGCCGGCGCACCCATTTACGGCAACCCGCGGGCACGCCTGCGACTATGGACTTTTCGGCCGCAGGTCAGCCATGTCGTGATGCTGCTCGGCCTGTTGCTGGGCATCGGTACGATGATCGGCACCAGGATGAGTCGCGGCACGGGAGATGCCGTATATGCCGCCGCCCGGCTCGTCGGATCCAGCCCAGACAATTGCGTCTTCGTTTTTAGCGCCGATCCTGTGCTGTATCATCTTACGAACAGCTGCCTGCCCACCGCTTATGTGTTTCCGAGTTTGCTGAGCGAGAAACCCGATGCGAATTCGTTGGGCCGCGATCAAATGACTGAGCTGCGCGCGACGATGGCGACAAGGCCGGGCTTCGTATTCGTGCGCGAGCCGATGTTGAGCGCGGGGCAGCCGGCCGCCTGGAATTTCATGAGGCTGGCGCTGAGCAGGGATTACAAGATGGTCCTTCAGGAACGTGCTGGCGCAAGCACGCTCATCGGCTATGTGCGCGTATCGCCCCAAGAGGAACGCGTAGTGCCGGCTGTCGCAAACCACGGGAATGCGCGATGAGGCGAATTGAGGGGCGC
>JBDTXU010000153.1:0-9011 GCA_040006055.1 Sphingomonas bacterium | reverse complement strand
GCCGCGCTCCAAGCCCCTCCACCACTTCGTGATCCCCCTCCCCGTTCCGGGGACGATTAAAAGTTACTCCCATCCTTTCGCCGAAAGCCTCCGTTCCCGAACAGATGCATGTCGATATCGGGGTAATGGCAATCACTATCAGCCTTGCGCCCGACTGCGATAAAGACACAATCCGTATCGCTGCGGTTCTGCAGAACATGGCCATTGGCCTCGCCCTTCGGAAAGGACGCACAGTCGCCGGGAAGCATCGGATGCTCGCCGGCATCGTCGACCAGCACCGCCTCGCCGGACAGCATCACGACGAACTCGTCCTCATCCTCATGCCAGTGGCGCTGCGACGACCAAGCGCCGGGCTTCAACGTCACATGACTCACGCCAAATTCACTCAAGCCGCTCGCCGGGCCGAGGCGGCGGTACCAGCGGCCCTCGACCGCCCTGGCATATTCCGGCGGATAACCGGTCGCATTGGTCTGCGGGATTGTATCAAGGTCTAGCTTGGGCAATGTCGCCTCCCATGGATGCCGAAACCAGAATGCCCGATGTCGTCGAACTCACCAAGGCGCTGATTGCCGCCGAAAGCGTAACGCCCGCGCGCGGTGCGGTGTTCGACGTGTTGGAGGCAGCGTTGATCCCGCTCGGCTTCAGGGTCGAACGCTTCATCGAGGGGGAAGCACCGGACGGGCCGGTCGAGAACCTGCTCGCCGTACGCGGCGGCGCCGGAGAGGAGGGGGGCCCGCACTTCGCCTTTGCCGGCCACCTCGACGTCGTCCCACCCGGCGCTGGCTGGACGAGCGGCGCCTTCACGCCCGAGATTCGCGGCGGCCTGCTGCACGGGCGCGGCGCGGTCGACATGAAAGGGGCGATCGCCGCCTTCGTCGCGGCCGCCGCTCGTACGTCCTGCAGCGGCACGATCAGCCTGATCATCACCGGCGACGAGGAAGGCCCCGCAACCTTCGGCACCCGCGCGCTGATCGAGCGGATGGCCGAGCGCGGCCTGAAACCCGATCTCTGCCTCGTCGGCGAACCGACCTCAGCGCATCGGCTCGGCGACATGATCAAGATCGGCCGGCGCGGCTCGGTCAATATCTGGATCGATGTGCCGGGCAGGCAAGGCCATGTCGCCTATCCCCAGCTTGCCGATAACCCCATCCCCAAGCTGGTCGCGATCCTTGCCGAGATCGATGCGATCACCCTCGACACCGGCACCGACTGGTTCCAGCCCTCGAACATCGAAGCGACCGATATCACCGTGGGCAACCCGGCGACCAACGTCATACCGGCGCACGCGTCGGCGCGTCTCAGCATCCGCTACAATGATCTCCACACCGGTGACGCGCTCGCCGCGCGGATCGAGGCGATCGTGCATCGCCACGCGCCCGACGCGACCATGATCGCTCGTGTCTCGGGCGACGCCTTCGTCACCGCCCCGGGCGCATTCTCGACCCTGATCGGCGACGCGATCGAGGCGCGGCTGGGGATCAGGCCAGAGCTTTCCACCACGGGCGGGACGTCGGACGCGCGCTTCCTGTCGAAACTCTGTCCTGTCGTCGAGTTCGGCCTGATCAATGCGACGATGCACAAGCTCGACGAGGCGGTGGCGGTGGACGATCTCGCGGCGCTGGCCGATATCTATGCGGACATCATCGGGCGGGTGGCGGCGTAGTCCCTCCGCATCCTATGCGTCACCCCGGACTTGTTCCGGGGTTCACCTGTCCTCAAACCCCGCAATCGTTATTCCTGCCGCCCGGTGGATGCCGAAACAAATCCGGCATGACGACGGAATGTTAGGCGGGGGCAGCCGCTCACCAACCAAGTGATTCAGATGACCCCGGATTCCCCACGACTCGCGGTGAATCCTCGCTTCCTGTAGACGAGAGTCCTCGCCTCGCGTACATGTCCGTTAACCATAATGGTAAGCGGACATGCCCATCGACCTCTGGTTCATTGTCGCGATCGTCTGCAGCCTGGGGGGGTATGCCGTCTATCTGACGGGTCTTCGTCGCCAGCTTGTCCAGCCCAATCGCGCCTCCTGGCTGATCTGGAGCGCCGCGACCGCTGTCGAGGCCGGCACCTATGCGGCGGTCAATCCGGATGTCCTGCAAAGCTGGGTGCTGGCACTGTCCGCCACCGCCTGCGCGATTGTGACCGCAAGTATCTGGCGCCGCTCGGATTGGAGCGCACCCAGCCGTGGCGAACTGATCTGCATGACCGCCTGCCTCGCTGCGCTGGCGCTCTGGATCGGATCGGGCAATGCCTTCTGGGCGCATATGCTGGTCGTCACCGCAGTCCCGGTCAGCTTCTGGCCGACCTGGGAAAGCGTCTGGCAGGACAGGACGCGCGAGCGATCGCCCGCCTGGGGCTTGTGGGCGATCGGTGATCTCGCGACCCTGCTCGTCGCCCGACACAGCGGCGAGCAACATGTCGGCGAATATGCCTATCTCCTCGTCGAGCTGCTCTGCCATGCCAGCATCTGGTTCATGATCGGGCTCGCTACGATCAATCCACTACGCTCGCTCGGCTTTCGCAACGGGCGCTTTTATGTGCTCGACGCCTATGCGTCCGCCACCAATCTGTTCTCGGTGGGTGAGACGCATCTCGGCAAGGCGGTCTATGCGGCGCAGGGCTTTGCCGAGGGCGAAGCCATTATCCGCTTCACCGGCCGCCGCTTCCGCACCGATCGCGTGCCCAGTCTGATGCGGGGTGCGAGCGACCGTTTCGTCCAGGTGACGTCCGAACATTATATGGGCCCATCGGGGCGGATCGACGATCTGATCAACCATAGCTGTTCGCCGAACGCGGGTCTCAGGTTCGCGGCGAACGGGGTGTTCCTCGTCGCGATCCGCCCGATCGCGCCGGGCGAGGAGATCGCCTGGGATTATTCGACGACGCTCAAGGAATCGAACTGGCACATGATCTGCCAGTGCCGCAGCCCCGATTGCCGCCGAGTGATCGGCAATTTCGAAACGCTGGCCCCCGAACGCCAGGAATTTTTCCGCGCGCGGAATCTGGTCGCACCTTATCTGCGCCGGCGCGACGATGTGGCGGCGGCGCGCGACCGGGCAGCGTAATCGGCTAGGCGGGGCGCCCGATCATTTCCCTGATGCGTCCGCCAAGCGCCTCCATCGAAAAGGGCTTCGTCACGAGCTCCATGCCGGGTTCGAGCGGCCCATCACCCACTACCGCATTCTCGGCGAAACCGGTGATGAACAGCACAGGCAGTTCCGGCCGCGCGGCGCGCGCGGCATCCGCCACCTGCCGGCCATTCATCCCGCCGGGCAGGCCGACATCGGTAATCAGCAGATCGATCCGCGTGTTCGAATGCAGGAAGGCCAGGGCCTCGGGCCCGTCACCGGCCTCCATCGCCACATAGCCGAGATCGTCGAGGATCTCGGTGACCAGCATCCGCACCGCCGGCTCGTCATCGACGACAAGCACTGCCTCGCCCCTGTCGCTGCGTGGTACTTCGCCCCGCCGGCCCGCCTGGCCACTATCTTCTACCGGGCCATCGTGCCGCGGAAGATAGAGGAACATCGTCGTGCCTTCCCCTACCCCCGATTCAATCCGCACCTGCCCGCCCGACTGGCACGCAAACCCATAGATCATCGACAGGCCGAGCCCGGTGCCCTGTCCCATCGGTTTGGTGGTGAAGAAGGGATCGAAAGCGCGCGCGATGACTTCGGGGGTCATGCCGGTCCCGGTATCGCTGACGCTGAGCGACAGATATTCCCCGGGCGCCAGATCGCAGCAGTGCGCGCCACGCGCATCGAGCGAGACATTGGCGGTGCGGATCGTCAGATGACCGCCCCCCGGCATCGCGTCGCGGGCGTTGATGCACAGGTTGAGCAACGCGTTTTCGAGCTGGTTGGGGTCGACCAGCGTCGGCCACAGCGCCGCCTCCCTGATCACCTCGACCACCACCCCGGGACCGACAGTGCCACGGACGAGCTCCTCGATATCGGCAACCAGCCGGTTGACGTCGACGGGCTTGGGATCGAGCGGCTGACGGCGTGAAAAAGCGAGCAGCCGGTGCGTAAGCGCCGCAGCCCGCCCCGACGCCGTCTGCGCCGTGGCGATATAGCGCGGCAGATCGGCAATCCGGCCCTGTTTCAGCCGCATCTGCATCATCTCCATCGCGCCGGAGATCGCGGTCAGCAGATTGTTGAAATCATGCGCCAGGCCGCCGGTGAGCTGCCCGACCGCCTCCATCTTCTGCGCCTGACGGAGTCTGTCCTCAAGCTCGCGCTGCCGCGTCACATCGATGCCGACGCCGATCACCTTCTCCCGATTCCCGGCCGCATCGAACAGCACGTGGATCCGCGACATGATCCAGCGAATCGAGCCATCGGGCCGCACGATGCGATACTCGATCTGGTCATTCCCCTGGCGCTCGCGCACCTGCGCGATCGCCTGCTGGAGGCGGCCGAGATCGTCGGGATGGGTGCGCGCAATGACTTCGGCCAGCGTCGCGCCCTGTCCAACGCGCTCGGCTTCGAAGCCATAGACGCCGGCGAAGCCGACATCGCTGAAGAAGCGGTCGAGCGCGATGTCGTAGGTCCAGACGCCAACCCCATCCATCGCTTCCAGCACCAGCCGCGTGCGCTCCTCGGCGGCGAGCAGGGCGGCCTGCTGCCGCCGCTCCTCAGTCACATCGCGCGCGGTGACGTAGATGCGGTCCTCGGCGCGCGTCGCCTGCCATGACAGGATACGATAGTCGCCGCTGCTGGTGCGATACCGGTTCTCGAACCCCGAGCTGTCCTTCCCCCGAATGACCTGTATGATCTCGCGGCGCGTGGGTTCCAGATCGTCAGGGTGGTGCAGCCATTCAGAGGTGCGGCCGATAATCTCGTCCTGCGGCCAGCCGAGCATTTTCGTCCAGGCCGGGTTCACGCTCGTCCAGACGCCGTTCAGATCAAGCACGCCGAGCAGGTCGCGACTGACCTCCCAGACCCGGTCGCGTTCGGCAGTGCGGTCAGCCACCTCACCGGCCAGGCTTTCATTGACCGCCTTCAGGCTGGCGGCAGCCCTGACCCGGGCGGCAGCATCCCAGGAGAGCTGCGCGATTTCCTCGACAAGACTGACCTCCTCGGGCGTCCAGGCGCGGGGCTCGCCTTGGCCGAGATAGAAGCCCGCTTCCCAATGCCCGCCGCGAAGGAACGGCACGCTCACCCCGGCCTTGGTGTCAATTGCGTCAAGCGCTGAATCCAGCGGTCGGACGGCGTCGTCGGGCGCCCCGAAGACGAGCGTGCGGCCTGACCGGATCACTTCGCCCAGTCCCTCGCCGAAGCTCAGCGTGGGCACCGAACCGGTCAGGGGTGGCAGGACGCCATCGACCCAGCAGGCGCCATATTCGAGGATGCGATCGTCGATCACATTGAAAAACCCGGCGCGGTTGACACCGAGGCGGCGCCCGACCGCTTCGGCGGCGATCTGCATCACGTCGTCCGGATCCTGCTGGGCGCGCAGCTTTTCGACCAGATTGAGGATGAATTCGCGCTCCTCCTTGGCATGCCGAAGCTCTGCCTCGTTGCGCTTCGCTGCACTGATGTCGAGGCTGACGCCGGCGAAACGCTCAGGCCGGCCGTCCGCGCCATTGCGGCACCTGCCCCGCATCGACAGCCAGCGCTCAGTGCCGTCGGGAAAGACGAGGCGATATTCATGCGAAATCGGGCGTCCATGCGCCACCCCGGCCTGCACGATCGCGCTTAGCGGCTCATAATCGTCGGGATGGATATGCTGGAGATAGGTGGACGCCGGCGCGCCTTCGTCCGCGAATCTGGGATCGACACCATAGAGGCGCGCCATCCGGTCGTCGCCGACCACCACATCCCTGACCAGGTCCCATTCCCAGGTGCCGACATCGCCCGACGCGTCGAGCGCCATCTGCAGCCGCTCCTCGCTCGCGCGAAGCGACCGTTCAGCCTCAGCCCGGATGGTGGTGTCGTTGCCCTGGCTCAGGACACCAAGCGTTTTCCCGGTCTCGTCGCAGATCGGAGACAGGCTGTAGGTCCACCAGCTGTCGACGACCTCGCCGCCCCGCATCATCGGCAAATGCTCATCGGTCCCGGAGAGCCCCTTGCCGGTTCGCAAGACCGCCTCGAGTTGAGGGCCTATGACTTCCCAACTGTCATAACCCACTTCTACGCCCGGACGCCCCAGCGCACCGGGGTGCCGTTCCGGAAAGGTCACCGCCCAGGCGTCATTGTAGATCACATGGAAACCCGGTCCCCAATAGACGGCGCTGGGGAAACTCGAGTGAAGGCACAGGTTCACTGCAATCTTGAGCGGCACCGGCCATTGCTCGGCAGGGCCAAGCGGATGCTCCGACCAATCGAGCGCAGCAATCCGCTCGCCCATCTCGCCGCCATTATCAAGGAAGCCAAGGGGGGACGTCATCGGATCACCGGCACGCGCACTGGATGCGATAGGCCATTTGCGATCGATACTCGTGCAACAGTAAATATCCGGTTGGGCGATTGCCCCGTCGCCTCGCCACAAGCCTGCGGATTGCCGCCCCCGCTGTCAACATTGCGGCGACCGCCGCTTTTGTTGGCGCGGAACTGGCGCCCGCCTCGCAGCTCGGCTAATAAAGTTTCATCAGATACCGGTTTTCTCCGAAGGACGCTTCTTCCATGACCCTTCACGGCCTGGCTCGCTACGGGCTTTCGGGCGAACGCGGCTATTTGTCGCAAGGCGAGATCGACCAGATCATGCTGCCTGCCGATTTTGCTGGGGTCGAGAGCGCCGCTGCCCGGCTGTCCGGACTCGTCACCACAGGCCGCATCCGCCATTGGCTGAAGGACCTGCCGGTACCGGACATGGACCATTTCCTCGGCACCGCCAGCGACGCGCAGATCAGCCTCGCGATGGTGCGCTATGCCTTTCTCGTCCAGGCCCATGTCTGGGGCGAGCCCACGCCCCCAAAGGCACTTCCGGCGAACCTTGCGGTGCCCTTCGTGGCACTGGCCGATCGGATCGGCGTTCCGCCGGTGATGAATTATGCCGATTATATCCTCGACAATTGGTGCCGGCTCGATTCGGCCGGCCCGATCGCGATTGGCAACGTCATGCAGGTGCAGAGGTTCGCGGGCGGGCTGGACGAGGAATGGTTCGTCCAGATTCATGTGGCGATCGAGGCGACCGCGGGCCGGGCGCTTGAACTGGCGGTCGAGCTCGTCCGGGCAAGCGACGCCGGTGACGCGGATGCGGCCGAGGCGATGCTGATCGAGATGGAGGCGGTGTGGGAGAGGATCATCGCGATCTTCGATCGCATGGTCGAGAAGTGCGACCCTTATATTTATTACAACCGGATCCGGCTCTATATCAACGGCTGGAAGAATAATGCGGCGATGCCCGAGGGCCTGATCTACGAGGGGGTCGCGAAGTTCGGAGGCAAGCCCCAGGAATTTCGCGGCCCGACGGGATCGCAAAGCTCGATCGTGCCGACGATGGACGCCCTGTTTCAGGTCTCGCACGAGAATGACGAGCTGCGCGACCTGCTTGTCGAGCTGCACCATTATCGCCCCCGCCGGCACCGCGCGTTCATCGAGGATTTGCAGGCGGCCAGCCATTTGCGCGACTTCGCCGTGCAGCAAGGGCCGGACTTGAAGCATGCATTCAACGCCTGTGTCGAGCAGGTCGCCCGCTTCCGCACCCGGCATCTCGAATATGCGGCGAACTATATCAACAAACAGGCGTCGTCCGGCATCGGCAACGATCCCGATATCGGCACCGGCGGCACGCCCTTCATGAAATATCTGAAGAAGCACCGCGACGCGAACCGCGCGCAGACGATATAGCCCGCTAAAGAGCGCCGAGGTCGATATCGGCGAACCGGTCGAGCGCCTTTGGCGCCTCGGGCATCGGATATTTCAATCCGGTCGCGCAGTTGAAGAGCACCACGCGCTCGTCCTCGTCGACCAGCCCGTTGCGCGTCGCCTCGCGGTAAGCCGCCAGCGTCGCCCCGCCCTCGGGGCAGAGCAACAAGCCATCGCGCCGGGCGCAGTCATCGACTGCCTTGAGGATCGCCGGATCGCCAACCGCAACCGCCTGCCCGCCACTCGCCCGCACCGCGCGCAGGATCAGGAAGTCGCCCACCGCTTTCGGCACGCGAATCCCGGCGGCGACGGTGGCTGCATCCTCCCAGCGCTCGGCATGTTCCTCGCCAGCCTCGAACGCGCGGACGATCGGCGCGCAGCCCGAGGCCTGCACCGCATACATCCGCGGCCGCTCAGGCCCGATCCATCCCAAAGCCTCGAGTTCGTCGAATGCCTTCCACATGCCGATCAGCCCGGTGCCGCCGCCGGTCGGGTAGAAGATCGCATCGGGCAATTTCCAGCCGAACTGGGCAGCGAGTTCCAGCCCCATCGTCTTCTTGCCCTCGATCCGATAGGGCTCTTTGAGCGTCGAGAAATCGAACCAGCGCCCTTCGGCCGCGCCCCGCCCGACGATCGCGCCGCAATCATCGATCAGTCCGTTGACGCGGTACACCCGCCCACCCTGCACCGCGATCTCACGGACATTGATCTCGGGCGTGTCATCAGGACAAAGGATGATCGTCTCGATCCCGACCCGACTGGCATAAGCGGCGAGCGCAGCGCCGGCATTGCCATTGGTCGGCATCGCGATCTTGGTGACACCGAGCGCCTTTGCCATCGCCACCGCCATGACAAGACCGCGCGCCTTGAACGACCCAGTCGGCAGCCGCCCCTCATCCTTCACCAGCACATTGGGACTGCCGCCCGATTTCGGGATCGGCACCAGCGGCGTCTCAATCTCGCCAAGGCTGACGATATCGGCGGTATCGCGCACCGGGAGCAGCTCGCGCCAGCGCCACAGGTCGGTTTCGCGCTTGCTCAGCCCCTCCTTCGACAGCGCGGCGCGCACGCCATCGAGATCGTAGCGCACCAACAACGGCCGCCCGACCCGCGACAGGCCATGCAGCCTGTCCGCCTCATAACGCTCGCCCGTCATCGAACATTCGAGATGGGTGACGAAGGTCGGGCGATCGGCGG
>JBDTXU010000152.1:0-5773 GCA_040006055.1 Sphingomonas bacterium | reverse complement strand
CGGTGGTGATCGAGGCGAGCCATGCCTGCATGACCGCGCGCGGGGTGCGCACGCCTGGCGTCAACATGGTCACGAGCCGGATGATGGGCGTGTTCCGCGACGACGATCGCAGCCGCAAGGAAGTGCTCGCGCTGATGGGCTATTGAGGCGTGACTGATCCAGCGCGGACAGTGCTGGTGACCGGCGCGGTGCGGCGGATCGGCGCGGTGATCGCGCGGCATCTCGCCGCGCAGGGCTGGCGGGTCGCGATCCACCATCACCATTCGCCCGACGAGGCTGAGGCGCTGGCGGCCGAGCTTGAAGGCACCTGTGTCGTAACGGGCGACCTCGCCTGCGCCGAAACCGCGCCGCGTCTGATCGCGGAGGCGCGGGCAGCGTTCGGCGTGCCGCTGATGGCACTCGTCAACAACGCCTCGCTGTTCAGCTATGACCGGCCGCCGATCACCGAGGCGGCGGCGCTGCCGGGGCATATGGCGGTCAATCTCGACGCGCCGGTGTTGCTCGCCTCGGCACTCGCCGCGCAGGACGATCTCGCGGCGGGCGGTGTGGTGAACATCCTCGACCAGAAAATCGCCAATCTGAACCCCGATTTCTTCTCCTATAGCTGCGGCAAGATCGCGCTGGCCGGGGCGACGGCGATGCTTGCCCAGGCATTGGGCCCGCGCATCCGCGTCAATGCGGTGTCACCCGGGCTCTCGCTGCCGAGCCTCGATCAGAGCGAGGCCGAGTTCCGCGCGGCCGCGAGCGAAAATCTGCTGCGGCGCCCGGTCGAGGTGAATGCGATTGCCGAGGCGGTCGATTTCCTGCTGACGGCGCGCGGCATTCATGGGCAGAACATCTTCGTGGACAATGGCCAGCATTTCCTGCCGCGCGACAGCGACGTGATGTTCGAGACCCGCCCCAAGAACCCTGGAGCAAATCGGAGCGCGCATGGCTGAGGGTGCACGCTTCACCACGATCCTCGAGGGGCTCGAACTCGTCATGGGGCTCGGCATCCACGCCGAGGAACTGGCCGCGCCGCAGCGGGTGATCGTGAATGTCCGGATGGAGATCGAATATCCGGTACCGCCCTCCGAGGATCGGATCGAGGCAGTGCTGGACTATGACTTCCTGCGCGAGGACATCCGCGCTCTGGCGGCCACCCGGCATTTCCATCTGCAGGAGACTTTGTGCGAGGCGATCGCTGCCCTGTGCCTCGCCGATGTGCGGGTCGTGCAGGTGACGGTGCGATCGATGAAGCCCGATATCTATCCCGATGCGGCTGTCGGCTGCCAGATCGTGCGGGGCCGGGCGGCAGGCTGAGAGGGCGCACGCGCAACAGTGGCCGTGTGCGCCGCGTCTCGCTATGGCGAAACCATGCTCCGCATCACTGAACTGAAACTGCCGCTGAACCACGCGGATGAAGCGCTGGCGGCCGCGATCCGCACCCGGCTTCGCATCACGCCACGAGATCTGATCCGCTATACGATCGCCCGCCGCGCGCATGATGCGCGCGACAAGGCGGACATCCAGCTTGTCTATTCAGTGGACGTCACCCTTCGCGACGAGAACGCGATCCTCGCCCGCTTCAAGAAAGACCGGCAGGTCCAGCGGACGCCGGATACCGGCTACCGCTTCCCGGTGCGGGCACCGGCCGGCTGGGATGGTCCGCGTCCTGTGGTAATCGGGGCGGGGCCGTGCGGGTTGTTCGCGGGGCTGATCCTGGCGCAGATGGGGTTCCGCCCGATCATCCTCGATCGTGGCAAGGAGGTGAAGAAACGCACCAAGGATACCTGGGGTCTGTGGCGCAAGAGCGTGCTGAACCCGGAATCCAACGTCCAGTTCGGCGAGGGGGGCGCGGGCACCTTCTCCGACGGCAAGCTGTACAGCCGGATCAAGGATCCGCGGCATCTCGATCGCAAGGTGCTTGTCGAGTTCGTCAAGGCCGGCGCCCCGCCTGAAATATTGACTGAGGCGCACCCGCATATCGGCACCTTCCGGCTGGTGGCGATGGTGCAGAGCATGCGCGAGACGATCGAAGCACTGGGCGGCGAATACCGGTTCGAGCACCGGGTCGACGGGATCGATATCGCGGAGGATGGGCAGGGGGCTCGTCGCGTGCGCGGGCTGCGTCTCCATACCGGCGATTATATCGAGGCGGGGCAGGTCGTCCTCGCGGTCGGTCACAGCGCGCGCGACACGTTCCATATGCTCCACGCCGAGGGCGTTCATGTCGAGGCCAAGCCCTTTTCGATCGGCGTGCGGATCGAGCATCCGCAATCCTGGATCGACGATGCGCGCTTTGGCCATTCGGCCGGCAACCCGATCCTCGGTGCGGCCGATTACAGCCTGTCGCATCACTGCAAGAACGGGCGCACCGTCTACAGCTTCTGCATGTGCCCGGGCGGTACCGTGGTTGCCGCCACCTCGGAGGAAGGGCGGGTCGCGACCAACGGGATGAGCCAATATTCGCGCAACGAGCGCAACGCGAACTCAGGCATTGTCGTCGGTATCGATCCGGCGCGCGACTATCCGGGCGATCCGCTGGCCGGCATCGCGCTGCAGCGCCATTGGGAATCGCGCGCCTTTGTCGCGGGCGGGTCGGACTACAAGGCTCCGGCCCAGATGCTCGGGGATTTTCTCGCCGGCCGCGCATCGACCAGATTGGGCAGCGTCGTCCCGTCTTATCTGCCGGGCGTGCGTCCGACCGACCTGGCTGAATGCCTGCCTGAATTCGCGGTGACTGCGATGCGCGAGGCGCTGGTCGCGTTCGGCCGCGAGATCCCGGGCTATGACCATCCCGACGCGGTGTTGACCGGGGTCGAAACACGCACATCCTCGCCGGTCAGGGTCGCCCGGGGAGCCGACTTACAGAGCCTCAATACCACCGGCCTGTTTCCCGCCGGCGAAGGCGCCGGCTATGCGGGCGGCATCCTCTCGGCGGCCGTGGACGGGATCAAGGTGGCTGAGGCGGTGGCATCACGGCTCTCCGGGCGAGACTGAATCTCGCTAAACAGGACCTAGAGCATCGTGCGAAAAAGTGGGTACCGGTTTTTCGCAAAAACGATGCGACAACAAACAGCTAGAGCAGGCGGCAAGCGTCAGATTTAAGGCAGCCTGCTCTAGCGCGGCAGAGCGTCCAGGCTCTGTCGATTGATTCAACCCCAACCCAAATCGTCGCACTGTGCAAACCGGCCGGGTGCAAACCCTGCCTCGCTCTTTCACATGACGGTCGAATCCCTAGCGTTTCGTCCTTCCCTGTTCCTGCGATAGGTTTCGCTGTTACGCGCCGGGCTTTCCCTGTTCCGCGCGGACCGTTTCCCTGTTATCGAAATAACAGGGAAAGTGCCGGTAAAGTACTGAGGAAGTTATAGAAATTTACCGAAAAAGCAGCAAAAAAGCGGCAAAATGGGCGAAAAAATAAATCTTTCCCTGTTCTTTCCCTGTTATCGCCCAGGAACAGGGAAAACCGGAAACAGGGAAGGAGGCGTGCCGCAATCCGCTTCAGCCTCGGCCTTCCGGGTTCAGTGATTCGACGCAATCGCGCGCAGCGTGAAGCCGGTGATCTTCGTGGTATAGTGGCACTCGAATGAGCGTCGCTGCTTGCCGTCGTCCACCGTGCCCCAGACGATGATCCTGCTCGGGCTGTGCTGCTCGACATCGATGAGGTGCACCCTGCCATATTGCGATGCACGGGTGCTGCACTCGGTCGCCGCCGCCGGCTGCGACTGCTCATTGTCCTTCGGCTTCCCCGCCACGCCTTTCGCCGCCATGCTGGCGGCGCTGACGGCAAGGCTGGCTACACAACCGCCGAGCGCGAGCGCACTCCCGGCCAGCAGCACGGCGACCAAAATACGCGTCATCCAGTTCGAGCCCCTGTTGCTCGCAGCATCACCGCTACGATCGGCAGCCTATGATGACGCTTCACGCGGCGCAATGGTGCGCCGTGGACCGGCTAAACCGCATTCGCCGCGCTCAGCACCGCGCGCACCGATGCCGTCGCGATGTCCGCGTCGATGCCGACCCCGAAGACGGTCCGGCCGTCCGCGGTGCGACACTCCACATAGGCTGCAGCCTGCGCATCGGCGCCGTGGCCTATCGCGTGCTCGCTATAATCGACGACGTCGAGCTGTGGGCCGGTCGTGTCCGCCAGTGCGGCGATCACGCCCGAGATCAGGCCATTGCCGCGCCCGCTGATCGAACGTTCCTCGCCGCCGATCGAGACGCGGCCGACGAACAGGCGGTCGCCGCTCGAGCCGGTCTCGTGATAATCGAGCAGCGCGAAGCGGTCGCCTTCCTTGCGGAGATAGGTCGCCTCGAACTTGCCCCAGATATCCTCGGCATTCAGCTCACGGCTGGTCTCGTCGGCGAGCGCCTGGACGTGGCGGCTGAAATCGGCCTGGAGCCGCTTGGGCAGTTTAAGGCCCTTGTCCTGCTCGATCACCCAGGCGACGCCGCCCTTGCCGGTTTGCGAGTTGACCCGGATCACCGCCTCATAGCTGCGGCCGAGATCGGCGGGGTCGATCGGGAGATAGGGCACCTCCCAATATTCGTCGTTGCGCTCGGCCTGGGCGGTGAAGCCCTTCTTGATCGCGTCCTGATGGCTGCCCGAAAAGGCCGTGAACACCAGCTCGCCGGCATAGGGATGGCGCGGATGGACCGGCAGCTGGTTGCAATAGGTGACGGTGTTGATGATCTGGTCGATGTCGGAGAAGTCGAGCTTCGGATCGGTGCCTTGCGTGTACATGTTGAGCGCAACCGTCACCAGGTCGCAATTGCCGGTACGCTCGCCATTGCCGAGCAGGCAGCCCTCCAGCCGGTCCGCCCCCGCCATCAGGCCGAGCTCTGCGGCTGCGACGCCGGTGCCGCGATCATTATGCGGATGCAGCGAGATGACGATGCTGTCGCGGTTGCGGATGTTCTTGCCGAACCATTCGATCTGATCGGCATAGATATTGGGCGTGGCTGCCTCGACGGTCGCGGGCAAATTGAGGATCAGCGGGTGATCGGGGGTGGGGCGGAGCACCTCCATCACGGCCTCGCAGACCTCGACCGAGAAATCGAGCTCGGCGGTCGAGAAGGTCTCGGGGCTGTACTCGAAATGCCATTCAGTGCCGGGCTGGGCGGCGGCCTGATCGCGCAGGATCATCGCGCCATCGACCGCGATCTGGCGGATCTCGGCACGGCTCATGCCGAACACGATCTTGCGCCAGGCCGGGCTGACCGCATTGTAAAGATGGACGATCGCCTTGGGCGCACCGCGCAGGCTCGCGAAGCTGGTCTCGATCAGGTCACGGCGCGATTGGGTGAGGACCTGGATCGTCACGTCGTCCGGCACCCTGCCCGATGTGACGAGACCTGAGATAAAATCGAACTCGGTCGCGCCGGCAGCGGGGAAGCCGACCTCGATCTCCTTGATGCCGACCTTGCAGATCAGGTCGAAGAAGCGGGTCTTCTTCTCGCCGTCCATCGGATCGATCAGCGCCTGGTTGCCGTCGCGCAGGTCGGTCGAGAGCCAGCGCGGCGGGCGGGTGATGGTTCGCGACGGCCATTGGCGGTCGGGCAAATCGACCTGGGGGAAGGGGCGGTATTTTACGGAAGGGTCACGCAGCATGGTTCAGTCTCGCGGCTCGCGGGGTCTTTTGGGTCGGAATGGCCCTTAGGCGGGTCGCGCGCGCCGAGGGGGCGCACGTCGAAGGTCGCGCCTAAGGGCGCGTAAGTCGAAGCAGCGAAAGGCGAAGAGCCTGCGTCATTGAGTGCCCGATACCGCCTTAGCGCTGGTCATGTCCAGCCC
>JBDTXU010000151.1:0-5303 GCA_040006055.1 Sphingomonas bacterium | reverse complement strand
CACAGCACCTGTGAAACGTTGCAGTGCAGCGACGCGTGGAGTTCTGCGGGGTTGCTGAAAGGCAAGGGAACGAACATGGAACATGACAAAATTTTTATGGGTTAACGGGTGTCCCGGCATGTGGCGGAACGGGGGTTAAGGGATTTTACGTAGGGCCAATCGCCCGATGGTTTGATCCCCGACAGGCATGGCGCCAGGGCCTCCTCTGGACGTGGGCTATTACGCGTTCATCGCCTGATAGGCTGCCTGGAGTGGGGCCGCGACACTCGGGCGGCCGGTTGGCGGGGTGCCGAGATGTTCAGTGCGCAGCTCGTCCATGAAATCAGCCCACATCTCGGGGCCGCCCTCCTCGAGCAATTGTGCCCGAATCGCCAGGTCGGGCGTTACGGGGAGGTGGCGCCGCCCCCAGGCCCCGAGCTGGACGATCAGCGGCACAAGCTGGATCGCCGGTTCGGTCAGGCTGTAGATATGTTTCTGCTTGTGGCTCGGATCGTCAGTGATCGCGAGGAAGCCGGCCGCGACCAGCTTTTTCAGGCGATCGGCAAGGATGTTCGAGGCGATGCCCTCCTCGGACCCGCCGAGCAGCTCGCGAAAATGCCGGCGGTTGCCGAACATCACGTCGCGGATCACGATCAGGCTCCAGCGATCGCCCAGCGCCTGGATGGTGAGGTTGATCGGGCAGCCCGAACGCGAATCGTCGATATGGATTGTCATGACTGGTTGCAATATAGGATCAGTTATGCAATTTAGCAACTGGTTGTGATTCGCAAGCGGTATGGAGAACGTAATGGCGAAAGTTCGTGTCGGGGCATTTTCGATATCGGTGGATGGCTTCGGGGCCGGCCCCGATCAGGACGTCGACAACCCGCTCGGGGTGCGTGGCAAGGAGCTGCACCACTGGGCCTTCGCGACCAGGACCTTCCGCACCATGTTCGGCGAGGAAGGCGGCTCGACCGGTATAGACGAGAGCTACGCCGCCCGCTCGATGGAGGGCATGGGCGCGTGGATCATGGGCCGCAACATGTTCGGACCCGTTCGCGGCGCGTGGCCCGACGACGCATGGAAAGGCTGGTGGGGTGAAGAGCCGCCTTATCATTGCCCGGTGTTCGTCCTGACGCATCATGCGCGCGCGCCGATCGAGATGAAGGGTGGCACTGTCTTCAACTTCATCACGGGCGGAATCGACGAAGCACTGTCGCTGGCCAAAGCCGCGGCGGGCGACGGCGATATCCGGATCGGCGGCGGTGTCGCGACCATCCGGCAATATCTGGTCGCGGGCGCGATCGACGAAGTGCATCTCGCCGTCTCGCCGGTCGTTCTGGGGCAGGGGGAAGCTCTGTTTGCCGGCCTCGACCTGCCTGCGCTCGGCTATGCGGTGACTGAACACGCCCGGGGCGAGAACGCGGCCCATATCGTACTGACCCGGCAATAAGGAGAGATGGACATGACGATCAAACTCTACGCGCACCCGTTATCGTCTTATTGCCACAAGGCGCTGATGGCCTTTTACGAAAACGACATCGCGTTCGAATTCGTCATGCTCGACGGCAGCGAGCCGGCGGCGACCGAGTTCGCGACGCTCTGGCCAGTCAAGCGCTTCCCGCTGCTGGTCGAAGGCGACCGGCTTGTGCCCGAGGCGAGCATCATCATCGAGTATCTTGGCGTGCATCATCCAGGGCCGGTGAAGCTGATTCCGGACGACGCCGATGCCGCGATCGAGGTGCGGATGCTCGACCGCTTCTTCGACAATTATGTGATGACGCCGCAGCAGAAGATCGTCTTCGATTCCCTGCGAGCGGAGGGCGAGCGGGATGCGCGGGGCGTCACGGATGCGCGGGCGATGCTCGACACCTCCTATGCAGTGCTCGATCGCTGGATGGCGACGCGCGAATGGGCTGCTGGCGGGGGCTTCAGCCTGGCCGATTGCGCCGCCGCGCCGTCGTTACTCTATGCCGATTGGACGCATGCGATCCCTAAGAGGTTCGCGAACGTTCACGCCTATCGCCAGCGACTCCTGGCGCGCCCCTCCTATGCGCGCGTGCTGGACGAGGCGCGGCCCTATCGGCACATGTTCCCGCTCGGAGCGCCCGAGGGGCGGGATTGAGCCTGATTGCATTTTCCCCGGCGTCCGCCGGGGAGGGAAGGGGAAACCGCTCAGGCCGATCGCTTGGATAGCGCCGCCGAGGCCGCAGGTGTGGGCGCCAGCCGCTCCATGTTGAAATGCTGCACGAATTCCAGGCCCGCCTTCCCGTCGCCCGCCCATTTGATCCTGGCCGGGAACATCTGGTCCTCGAGCAGCTCGATGAGGATTTCGAGCCCGACCGCCTCGTCCGCGTCGATTCCCTCGATCATCGCGCCGGTGGCGGACATGTTGCGGATCCGGATCTCGCCCTCGACATTGCCGGAGGCGATGCGCGCGTTGCGAATCATCGAGTGGCGCGGGCTCCGGCTGACGCGGTAGCCTGAGGCGGTCGCGATGCCGCCAGCCGCTGACAGCTGCCTGAGCACCTCGGGCGCACGCATGGGCTTGCCATAGACATAGCCCTGGATGTGGCTGCAGCCGAGCTCACGGATCAGCTGGATCTCGTCCTGCACCTCAACGCCCTCGGCGGTCGTCTCCATGCCGAGCGTATCGGCCAGCGTGACGATCGCCTTGATGATCGCCGCGTTGCGATTGCCCGCGATCGCCGCGCCTTTCACGAAGCTCTGGTCGATCTTGATCTTGTCGAACGGCGCCTTTTTCAGATAGCCGAGCGACGAATAGCCGGTCCCGAAATCGTCGAGCGCGAGCCGGACGCCAAGGCCTTTCAGCATCTTGAACATATGTTCGGACGACGCTGTCTCGTCCAGGAACACGCCCTCGGTGATCTCGAGCTCAAGCCGGCCGGGCGCGATGCCAGATTTCGCGAGCGCGCTGGTGATGACGGTCGGCAGGCGGGGATTCGCGAACTGGATCGGCGACACATTGACCGCAACCCGGATGTCCTTCGGCCAGGTCGCCGCTTCGACACAGGCAGTCCGCAACACCCATTCGCCAATCGCCTCGATCAGCCCGGTATCCTCGGCGACGGGAACGAACTCAGTGGGCGAGATGGCACCGCGGGTGGGGTGGTCCCAGCGGATCAGCGCCTCATAGCCGACGATCCGTTCGTCCACGGTGCTGACGACCGGCTGATAGGCGACATGGAACTGGTCCTGTGCGAGCGCGTGGCGAAGATCGTCCTCGAGCTGCTTGCGGCTTTGCGCGCCGATCAGCAGCTCTTCGCGGAAGAAGCGATGAATGCCGCGCCCGTCTGCCTTTGCGGCATAGAGCGCCAGATCGGCATTGCGGATCAGCGTTTCCGAATCGCGGCCGTCCTCTGGCGCGATCGCAACGCCGATCGAACAGCCGATGGTGATGGACGATCCATCGATGAAATAGGGCTGGGAAAGCGACGCGATGATCGTGCGCGACAGCTCGCCGAGCCGCTCGCGATTGGCTTCGCTTGGCAGCAGGATCTGGAATTCGTCGCCGCCGAGCCGCCCGACCAGCCCGGCATCGCCGACCGCCCGGTGCAGGCGCTGGCCGACCTGCTTGAGCAGGGAATCGCCGACCTGATGGCCAAGCGTATCATTGACTGCCTTGAACCGGTCGAGATCGAGCAGCAGCAAAGAGGTGGAACGATAGACGCCGGTCGGCTGGTGCAGCATCTGATCGAGCGACAGTCGCAACCGCTGGCGGTTGGCGAGGCCGGTCAGGCCGTCGAACAGCGCAAGGCGCGTAATCTCGGCGTCGGCGCGTCGGCGCTCGGTCAGGTCGCTACCGCTGCCGATGAAGCCCTGGAACCGGCCCAGCTCGTCAGCGGTCGGGCGGCCCGAAATCGACCACCAGCGCTCGAGCTTGGCGGCGCTCGCCGGACGCACCGAATAGTTGGAGAAGGCGGTGCGGGACGAAAGGTGGAAGGCGAGGGTGCGCTCGGTCTCGGGCGATGCGCCGTCCATGCGGAACAGGGCGGTGAGCATCTCGCCTATTGCGGGTGCCTCGGGGGTGTCGAGCTCGTTCGCCACCTTGCTTGAGAGATAGATCAACTGGCCATGGCTGTCGGTCTGCCAGAACCAGCCCGTGGTGTGGCTTTCGAACTCGTGCACGAGGCGCGCCGCCATCCGGCCTTGCGACTCCGTGGCGCCGCGCGTCCCGGATGCGGATCGGTCGAACCGGGTAAGGCGATAGGTGGCAATGGCGAGATAGAGGAAGAAGGCGAAGGCGACACCGCTCGCCGGCCCGAAGCGGGACTGGACCGCGATCGCCCCCACCAGCGTGGCGGCGAACCCGACCGTTGCCGCCCGTACCGGGTGCAGCACCGCCGAGGTGACCACGATAGCGCCGAAGGCTGCGACAAAGCTTGCAAGCTGGAGCGGGCTGGACGGGAATTCGCCCGCGATGCTGAGCAACGAAAACAGGGCGGCCGCGATCCCGCCGCCGATTACCGTTGCGCTGCGGATATGCGCAGAGGGTGACCAGTCGGAAAACGCCGATAGCCGGAGCAACCCCCATGCCAGCAGCCCAAGCGCGATAACCAGGCCGCCGCTGAGCCCGATCGCATTGAGCAGGTCGGGGCGGCCAAGCTCATAGGCCGTGTACCATAAGGGGCACGGTGCACAGACAAGGGCGGCCAGCGCGAAAACCCATGTCGCGGCGAGTTGCTTGACCTGGCTTTGAAGCGTTTCCGTCCGATCCTCGGTCGGCTCGTGCCCCGGCGCGATGTCGTCGCGAAACGCGCGCGCGGTTGTTGCCAGCGCGCGAAACAGGGTGAAAGGGCCGATCATTCGTTTCGGTTAGGGTGCAATCTTGCAGATTTACTTTCCCGGGATGGTGAAGAAAGCATTTCACTGATCGGGAAGGCGATGGAAAAGAGGGTTAATTTGCGCCAGCAATCGCGACATGAAACTGGCGTTCGGTTCGGCCCGGCGCGTGACGCGCGTAAGCGGAACGGGAGCCTGGCGCCTCTCCCCTTTCTCCCCGAACTGGGGTAGGCGCGGCTCCGCATTCCCTTGTCGAGCGAGGCCCATGACCGTCACTATCCGCGAAGTCGACCTGATCGAGAGCGTCGCCGACGCCCTCCAGTTTATCAGTTTCTACCATCCGATGGATTATATCCGCGCTCTGGGCGTCGCCTATGAGGCGGAACAGAGCCCGGCTGCGAAGGACGCGATCGCGCAGATCCTGACCAATTCGCGGATGTGCGCTGAAGGGCATCGGCCGATCTGTCAGGATACGGGCATCGTCACCATCTTCGTGAAATGGGGCCAGGATTGCCGGCTGG